>NZ_JBHUIP010000014.1:0-499226 GCF_042683105.1 Lacibacterium aquatile
AGCTCGTCAGGCTCATAACCTGAAGGTCACAGGTTCAAATCCTGTCCCCGCAACCAAATCTACATACATACAAAAAGCCCTCCGCAGAAATGCGTGAGGGCTTTTTGTCGTCTTAGACTGAAGTTTTTCGAAAAAATACGCTCCGCGTGTCACAGGGCGCTTCCCCGTCTCGTCTTGCTTGATGAGACGGGCGATTGACCCGTTCCTGATAAGACAAGGATAGGGATCATGAAGATCGTCGTAATTGGTGGCAGCGGGCTTATCGGTGCCAAGACCGTCAGCAAGCTTCTGCAGCGTGGACACGAAGTTATTGCCGCTTCTCCGTCGAAGGGCGTCAACAGCGTGACGGGCGAAGGGCTCGATGCGGCCTCTGTGGGGGCGGACGTCGTTGTGGATGTTTCGAACTCGCCGTCTTTCGAAGACAAGGCGGTCCTGGAGTTCTTCGAGACTTCCACCCGCAATATCCTGGCAGCGGCATCCAAAGCGGGTGTGAAACATATTCTAGCCCTGTCGGTGGTCGGCACCGAGCGTCTGCTGCACAGTGGCTATTTCCGCGCCAAGATCGCCCAGGAGCGGATGATCGAAGCCTCCGGTCTGCCCTATAGCATCCTGCGTGCGACGCAATTCTTCGAGTTTGTTGGCGCTATCGCGGCCGGAGCCACTGTTGGTGATGCGGCGCGAGTCCCCCCGGCACCGATCCAGCCGATTGCCGCTGAAGATGTTGCCGATGCGGTTGCGCGGGCTGCTCTCGCCCCGGCTTTAAACGGGATGCGCGAACTGGCAGGGCCGGAGGCTATGTCCTTCGAGCGGCTGTTGAACCTGCTGTTCAGCGCCGATAAGGATCCGCGCCAGATTATCGTCGATCCGCAGGCCGGTTATTTCGGCACCCCCGTCGATGATCGCTCGCTGGTAGCTGATGCGGGTGCTTGGCTGGCACCGACCAGCTTCCTGACCTGGCTGGCCCAGCGCTGAACGGGAGACCTTAAAATGCTGAAAAAGATTTTTGCGGCGACCGTTCTCTCGTTGGCCCTGACGACCGGTGCCCTTGCCCATGATCCGAATGCTAAGACCACTCTGGTCTTCGATCATCCACTTCCGAATGTTCCGGGAAAAAGCATGCGGGGCGTGCTGGTGGACTATGCGCCGGGCAGTGGTTCTCCGTCCCACACCCATGCAGCGTCGGCCTTCATCTATGCCACCGTGCTGGAAGGCTCCATCCGCTCCAAGGTGAATGGCGGGCCGGAGCGTATCTATCGTGCTGGTGAGAACTTCGCGGAACTGCCCGGCGACCACCACGAGGTCAGCTTCAATGCCAGCAAGACGAAGCGAGCAAAGCTACTCGCGGTCTTCGTGGTCGACACGCCGGAAACGGTGCTGACCATCCCGGATCCGAAATAACAAAGCGGCGGATCGTCGCCGCTTCCAGCCGAATGGCCGGAGGCGGCGAAAATCTACGACCGTTTCTGTCTGGTCTTCTGGGGAACCCCTAAGAATCTTACGTGTTTTCGCGAAAACGGCTCACGCTCTATCGAAGTTTGGCGGGAGCTTCGCGGCCCCTTAAGCCATCAGTCGTTCCATGCAAAACTCACCCCCATAACCGCAACATGAGTGCGGATAAACCAGGGTGGATCGAGGCATGAGCAAGCAGCAGGACGCGCGTATTCCCTATCTGGCTGAGATCGAGCGTCGCGCGCTTTGGCTCGCCACCTGGACCATCCATAACGCGAACCATATCCGCCCGGCGGGCGATGTGAAGGTCGGCGGGCATCAGGCCTCGAGCGCCTCGCTGGCTACCATCATGACGGCCCTCTATTTCGGCGCGCTGAAGCCCGAGGATCGGGTGGCGGTCAAGCCCCACGCCTCGCCCATCTTCCATGCCATCCAGTATCTTGCGGGCAACCAGACCCGGGAAAAGCTGGAGAATTTCCGCGGCTATAAGGGCGTGCAGTCCTATCCCTCGCGCACCAAGGATGTGGACGATGTGGATTTCTCCACGGGCTCCGTCGGGCTTGGCGTTGCGCAGACGCTGTTTTCCTCCCTGGTGCAGGATTATGTGACCTCCCACGGCTGGATGCAGGGGCGCCCCGAGGGGCGGATGATCTCCCTGATCGGCGATGCGGAGATGGATGAGGGCAATATCTACGAGGCCCTGATCGAGGGCTGGAAACACGGACTGCGCAACACCTGGTGGGTGGTGGATTATAACCGCCAGTCGCTGGATGCCGTGATCCGCGAGGGGCTCTGGTCCAAGTTCGAGCAGATGTTCGCCAACTTCGGCTGGGACGTCGTCATCGTTAAACACGGCAAGCTGATGCAGGCTGCCTTCGCCGAACCGGGCGGCGAGCGCCTGCGCGACTGGATCGATGCCTGCCCCAATCAGCTTTATTCCGCGCTGACCTTCCAGGGCGGGGCTGCCTGGCGCAAACGGCTGCTGGACGATATCGGCGATCAGGGGGCCGTGACGAAGCTGATCGAGAAGCGGTCGGATGCCGAGCTGGCACAGCTGATGGGCAATCTGGGCGGCCATGACATGCCCTCGCTGCTGGAGGCCTTCGAGGCTGCAGGCAAACATGATCGGCCGGTCTGCTTCATCTGCTACACGGTGAAGGGCTTCGGTCTGCCGTTGGCGGGGCATAAGGACAATCATGCGGGCCTGATGACGCCCGATCAGATGGCGGGCTTTCAGACGGCGCGCGGCATTCGCGCGGGTCACGAATGGGACAAGTGGGAGGGCGCGACGCTTGATGCCGATGATCTGCAGCGCTTCGTTGATCAAAGCCCCTTCTTTGCCGGTGGCCGCCGTCGCCTAAGTGCACCTGCAGTGCCGGTGCCGGATGCGCTGACTTTCCCGGCACCAGGGAACAAGGAAATCTCGACCCAGATGGGCTTCGGGCAGATCCTGAACGAGTTGGCGCGCGGGGACAGTGCGCTCGCCAGCCGTATCGTCACCACGGCGCCCGACGTGACGGTTTCCACCAACCTCGGGGCCTGGGTCAATCGGCGGGGGCTGTTCGCCCGCGAAAGCATGGCCGATACCTTCAAGGCCGAACGTATCCCCTCGACCTATACTTGGGAATTCTCGCCCAAGGGTCAGCACCTGGAACTGGGCATCGCCGAATCGAACCTGTTTATTGCGCTTTCGGCGCTGGGCCTGTCCCATACGATCAATGGCGAGCGGTTGCTGCCCATTGGCACGGTCTACGATCCTTTCATCCTGCGTGCCGCCGACCAGATGAATTACGCCTGCTATCAGGATGCACGCTTCATGCTGGTCGCGACGCCATCCGGCGTGTCGCTGGCAGGCGAGGGCGGGGCGCATCAGTCGATCAGTACACCGCTGGTGGGCATGGCGCAGGACGGCCTGTGCTCCTTCGAGCCTGCCTTCCTGGACGAGCTGGCGGTGATGATGCGGTTCGGCTTCGACTATATGCAGCGCCATGGGGAAGGCGAGGGCGAGACGGGCGATATCGCCGAACGCTCCTGGTTGCGGGACGAGACCGGCGGCTCGCTCTATTTCCGCCTCTCCACCCGCCCGCTGGAACAGCCTCAACGGACCATGACACCGGAGCTGGCGCGGAATATCGTCGACGGCGGCTATTGGATGCGCAAGCCGGGTCCGAACGCCCAGGTGGTGATCGCCTATACCGGCGCTTTGGCACCGGAGGCGATCCAGGCCGTCGGCATGATGGCGGAGGATCGGCGCGATGTCGGTCTGCTGGCCATCACCTCTGCCGACCGCCTGAACGCCGGTTGGACGGCAGCGCAGCGCGCGCGGGAGAATGGGCATGGGCAGGCGCGTTCCCACATCGAACGCCTACTGGAGGATCTGCCGCCCCATTGCGCGCTGATCACGCTGATCGACGGGCATCCGGCGACGCTTGCCTGGCTCGGCTCGGTCCATGGGCATCGAACCCGGTCGCTTGGGGTAGAACATTTCGGCCAGACCGGCACGATCCAGGATCTCTACCGCCACTATGGCATCGACGCCGATGGGATCGTGCGGGCGGCGCAGGCCATGACGGCGGGACGGCCGATCCGTTATCTGCGGGCGGTTTAGCCGTCGCTTGATGCCTGGGGAGAGCGGTGCGATAATGCAACCGGTTTTCCCAGGCTAGAGTTCGAAATGGACGATACACAGCGTTCCGGCTGCCCGATCAATCTGTCGCTGGAGGTTTTCGGCGATAAATGGAGCCTGCTGATCCTGCGGGACATCATCTTCGGGGGGCGGCGCCATTTCCGCGAGCTGCTGCGCTCGGGCGAAGGGATCAGCACCAATATCCTGGCGGACCGCATGCGGATGTTGGTGGATATGGGGATGCTGACCAAGGCGGACGATCCCAGCCACAAACAGAAGGCGATCTATAGCCTGACGGAGAAGTCGATCGCCCTGGTTCCGATCATGGCGCATCTGGGGGCCTGGGGGCGTCGTTATCTGCCGGTCAGCGAGGATCTGAGCATCCGGGCCGAGGTCCTGGAGAAGGGCGGGCCGGAGATGTGGCAGCGTTTCATGGATGAACTGACGGTCGAGCATCTGCAGGGAGTGTCGCCGGAAGGCCCAACGGTACGCGACAAACTGCAGGCAGCCTATCTGGCTGTTGTGGAGCGACTGCGACAGAATTAGTCACAGCTAGGCGGTGCGCCAGTCCCTGGCTAAGTCTATAAACAGGCTTCCGCCGAGCATCTTTTGGTTCTTCAATGTCTCTATCCATCCTGCGAGAGCTGATCCCTGATCTTGGTCCGATCAGCGCAGCCGAACGTCTGCGGGCCTGTATCGGCGCGCTGATTGGTATTCTGATCACGGGCACCGTTGCCAAAATAGCCTCCAGCAGCCTGAACGAGATCCTGTTGCTGATCGCCCCGATGGGGGCTTCGGCGGTTCTGCTGTTTACGGTGCCGGCCAGCCCGCTGGCGCAACCCTGGTCGATCCTGGGGGGCAATGTCGCGTCGGCTGTCGTTGGGGTGATCTGCGCAAAGCTGATCGGCGATCCGCTGATTGCTGCAGCCGTCGCTGGGGGCGGGGCGATTGCGGCCATGCTGCTGCTGCGCTGCCTGCATCCGCCGGGCGGGGCCGTTGCCCTGACAGCGGTCCTGGGTGGGCCGTCGATCCAGGCAGCGGGTTTCGGTTTTGCCTTCTGGACCGTCGGGCTGAATTCCTTGCTGCTGCTTCTGGCGGCGCTGGCCTTCAATAATCTGACCGGCCGCCGTTATCCGCACCTGCGCAAGGAACCGTCCGAGAATCCGCATCGCACGAGCGATCCGCTTCCCCTGTCCCGGGTCGGCTTAACGACCGAGGATCTGGATCAGGCGCGCCAGCAACTGGACCATCTGGTCGATGTGGATCTGGAAGATCTGGAAGCGGTGCTGCGGCAGGCTGAACGCAATGCCCATCGGCGGCGTTTTGGCACCGTGCGCTGTGGGGAGATCATGTCGCGCGATGTCGTGACCATCCCGCAGGATGCACCGTTGCATGAGGCCTGGGATCTGCTCTGCCGCCATCATCTGCGGGTGCTGCCGGTCATCGGGACCGAACGCCGCGTCGTCGGCCTGCTGACCCAGGAGGGGTTCCTGAAACATGTGGGCTGGAGCCGCTATGGCGATCTGCGGCTCAATCTGCGCTGGTTCTTCAAGGCAAGCCGCCGCCCGCTTATCCATCGCCCCCATATCGTGGCGCAGATCATGGAAAAGATCGGTGTATCGACGGGGCCGGAGACGCCGATTGTCGATATGGTTCCCTATCTGAGCGACACGACCAATGCGGTGGTCCTGATCCTCGACCAGACCGAGCAACTGCTGGGGATCGTCGGCCAGTCGGATATCATCGCCGCGCTCTATGGGGACTCTGTCGCATCACCATAGGTCCGGCTTGGCGACCATCAGATAGAAGACCCCGACCAGTCCGATGAAGGCTGGCCAGCCCAGCCAAAACCACAGGCGCATCGCCTTGAAATAGGCGGACGGAAGGGGTGTGTCGGCCGCCACGCTTACCTGGGCGATGCGGGCGACATCCATCTGCAGCTTCACCACGACCAGCCAGCAGGCGCCCGCCACGATATAGATCCCATAGGTGACCAGCAGCCAGGAGGCATGGGGATCATGGCCTGCGATCAGGATCAGGCCGATTCCGCTCAAGGGCTGAACGATGCCGGACGTGGTGGTGAAGAGCCAATCGGCCAGCACGACATTCTTGGCGGTCGAGGCGATGGCCCGCACATCGCCGCGCAGATGTGTCGCCCACATATGGAAGGCCGTCCCGATCCCGGTGCCGAACAGCAGGGTCGAGCTGAGGATATGCAGGGTCTTCAGCAGGAAATAGGGATCGAGGGTCATTTTTCGTCCAGCATCGCCATCCAGGCCGCGATGGCGGCGAGGATGGGCAGGTTCTTCAGCAGCGGGCCATAGGCATCCACCCAGAGCGCGGGCTCCAGCAGGCCGATACCCAGGGTATAGCTGCCGACCGTCGCGAGCTGTGCCAGCCCCATCAGCTTCGGGCGCCAACCAAGGGTCAAAGCTGCCGCGATCAGAAGATCCCACAGGCAGAAAACATCCGCCATCAGGGGCGGCAGGCCCAGCTTGGCGAGAATGGCATCCCCGCCCGGCGGCGGGTTCAGCAGGCCTGCGATGCCCGATCCGGCCCACAGCAGGATCAGGATCAGTGTCAGCAGGGGTTTCAGGAAATAGAGCCGCGCGTGCCAGCGGTCCTGCACATGGGAGGGGGCGTCCCGCAGGGCATCGCTCATCTTGCGCGGGGTGAAGCCGATCGCTGTGGCAAAAGCGGCAGGGTCGGAGACATTGCCGTAGGTCATCTGCTCCAGCGCGGTGCTTCGCATCGGGCCGCGCCCGACGATATCGCCCAGTTTGGCGATGCCTGCGACGAGGGGCATCGGCAACTTCAGGAAGCGTGCAGGCGGCAAATCCAGCCAGGCGCGCAACAAAACCAGCATGTCCTTCAGCGTCAGAGTCTCCGGCCCCACAGGATCCAGCGTCACGTGTGAGAGGTTGGGGTCGGTCAGGCTACGGGCGACCGTTTCGGCCAGATCGTCGGCATGGATCGGCTGGAAGCGCTGGTCGCCTTCACCGATCAGGGGCATCACGAAGGGAAGTCCCGCCAGACCGCGTAGGGTGGAGGTGCCGCCAAAGCTGCCCTGCGCATAGACCAGCGAGGGTCGTAGCACGGTCCAATCGAGATCCAGGCTGCGCAGATAATCGTCGGCGGCCTTCTTGGTGCGGGCATATTCCGTGCCCGCGGCATCGTCGGCACTGACGGCGGAGATCTGGACGATTTTGCGGATGCCGCGCCGGGCGCAGGCATCGAACAGGGCTTTCGGAGCGGCGGCATGGATCGCATCGGCGCTGCCGTCCCGCCCGCTTTGCAGGATACCCGCGCAATTGACCACGCCATCGATACCGTCGAGCAGGGGGAGCCATTGTTCCGGTGCGGTCAATCGCTCCAGATCGATGCGGCTGACAGCGATATCTGGAAACCGGCGCCGGGCGCTGGCGGTATCGCGCACACCGGCCACGACCTCATGGCCCTGACGCAGGAGGCGGGACGCAATGTGCCGACCGATGAAGCCGGTCGCGCCGAGAAGGAGGATGCGCATCGGACCCCGACGGTTGAAAAACGCTGTGGCATTAAAAGCTTTTGCAAAAAAATGCGCCAGCGCCGCCGCGTCGCAGGGGGACAGAATCTTACGCAAGCTTGCGCGTGAAACCGCTGCCACCAGGGAAATTCCGACACATGGACGGCCGGTTTGAAATATTATTGCTCAAATCGCCGATAGGTCAATGCGTCTGACGCAATTCAGCTTCAACCGAAACCCTCTTCCGGTCGGACGCGGTCTCGGTTAGGGCTTATTTCAACACACGCAATATCTGCCCCGCCTCAAGTAGCCCAACGGGCGGTAGGCGAACAAAAGACCGAGGAGACGCCGCCGTGACCATCGACTGGAATGATACTTTCGCCAAACGCGCGCTGAAGCTGACGGCGTCGGAAATCCGCGAACTGCTGAAGCTGATCAATCAGCCGGACATTATCTCGTTTGCAGGCGGCATTCCGGATCCGGCTTTCTTCCCCTACGACAATATGGCGGCGGCCTATGCCAAGATCTTCGCCGATCCGAAGAAGCGCGCCGAGGCGCTGCAATATTCGATCTCCGAAGGCTATACCCCGCTGCGCCAGTGGATCGCCGAGCATCTGGCGACCCTGGGCATCGCGACCCATGCCGACAACATCCTGATCCTCAACGGCTCCCAGCAGGCCCTGGAGTTCCTGGGCAAGCTGTTCATCGGCCCCGGCGATCGCATCATCGTCACCAACCCGGCTTATCTGGGCGCGCTCCAGGCTTTCAGCTTGTACGAGCCGGAATATGTGACCGTCACCCTGGACGAGACCGGCCTCGATATGAAGGCGCTGGCACGAGAATTCGAGAAGGGGGCGAAGTTCCTCTATCTCACACCGGATTTCGGCAACCCCTCGGGCGTCACCCTGTCGCTGGAACAGCGCAAGGCGCTGCTGGATCTGGCCTATCGCCACAATATCCCGGTTATCGAAGATACGGCTTACGAGAAGCTGCGTTATGACGGCGCTGCCGTGCCCTCGCTGCTGTCGCTTGATACCTCGCGCCTTAATGAGAGCGCGCCGCTCAGCGACCCGACCTCCAACGGTCATGTGATCTATTGCGGCACCTTCTCCAAATCCATCGCGCCAGCCTTGCGCATCGGCTGGGTGATCGCCCCGACCCCGGTGGTGCAGAAGCTGGTGCTGATGAAGCAGGCGAGCGATCTGCATGTCTCGACCCTCAACCAGATGGTCATGCATGAGGTCGTGCAGGAGATCATCGACAGCCATACCGCCAAGCTGCGGGATGTCTATCGTGCCCGCCGCGACGCGATGCTGGCGGCGCTTGAGAAATACATGCCTGCCGGTGTGACCTGGACCAAGCCTGAAGGCGGCATGTTCGTCTGGGCGACGCTGCCGCCGCACCTGGATGGCGCGGCGCTGCTGGCGGCCTCAATCGAAAAGGAACGGGTGGCCTTCGTCCCCGGCGCGGCTTTCTTCCCCGACAGGTCGGGCCGGAACACCATCCGCTTCGCCTTCTCGCTGGTTCCGCCGGAGAAGATCGAAGAGGGCGTGAAGCGTCTGGCGCGCCTGATCGGTGAAATCTCCGCCGCTGCCGCCTGAAAATTAGGCTATAACGGCGAACGGGCGGTGCGACCGAGCCAAATGCGATCAACCGTGATCGTATTTGGCTCATACCCTTATGAATTCAGCATAAAGCAGGCTTAATCGAAATCGATTAGGCCTGCTTTATGCTGGGGCCGCCCGTTTGCTATTTGGGGGAAGAAGTGAGCAAGCAGGTTCTGGGCATAGGCGCTGCCGAAGCGGTGCTGATTTTGATCACCGTCATCTGGGGCGGCACCTTCCTGGCCGTGCAGATCGCCATGAGCGTCAGCGGGCCGATGTTCTTCGTCGGCTTCCGCTTCGGGATCGCCGCCCTGGCCCTCGCGTTGCTGTCCTGGCGTCACCTGCGGGGGTTTACCGCCCTGGAACTGATGGCCGGTCTGTTCATCGGCATCTCCATCACGCTTGGTTATTGCCTTCAGACCGTCGGGCTCCAGACGATCCCCTCCAGCAAATCGGCCTTCATCACCGCCCTCTATGTGCCGTTTGTGCCGTTGTTGCAGTGGGCGGTTCTGCGTCGCCCGCCCAGCGTCATGGCCTGGGTGGGGATCGTGCTGGCTTTTATCGGTCTTGTCCTGCTGGCCGGTCCCGATGGCACCGCGCTCAACTTCAATGTCGGCGAGTTCGTGACCCTGCTGTGCGCGATGGCGATTGCGGCGGAGATCATCATGATCGGCGGCTATGCGGGCAAGGTGAATGCCCGCCGGGTGACGGTGCTCCAGCTTGCCGTCGCTTCGTTCTTCTCTTTCCTGGGCATGGTGCCTGCCGGGGAAAGCGTGCCGGAGTTTTCCTGGCTGCTGGTCGGGCTGGCGGTCGGGCTTGGCTGTGCCAGCGCCGCGATCCAACTGGCGATGAACTGGGCCCAGCGCACCGTCTCGCCCACCAAGGCCACGCTGATCTATGCCGGGGAGCCGGTCTGGGCCGGTATCGTCGGACGCATCGCCGGAGAGCGCCTGGGCGTTGCAGGGCTGATCGGCGGTGGCTTGATCGTGCTGGGGGTGATCGTCAGCGAACTGAAGCTGCGCCGGAAGGCTGCCGCGGTGGAAGGGGCGTAAGGGGCGCTTCCCACCCCGTTTGTTTGTTGTCACCCCGGGACTTGATCCCGGGGTCTCCTCCGGGGGCATTTCCACACTGTCTCAGGAAGAATTGGCCCGGCTCCCGGAGGAGATCCCGTGGTCAAGCCACGGGATGACGAAACTCTTAACAGTCGGACGGTCGTCAGTCTGCTCGAAACACGTCGGCTTCGGCGACCAGTTCCAGCGGATCCTGGGCTTCGCCGTGCAGATAGACTTCCCAATAGAGATGCGGCCCTGTGGCATAGCCGGAGGTGCCGACGCTACCGATCTGCTGGCCCTGGCGCACCTTCTTGCCCGCGACGAGGCCAGGGGCAAAACTATTCAGGTGCGCATAGACCGTCTCATAGCCGTCAGCATGGCGGATGCGGACGAGGCGCCCATAGGTCTTGTGCCAGGACACGGAGACGATGGTGCCTTCCTTGGCGGCGACGACCGGCGTGCCCCGCGCGACGGCGAAATCGACGCCATTGTGAAAACGCACGTCTTTCAGGATCGGGTGCACCCGCCAACCGAAGCCGGAGGTCATGCGCCCCCCCTTCACCGGGACAATGAAACCCTTGGGCAGATCGGGGATCTGATGGACGACGGGCGCGTTGCGGTTCGAATGGCGTGCAGTCGGTGTGGCCTGGGTGGTCAGCGGTAGCAGGCAGGCAACAGTGGTGGCCAAAACGAGGGGCAGGCGGCAAGGGGAAAACGTCAAAACTCTGGTCTCGCTCTCGTCGTCATCTTGTCTTACGGCGGGTTTGTTACTGTGTAACGCGACCTCTGCCAACCCGGAAAAACTGCCATGGTCCACAACCCGAAGCGGGGCGTTTGACCTTGATCCGGACCTCTCGTCTGGCCGGACTTTAGGGCAATTTTGCGGCAACCCCTGCCATCAAGGGGCGTTGGGCGATCAAAGCTTCGCCGACGATTTCGAAGAAGGCGCGGATGCGGGCGGTGTTTTTGAGATCGCTGTGGGTCACGATCCAAAGCTCCCGCTGCAGGGCTGGAATGGGTGGAAGAATTCGCACCAGATCCGGGTCGGGGTCGGCGAGATAACAAGGCAGGGCCGCAATGCCGATGCCGGCCTTGGCGGCGAGATACTGGTTGATGAGGCTGGAGGAGCGATAGGCGATGGCGCTGGCGGGCGCAATCCGACCGATCCAATCGACGGCGCCGATCCCACTGGCATCTTCGCCCCAGCCGATCAGCGGATGCCGCTGCAGATCCGCCTCAGTCATGCCCACAGCCGCGAACTCCGGGCGGCCATAGACGGTCCAGGCGACGTCCGAGAGTTTCCGGCCCCACAGATCCCCTTCCTTGGGGCGGAAAGGGCGCAGGGCGATATCCGCTTCGCGCCGGGACAGGCTTAGCACCCGGCTGTCGAGGACCAGTTCGACGGTGAGGCCGGGATGGGCCGCCCGGAAGGCCGCGAGATGCGGTGTCAGCAATCGAAAGGCCAGGGTTTCCGAGGAAGTGACCCGCAGGCGACCCGTCAGCCGATGGTCGCGGCCGGAGAGCGAGCGATCCAGCGCCTGGGCTTCGTCCTCCATCCGCTCGGCTGCTGCCGCCATCTGGGCACCTGCCTCGGTGGGGAGATAGGAGCCCGTGGCCGTCCGTTCGAACAGCTTGAGGTCCAGCCGCTTTTCCAGCGCGCCCAAGCGGCGGAATACCGTCGAATGGTCGATCTTCAGCAGCTTGGCCGCCCCCGTCAGGCTGCCGCTGCGGGCAATGGCCAAAGCCAGTTGAAGTTCGTTCCAGTCATCCATGGATAAGAGTTTGCATTGTTGCAAGGTGGCTTGGCAATAACCCAACGTGCGTTGCTGGTTTGCCGAATACATCCTCCGGACATCACTTGTTCCTTGAAGGAGGTTGTTATGAACCGCGATCCCGATATGACGCTGCAAACCATCGGCGTCACCCTGCTGCGCATCTCGCTCGGCATCATGTTTCTTGCCCATTCCGTCATTCTGAAGTGGCTGACGTTCACGCCAGCCGGGACGGCACAGTTCTTTGTGTCCATCGGTCTGCCCGCCTGGACGGCCTATGCCACTCTGGCGGCTGAAATCATCGGCGGCGGGATGCTGGTGCTGGGCATTCAAGCCCGCTGGGCCGCGCTCGCCCTTTCGCCCATTCTGCTGGGCGCGCTGGGTGTGCATGCGGGCAATGGCTGGGTCTTTACCGCCACCGGCGGTGGCTGGGAATATCCGCTGTATCTGTTGGTCCTGAGCCTTGCCCAGGTGCTGCTGGGGGATGGCGCCCTAGTGCTCAGCCGCTCCATCCTGCCCCGGCGTTTCAGCAATGCATTGATGGGAGCCTGAGCCATGGAACTCGTCAGCTTCGATCTCTGCCCTTATGTGCAACGCGCGGCCATTGCTCTGGCCGAAAAGCAGATCGCTTTCACCCGCACCAGCATCGATCTTTCCGACAAGCCCGACTGGTTCAAGACGATCTCGCCCCTTGGCAAGGTGCCGCTGCTCAAGACACCGTCGGGCGATGTGCTCTTCGAAAGTGCCGCCATCTGTGAATATCTCGACGAGACGCAGGGGCCACAGCTGCATCCGGCGGATCCGGTCATTAGGGCAAAACATCGCGCCTGGATGGAGTTTGCCTCGGCTACCTTAAGCGACATCGGCGGCTATTATTCCGCCTCCGATGCCCAGGGCTTCGACCGCAAGGCAGGGGACCTGCGCGCCAAGTTCGAGCAGATCGAGAAGGCGCTCGATGCAACTGGCCCTTTCTTTGCGGGTGCGGCCTTCAGTCTGGTAGATGCCGCTTTCGCGCCGATCTTCCGATATTTCGAGGTGTTCGAGCGTTTCTATCAGCCCGCCATTTTCGATCATCTGCCCAAGGTCAGGTCCTGGCGGTCGGCCTTGGTGGCCCGGCCCAGCGTGTCGGGGGCGGTGGTGCATGATTTCAGCGCCAAGCTCGAACGGTTCCTGGTGAAGAAACAGACCCATCTTTCCACGCTGATCGCGGCATAAAGGCGGGGCAGGGTTGCCCGATGCGCGCTTGGCGACACGGGCCGAATCAGGTAAAACATCGACATCAGGCAGGCTTTCCCCCGCGGGAAGCCTGCTTTTACTTTTGCCGAACAGATGGATTTGCCCGTGGCCTTTCTTCCCACGCACCAGGCGCTCGCCCGCGCTCTTGCCGATAAAAACTATGTCGATCCGACCCCCGTGCAGACCGCCTGCTCGGCCGAGGAAGCGGTGGGCCGCGATCTGCTGGTATCTGCGCAGACCGGGTCGGGCAAGACCGTTGCTTATGGTCTGGCGATGGCCTCGACCCTGCTGGGAGAGGCTGAAACCTTGGGCCGGGCGGGCGATCCGCTGGCGCTTATCATCGCGCCGACCCGTGAGCTGGCCCTGCAGGTCCATCGCGAGTTGACCTGGCTTTACGAACATACCGGCGCCAAGGTCGTTTCCTGCGTCGGCGGTATGGATCCGCGCCGCGAAGGCCGTGCGTTGGAAATGGGCGCCCATATCGTCGTCGGTACGCCGGGCCGTCTGGTCGATCACCTGGGCCGTGGCCGTCTCGTCATGGGCAACCTCAAGGCCGTGGTGCTGGACGAAGCGGACGAGATGCTGGACCTGGGCTTCCGCGAGGACCTGGAGTTCATCCTGGAAGCCACCCCGCAGGAACGCCGGACCCTGCTGTTCTCTGCCACCCTGCCGCGCGACATCGTGCAGATGGCCAAGACCTATCAGCGCGATGCCTTGCGTATCGAGGTGAAGGGCGGCGAAAAGGGCCATGCCGATATCGAGTATCGCGCGATCCGCGTGGTGCCAAACGAGATCGAACATGCGGTGGTCAATGTCCTGCGCCTGATCGAAGCGCCGACCGCCATCGTCTTCGCCAATACGCGTGAAAGCGTGCGCCATCTGCAGGCGACCCTGCTGGAGCGTGGCTTCTCCACCGTCTCGCTGTCGGGCGAGCTGTCGCAGAACGAGCGTAACCATGCGCTCCAGGCTCTGCGTGACGGCCGCGCCCGTGTGTGCGTTGCGACCGACGTTGCCGCCCGTGGTATCGATCTGCCGGGCCTGGGCCTGGTGATCCATGCCGATCTGCCCCATGATGCCGAAGTGATGCAGCATCGCTCGGGCCGTACCGGCCGTGCAGGCAAGAAGGGCGTCAGCGTTCTGCTGGTTCCGCCCTCGCGCCGCCGCCGCGCCGAAATGTTGCTGCAATATGCCAAGGTCGAAGCGCAGTGGGGCGGTCCGCCGTCTGCCGAAGAGATCAAGAAGCTCGACCAGGAACGCCTGCTGCTCAACCCGCTGCTGACCGAGGAAAACGGCGAAGACGATCTGGTCATGGCCCGTGCCCTGCTGGCCGAACGGTCGGCCGAGGATATCGCGGCGGCCCTGGTTCGCCTCTATCGCGCCCAGCTTCCCTCGCCTGAAGAAGTCTTCGATCCGGGCGAGCGTCCGCAGCGCGCCCCGCTGGACCCCCGCGCCCCGCTGGACCCCCGCGCCCCGCGCGAACGTCCGGAGCGTGGCCCGCGTTCGACCATCGAAGGCGGCGTCTGGTTCCGTCTTAACGTCGGTCGCCAGAAGAATGCCGATCCCCGTTGGCTGCTGCCGCTGATCTGTCGTCAGGGTAAGATCACCAAGCAGGAAATTGGTTCGATCCGGATTTTCGAGCGCGAAACCAAGGTCGAGATCGCCGGGTCGGTGGCGGATCGTTTCCTCGCCTCGGTCCGTAAGATCGACAAGGCCGATGTGAAGATCGAACTGGCCACGGACAATGCTCCGGTGCCGTCTTTCGAGGAACGCCCTGCCCCCGGTCAGAAGCAGTATCCCAAGAAGGGCGTCTGGAAAGATCGTGATGGCGGCAAGCCGCCGCGTGAGGGCGCAGAGCCCCGCTTCGAAAAGAAGCCGAAGTACGATCCGCTCGCAGCCGATGGCCCTGCTCCGAAATACGAGGGCAAGCCCCAGTTCGAAGGCAAGAAGTTCGAGGGGAAGAAGTTCGACAAGAAGCCGGGCGAGAAGCCCCGCTTCGAGGGTAAGAAGTTCGACGGCCCCAAGTTCGATAAGAAGGCCGGCGGCGCCAAGCCGCCCTTCAAAAAGAAGCCCTCGGCTTCGTAACAAAAAGCCCCGGCCGAAACGCCGGGGCTTTTTGTTTGGATCGGCTTGAAGGTAGGGTCCGCAGATGATCGTCACGATTGCTTCCTGCCGCATCTCCCTGCCTGAGACGCGTAATCTCGTGGCCCGCTGGGCAAGTTACGAGGATCGCACCCATGCCGCCCGCCGGAAACAGAAGGCGGCGCAAGCTGCCTCTCTCACTGCCCGGGCTCTGATGCGGTCGGTGCTGGTCGAAGTGTGGGGGCAGGGTGATTTCGAGGTTGAAGCGGATCATGGTGGCAAGCCGTGGCTCAGAACCGCCGATGGAGATCGCGGCCCGAGCATCTCGCTGAGCCATAGCGGCGATTGGGTGGCGGTGGCGACGGCGGAGCAAGGCGCGCTGGGCATCGATATTGAAAGCCACCGCCCGCGCAATTTTAAGAAACTGTCCGCCTATGCATTCGGCCTGCAGGAGCAGAAGGTGGCTGCCGAAGGGGCAGACGCCTTCTATCGCCTCTGGGTTCTGCGCGAAGCCCGCTCGAAGGCGACCGGGGCGGGCATTGCGGAAGCGGCAAATGGCCAGGATCAGGTGGCGGGGTGTCCTGAACTGGGGAACTGGGTCGATCCGGCAAAGGGGGAGTTCTGGCATTTCGCCCACCGCCGACCCGCCATCGATCTTTCCCTAGGGGTTGCGATCAAGGTTCCGGCCGATCAGGCCGTGACGATGAGATTCCTGTGAACAGGAAACAAGGTCGGCTCGTTCGGCGTTTCATGGGCGTAGTTCCCTTGGCCTGGAGGACCTGCCATGACCGAATCTGAACGGATCCATATCATTGCCCTGCTGGAACGGGCCGAGTTCGACCTCGCACGCCTCAATGCCTGCGCTGATCCCGAGTGCCTTGGCGACAGCAACATCCGCGCCCTGCCACGCGTGCGGGCGGAATTGCGTCGGCTGCGTGGCGAGGGCGCGCCGCTGCGCCGGGTGGGCTAATAAGCCCGCCCGCCGATCCGCAGCATGCAAGGGATGGTGAAGGATCCGTTGGCGTCATCGCACCGGACGGTTCCCGGCCCCTGACTGGCGGAACTCGCGTAGGACGGGCTGTAGTTTCCGGGCGGTGTGCGGTTGAGGCCGCCGCAGCCGGTCAAGGTCAAACCCGCCGTGAGGGCTAGGATCGGGGCAAATGTTGAAAGGCGCATCATTGCCTCCTGGGGCTACCACGCCACCTTCCGATAAGATGGTGATAACCCAACGGCGCTGCCCCGCTCAGGTTCCGTTCCTGGCCTGAAAAACCTAGAGGGAGGCGATCTCGCCAACGCGGCCGTTAAAGCGGTCTTCTGGTAGTCCCCGCACCGGCAGATCCACATAGAAGATACTGCCCGACAGCGGATAGCGGCTGGCATCGTCGATGTTGAGATTTTCACGGGCGGTCGTGATAAACAGCCGATTCAGGTCCGGCCCGCCAAAGCAGCAGCAGGTTACCTGAGGGACCGGCAGGTTGATGCGGATATCGCGGGTGCCGTCCGGCAAGATCCGCTGTACCCGGTTGCCGTTGAACTGGCAGTTCCAGAGGGCGCCCTCCGCATCCACGCAAGACCCATCCGGCCCACCCTCGTTGGAGGTCAGGCGCACAAAGAGACGCTTCTCCCCCAATGTGCCGCTGGCAGGGTCATACTCGAAGGCGAAAATGTCTTTGGCCGAAGTGTCGGCGAAATACATCGTGCGGCCATCGGGGGAGAAGCAGAGGGAATTGGTGCAGCCCACTTCTTCGAACAACGTCTGTGTGCCTGAAGACTCCACCCGCATTACCGACGACAGGCGTCGCAGCGAAACTTCGTCCATGCCGCCGACGATGAAGCGGCCCTGGCGGTCGCAGCGGCCATCGTTCATGCGGGTCGTAGGCTTGTCGACTTCGAATTCTGACAGGCGATGGCGCCGGGCAGTGTCGGGATCGAAGCGGAACAGACCACTTTCAAAGGCGGCGAGGATCTGCCCGTCCTGATCGAAGGCGAAGGAGCAGAGGCGCTCGTCAAGATCCATGACCGTCAGATCGCTGCCGTCGAACTTGGCCGAGCAGAAACGCTTGCCGTGGATATCGGTCCAATAGAGCCGCTGGGTTTCGATGTTCCACTGAATGCCTTCGCCCAGGATATAATCGGCCTCGATCAACAGCTTGGCGTTGATCGCCGGATTCTTGGCAGTGGACATTGTCGCGGCTCCCCCGTGATTATTCGACCCGGCCGGTTGACTTCGCCGGTTGATGGGCGTCAGGGTGGGTCTGAATAATTCACCTGTCAAACAAAAAGGGCCGTTCGGGCCCGGCGGGAGAAGGGCGTGACGGGTCGGGATTTAGAGGGTGGGTTCGATGCCGGGGGCGGGATCACCAAGCTCCGTGTCCTCAACGAGATCCGCCGTCGCGAGGCTGTCGCGCGGGTCGATATATCGACCGCCACGGGCTTAAGCCGGGGAACGGTAACAGCTGTCACGGCGGACCTGATTTCCGAAGGTCTTGTGATCGAACTGGAGGCTTCGGAAGAGGCGGCTGCGCCGTCCCAGCGTGGGCGCCCTCGGGTTCTCCTGGCCCTTAATCCCGATGCCCTGCGGGTGGTCGGCGTCAAGGTGGCGCCGGATACGATTGCCGTTTCCATCACCAATTTTGTCGGGGACGTGGTGGCACGCCACGACACCTCGGTCCAGGTGAAACTGCGCGAGCCGGAGGAGGTGGCGCGGCTGGTGCAGGAGGGGGTCGATCATGCCCTGGCGACTGCCGGACTGACCCTGGCGCAGACGGCGGGGATCGGCATCGGCGTGCCGGGGTTTATCGACCACGCGACGGGTCTGTGTCGTTGGAGTCCAGTGTTCGGCGAGCCGGATATCCCGTTTGGCCAGATGATGGCCAAACGCCTGGGGCGCCCGGTTTTGCTGGATAATGACGCCAATCTGGTGGCTTTGGCTGAGCAATGGTTCGGCCCGCGCCGGGCGGAAAGCGACTTTCTGGTCGTCACGGTCGAGCATGGCGTCGGCATGGGGCTGGTGCTGGATCACCGGCTTTATCGCGGGGCGCTGCGGGTCGCCTCGGAGTTTGGCCATACCAAGATCCAGCAGGGCGGCGCGCTCTGCCGTTGCGGTCAGCGCGGCTGCATCGAAGCCTATGTGGCGGAATATGCTCTGGTGCGCGAAGCCGGGGCTTTCATGCCCGCCTGCGATATCTCAGACCCTCAGGCGACCCGCCTTGCCCTCGATGCCCTGGCTGCTCTGGCGGAGGCGCGCGATCCTGTGGCGCTGGAGATCTATCGGCGCGCAGGAACGATCCTGGGGATCGGACTCGCCAATCTGATCAATATCCTCAACCCGCCCCTGATCGTCCTGTCGGGGCGCGCGATGCGGACCTCGCATCTGTTCTGGGACGCGATCATGGCTGCCCTAAAGGCCAATGCAGTGGGCGGCGAACGAGATCTGCCGCGGATCGAAATCCACCCCTGGGGCGATGATGTTTGGGCGCGTGGGGCGGCGGCGCTGGTGCTCGACCGACTGTATCAGCTTCCCCAAAATGGCAGCTAAGGCACCCTATTTAGTTTTGTGACTGAAAATATTGCTTGCCAACTTAGCGCTGTCATCGCCTACTAACGGCGGAAAGACGCGGCAGCGGCGCCATTTTGGATAGCCGAAAAAGAAAATCAGCCGCGTCCCATCATGGAGGACGTCATGAAGCGATTGGGTCTTTACCTGTCGACGGCGATGCTTGCCGTGACTCTCGGATCTACTGCCTACGCCCAGAAGGTTACCGTCGGCGTCAGCTGGTCCAATTTCCAGGAAGAGCGTTGGAAGACCGACGAAGCCGCGATCAAGGCCGCCATTGAAAAGGCCGGCGGCACTTATCTTTCGGCCGATGCGCAATCCTCGCCGGCTAAGCAGTTGACCGACGTGGAAAGCCTGATCGCGCGCGGCGCCAAGGCCCTGATCGTGCTGGCCCAGGATACCGAAGCCATCCGTCCGGCCATTGAAAAGGCCGTGAACGAAGGGATCGCCGTGGTCGGTTACGACCGCCTGATCGAGAATCCGCAGGCCTTCTACATCACCTTCGACAATAGGGAAGTCGGCCGCATGCAGGCGCGCGCTGTCTTCGCTGAAAAGCCGAAGGGCAACTATGTCTTCATCAAGGGATCCTCGACCGATCCCAATGCCGACTTCCTGTTTGCCGGTGCCATGGATGTGCTGAAGGACGCCATGTCCAAGGGCGACATTAAGAACGTCGGCGAGGCCTATACCGACCAGTGGCTGCCCGCTAATGCCCAGCGCAACATGGAGCAGTTCCTGACCAAGAATAACAACAAGGTCGACGGTGTGGTCGCGGCCAATGACGGCACCGCCGGTGGCGTCGTGGCGGCGCTTTCCGCGCAAGGGTTGGCTGGCAGCGTTCCCGTCTCCGGCCAGGATGGCGACAAGGCTGCGCTGAACCGGGTCGCCCTCGGCACTCAGACCGTTTCGGTCTGGAAGGACGCCCGCGAGCTTGGCCGCGTTGCTGCCGAAACCGCGCTGCTGCTGGCCAGCGGCAAGAAGATGACCGAAGTCCCCGGCGTCGTCACTTTCTCCGAAGGCCCCAAGAAACAGCCGATGCAGTCGCTGTTCCTGAAGCCCCAGCCGATCACCAAGGATAATCTCGACACGGTCATCAACGCCGGTTGGGTCACCAAGGATGTAGTCTGCCAGGGCGTCCCCAAGGGCAAGACGAAGGTTTGCGGCTAATCCCCCCGACTAGCTGCATTTGTGCGGCGGAGGCTTCTGTCCGGTCGCCTCCGCCGCACCTTTTCCGACTTGGGTAAAAAGGGTTGCCGATGGGTGCGTTGAAAGCACGTTTCGAGGCGCTGGAGCTGAATGGGCGCATGCTGGGCATGCTGGCGGCGCTCGCCGTCATCTGGATCGTTTTCGACATCGTTTCAGGCGGGGCGTTTCTGACGCCGCGCAATTTGTGGAATCTCTCCGTTCAGACAGCCTCGATCTCGGTCATGGCCTGCGGGATGGTGCTGATCATCGTCACCCGCAGCATCGATCTGTCGGTCGGTTCGCTGCTCGGCTTCGTCGCCATGATCGTCGGCGTGGCGCAGGCGCAATGGCTGCCCGCGATCTGGGGGTTCGAGCATCCGCTGACCTGGATCGTGGCGGTGCTGATCGCGGTGTCGCTGGGCGCCTTCATCGGCGCGGTGCAGGGCGCGATCATTGCCTATCTGGCGGTACCTTCTTTTGTCGTGACGCTCGCAGGTCTGCTGGTCTGGCGCGGCGCTGCCTGGTGGACAACCTCCGGTCAGACCATCGCGCCCATGGACAGCCGCTTCAAGCCTATCGGCGGTGGCATTGAGGGTGCGCTGGGGGATAGTGCGAGCTGGGTCATCGCGATCCTCGCCATCGCCCTGATCGTGCTGTTCCGCTTCCTGACCCGGCGGCGCCATAAGGCATTTGGCTTTGCGGTCCGTCCGGCCTGGGCGGAAGCGGCCCTCATCGGTCTGCTGGCGGCAAGTGTCATCGCGGCGACTTTGATCGTGAATGCCTATCCGCTGCCGCCCGGCATTGCCCGCCGCATGATCGAAGCCGCTGGCGGGACTTGGCCCGAGGGCGGTGTCTTCATCTCCCACGGTTTTGCCGTGCCGGTGCTGATTGCGGCGGTGGTCGGCGTGGCGGTGACTTTCCTCGCCAAGCGCACCCGCTTTGGCCGCTATATCTTCGCCATCGGCGGCAACCCGGAGGCCGCCAAGCTGTCCGGCATCAATACCAAGCGGACGCTGATGGGGGTCTTTGCCCTGATGGGCGGGCTTGCCGGGATCGCTGCCTGTATCTCCACCGCGCGCCTGAATGCCGCGACCAATTCGGCGGGTACGCTGGACGAGCTTTACGTGATCGCCTCGGCCGTCATTGGTGGGGCATCGCTGGCAGGCGGCAGCGGCACCATCGTCGGTGCGATGCTGGGGGCGCTAGTCATGCAGTCGCTGCAGTCGGGCATGGTTCTGACCGGGGTGGATGCGCCCTTGCAGAATATCGTCGTCGGCCTGGTGCTGGTGGTGGCGGTCTGGGTCGATACGATCTATCGGGGGCGCGCGAAATGAGCGAAGCCAATTCTCTGGTGGAGATGCGGGGCATCTCCATCGCGTTCGGCGGCATCAAGGCGGTGGACGATGTCTCCATCGATCTGCGGCCGGGCGAAGTGGTCGGGCTGCTGGGCCATAATGGTGCGGGCAAATCGACCCTGATCAAGATCCTGTCGGGCGCCTACCGGGCCGACAGCGGCGAGATCAAAGTGAACGGCCTGCCGGTCGAAATCCGCAATCCGCGTGACGCCAAGGAGTTCGGGATCGAGACGATCTATCAGACCCTGGCCCTGGCCGATAATGTCGATGCCGCCGCGAATGTGTTCCTGGGGCGCGAGATCATGACGCGCTGGGGCACGCTGGACGATTCGGAGATGGAGGCCCAGACCCGCAAGGTCATGGGGCGCCTCAATCCGCACTTCCGGCGTTTCAAGGAGCCGGTGGTGGCGCTGTCGGGCGGTCAGCGGCAGTCGGTGGCCATTGCCCGGGCGATCCATTTCAATGCCCGTGTCCTGATCATGGACGAACCCACGGCAGCCCTTGGCCCGGCCGAGACCAAGCAGGTGGCCGATCTGGTCGTGCAGTTGAAGCGCGAGGGGATCGGCATCTTCCTGATTTCTCATGACATCCATGATGTTTTCGATCTCGCGGATCGCATCGCGGTCATGAAGAATGGCCGTCTGGTCGGCACAGCCAAAGTGTCGGACGTTACCAAGGATGAAGTGCTGGGGATGATCATCCTCGGGAAATGCCCGCCCGGTGCAACGCCGGGTCCAGGGGCTTCTGCTTAAATCAGTTCAGGGAAAAGGATCAGCGTATGGACGCGCAATACCGCAGCCTCAATGGCAAGACCGTGCTTGTCTCGGGTGGTGCCAGCGGCATCGGCGAAGCGATCGTACGGGCGTTTGCCGCGCAGGGCTCCAAGGTCGGCTTTGTCGATATGAACGCCGAAGCCGGCGCCAAGCTCGCGGCTGAACTGGGCAGCAACGTGCATTTCGAGACGGTCGATCTGCGCGACGTGCCGGCCTATCAGGCTGCCATCGAAAAGATCCGCGCCAAGCTTGGCCCGATCACGGTGCTGGTGAATAACGCGGCCCGCGACGACCGCCATACCATCGATCAGGTGACGCCGGACTATTGGCGTGAGCGTTTCGCGACCAACATCGACCACCAGTTCTTCGCCGCCCAGGCCGTGCATAAGGACATGCAGGCCGCAGGCGGCGGCTCGATCATTAACATGGGGTCGACCAGCTACCTCGTGTCGGACGATAGTTTTGCCGCCTATAAGACGTCGAAGTCTGCGGTGATCGGCCTGACCCGGGCCCTGGCCCGCGAGCTTGGTCCCCATAACATCCGGGTCAATTGCCTGATCCCCGGCTGGATCATGACCGAGCGTCAGGTGACGATGTGGCTGACCCCGGAGGGCGAGGCGGAACTGATGAAGCGCCAGTGCCTGAAGCGTCGCCTCGTGCCTGATGATATCTCCTCGACGGCGGTATTCCTGGCGTCGGCCGATGCGGGCGCCATGACCGCGCAGAATTTCATCGTGGATGGTGGCTGGTACTAAAGGTCCCCAACTCAAAAAGCGTCATCCCGGGACTTGATCCCGGGATCTCCTTCGGGAGATCGTCCAATTCTGTGTGAGATAGCGTGGAAACGCTCCCGGAGGAGATCCCGGTGTCGAGCACCGGGATGACGATACGAGGGAGAGGCGCCTTACATGAATATCGCGGTCTTAGGCATCGGCCTTATGGGGGCGCCGATGGCGCGGCGGCTGATTGCTGCCGGTTATCAGGTGACGCTCTGGAACCGCACGGCGGCGAAGGCAGAGGCGCTGGCCGGTCCAGGGGTAAGGATTGCCTTGATGCCCGCCGATGCCGTCCGAGACGCCGATCTGACGATCACGATGCTTGAGAATGGTCCGGTGGTTGAAGCGGTGGTTGCTGCCATCGGTGATGCGCTGAAGCCCGGTAGTCTGCTGGTCGATATGAGCTCGATCCCGCCCGACACCGCGCGGGCACATTATGAAACCTTGGGTGCAAGAGGCATTGCCGCCATCGATGCCCCTGTCTCCGGCGGTCCTTCGGGAGCGGAGGCCGGAACTCTCGCCATCATGGCCGGGGGGGATGAAGAGGCGGTGGAGCGGGCGCGGCCAGTGCTGGTCCATCTCGGTCGGGTGACCAGGGTAGGTCCGCCTGGAACTGGTCAGCTCTCAAAGCTCTGTAATCAGCTGATCGTCGGCGCCGCCATTGGTGCGGTCTCCGAAGCCTTGATCCTGGCCGAAAAAGGCGGGGCCGATCCCGCCAAGGTGCGTGAAGCCTTGAGCGGTGGCTTTGCCGACAGCAAGATTCTGGCGATCCATGGCCAACGCATGCTCGACCGCAGCTTCATCCCCGGCGGCGCTGCCAGCGTGCACCTGAAGGATATGGTGACCATTCAGGCGGCGGCCCGCGGCAATGGCCTCGATTTGCCCCTCGCCAGTCTTATCCATCGGCTTTTTGAAGACTTATGCAGGAATGGCGAAGGCGCCAAAGACCATTCCGCCCTTTTCCGACAAATCGCCCGCGAAGCCGGAGCAGAAGACCTCATCTGAGAGGTCTCACGTGTCGACAGCGTTACAATTTCATGTAAATTGACGCTCGGAATGGCTATCCCATTCTTTAGCCGGGGGGCAATAGAACAGGTATGGCCGATATTCTCGCGCCCGTTACAGATGAGAAGGCGCGTTCTTTTTCTATTGCCGAGCAAGACGACCGCAAGCTTGTACGGCGTTTGACGTTCAGTTATGTCGCTGCGCTCACGCTTATTGCGGTGCTGTCCGCGCTGGTGCATCTGCTGCTCGATAATATCATCACGCAGCAGTCATCGAGCGGCTCCGTCATCAAGGTTGCCCAGCGTCAGATTACCCAGACCCAACGGGTGACCAAGGCTGCGCTCGACTGGACGATGGGCGGTCGGCCTGCGGCCCGTCAGGAGCTGGCCGATGCGGTCAAGCTGATGGCCGCTTCCAACGAAGTTCTGACCGGTCGCAGCGCCAGTTATGGTTTTCAGGTCGAGCTGTCGTCGGCCATGCATGGCATCTTTTTCGAGTCGCCTGTTGCCCTCGATAACGAGGTGAAGCGGTTCGTCTATCATGCCGAAGCCCTGCTCGATACCGGCAACGATGCCTTGAACCGCGCGATCCACCTGCAGGTGATGCGCGAGGCGGCGTCTGGGGACCTCCTGCATGGGCTCGACCGTGCCGTCAGCCAGTTTGAGCTTGAGGCATCGGAGCGGGTCGAATCCCTGCGCGATGCCCAGAAGGTCGTGCTGGTCATCCTGCTACTGACCCTGGCAGCAGAGGCTTTTTTCATCTTCCGGCCCCTGGTCAACAGCGTCCAGCTCTATGCTCAACGCCTGCTGGAACTGGCCACGCGCGATGCGCTGACCGGGCTGCATAACCGCCGTCATTTCTTCGAACTGGGCCAGCGCGAGTTCGACCGTTCCCGGCGTGCTTCCAAACCTTGTGCGTTGCTGCTGTTCGATATCGACCACTTCAAGGCCGTCAACGATACCTACGGTCATGCGACCGGGGACGACGTCATTCGCGGCATCGCGGAGATCGCGTGCGATATGACCCGCCGGACCGATATCGCCGCCCGGGTCGGTGGCGAGGAATTTGTGATCCTGCTGCCGGATACGGGCCTTGAAGCGGCTGCCTTGGTCGGCGAAAAGCTGCGCCGCGCCATCGAGGCGGCCCCTTATGGCACGCGCAGCCTGCACGCTACCGTCAGTATCGGTATCGCCGAAGCTGAAGCGGCCGACGTCAACCTCTCGGATACCCTTGCCCGCGCCGATATCGCTCTCTATCAGGCCAAGCGCGAGGGACGGAACCGCTTGGTCCAGGCCGCAGACAGCCCCGCAGTCTGATCAGCTTAAAGGACGGCCGACATTAAAGTGGGCTGCGAGCCAGGCGATGATCGCTTTCGGTTCGTTCAGCAGCCAGATATCGCCGACCTGCTTGCCAGATCCTCCGGCTTCTTCGCCGCTCATAAGTAAAGCCGGGCTGTTCTGGTTTTCCTCGCCTAAGCCGATCAGTTCGGGCCGGGGTTTGGGATATTCGATATAATGAATTTCGAGCGCGTGGCGGACCTGCGGATAATATCCCAGGAACCCCTCGACCATGGCGCATTGACCACAGAAGAACGGGCCTTCGCCGTTCCGGATAATGTCGCTTTTCAGCAGATAGAGCGTCGCCATTACCAGCTCGGATCCGGCAGGGCCAGGAACGCGTCTTTGAGCGATTTGCTCCAGCGCTGGCTGATCTCGGCAAAATAGGGGTCATGTTCGTCGAACTGCCGATGCATGCCGAGTTCGAGCGAATCGCGATGATAGACCGCCATGTCCAGCGGCAGGCCGACCGACAGGTTGGACCGCAAGGTGCTGTCCATCGAAATCAGGGCAAGCTTCCCCGCCTGGGTCAGCTTGGTGTCATAGCTCAAAGCGCGATCCAGGATCGGTTTGCCGTACTTCATCTCGCCGATCTGGAAGTAGCAGGTGTCGGCCGTCGATTCGATGAAATTGCCTGCGCTATAGACCTGGAACAGGCGGGCCTTATCGCCGCCCACCTGGCCGCCGATCAGGAACGAACAATTGAAGCCGCTGTTCTCTTTTTCCAGGCGCTCGCCATCGATGCGATAGCTGCGGCGCACGGCGGCCCCCACCAATTGCGCCGCCTCGAACATCGAGGTGACACTCATGATGGTTTTGGGTTCTTCCTCGTCAGGCAGCGTCACGCCCACATGCAGGAAGTGGATCACTTCCTGGGTGATGGCGAGGTTCCCGGCGGCGGCAATCACGATGACCCGGTCGCCGGGTTCGTTCCAGATCGTCATCTTCCGAAAAACGGCGATGTGATCCAGACCGGCATTGGTCCGGCTGTCAGAAATCATAACCAGGCCGTCTTTCAACAGCATGCCGAGGCAATAGGTCATCGTCCGCCCTTTCCCCTGGAAACGGGATTATTGTTGTTGGGCGGGATTATAGGAGGGCGTTACGGCGGATGCCATAGGGGCGACGGAAACCGAGACGCTTAAATCCTCCCGGCCGCCACCGCTACGCACGCCACGCACGGGACAGCCATCGGCATAATCGATGCCGACCGCGACGCGGACATAATGCTCGGTCGGGCAGATGCCGTTGGACGGATCGAAGCCGACCCAGCCGATTTTCGGCACATAAGCTTCCGCCCAGGCATGGCTGACATCCTGGGGGCCGGAGATCGGACCGCTCAACAGATATCCCGAGACATAGCGGGCCGGGATATTGAGGGCGCGGGCCAGGGCGCAGAACAGATGGGCATGGTCCTGGCAGACGCCTGCCCCGATCGCGGCAGCCTCGTTGGCCGTGGTGCCGACTTCGGTCATGCCAGCGCGATAGGGGATACGGTCGATCAGGCCGCGCATCAACTGATGCAGCACGTCCAGCCGCTGGGGCGGGCGTTCGGGCAGAATATCGGCTAGCAGGCGTCGCAGATCCTCACCCCATCCGGTATAGGGGCCGCTGCGCAGCCAATAGTCGGGCGGCAGGGCAGCGGGGCCGTCCTCGCCCATCACGCCTGCATTCTCGAACGTTTCGACAAGGCCGCGCGCGACCAGTTCGATCTCGCGCACCTTGCCGTGCAGGGTAAGGCTATCGACCCGGTTGCCATGCCCATCCCACCAGGGGTGGGTTGGCTCGGGGGTCGATAGCCGCCAATCATGGACCCGCTGACTGGCGCTATTGGTCGGGGTCATGCGCAGATATTGGGTTGCCCCATGCGCCTGACCGTCGAACCGATAGTGAGTCGTGTGGGTTATTTCGAGCAGCATTGTCTTGCCTTCAGCCCGCGAAGAGGTAGTTCTCCGCGATTTCCTGTCCCAACTGGTTATTGCGTTTGATGAATTCCACCAGGAATTCATGCAACCCCGTCGTGAACAGATCGTCAACCTTACCGTATCGCAATTCGCCATGCAGTTTACCTGCGAGGCGATGCGATTCGTGCCGGGAACCATAGATGCCCGCCAGGTTAACAAGGTGGCTGTCGATTTGTTTCAGGCAAAAATGCAGGGATCGCGGCAGATCCTCGCGCAGGATCAGCAGTTCGGCTACCCGCCAGGGGAAAATCGCGGACGAATAGACGCGCCGATAGGTGCGCAGCGCATTCACGCAGGCCAGGATTTCCGACCATTGGTAATAGTCGACATGGCCGCCGACCGTTTCGCCCTGGGGCAGCAGGATATGGTACTTCGAATCGAGGATGCGGGCGGTATTGTCCGCGCGCTCGATATGCACGCCCAGCTGCAGGAAGTCGTAGGCTTCGTCGCGCAGCAGCGTGTTGGTCAGGGCGCCGTTGATCAGGCTGGTGCGTTCGCGCACCCAATCCAGGAACTCCTGCTCCTCGCCTTCCGGGATGCCCGCGCCGATGCGGTCGCGCAAGGCGAGCCAGGTATCGTTGAGATATTCCCAGACCGAGACGGTCAGGTTGTTGCGCTCGGTCCTGGCATTGGAGCGCGCGGACCGGATGCTGGTCAGGATCGAGGAGGGATTGTCCCCGTCCAGGGCCATGAAAGACAGTAGGTCGGAGACGCTTTTGTTCGGAAACTTCTTTCCGAAGCTTTCATTGACGCCATAGGTCGCGGCCATGGAGCGCCATTCCCGCGCGCCGCCCGCCATCAGCCACATGCGGTGGGTGGCTTTGAGCAGGCTGGCGGTATTGCTGGCGCGTTCGACGTTACGGCCGATCCAATAGAGATTTGCGGCGGTACTGGAGAGCATTCTGTATGGCCCTTTCTTATTCCTGGTCCGCCAGCACCCAAGTATCCTTGGTGCCGCCGCCTTGGCTGGAATTGACCACCAGCGATCCTTCCTTCAGCGCCACGCGCGTCAGACCGCCGGGCATGATGGTGATATCGTCACCGCCGGACAGAACGAAGGGCCGCAGATCCACATGGCGCGGGGCAACGCCCTTCTCGACGAAGGTCGGGCAGGTGGAAAGCGCCAGGGTCGGTTGGGCGATGAAGCCCGACGGGTCGGCCAGCAGGCGGGCGCGATAGGCTTCGATTTCCGCTTTGCTGGCGGTGGGGCCAACCAGCATGCCGGCGCCGCCCGATCCATGGACTTCCTTCACCACCAGATCGGACAGATGCTCCAGCACATATTTCAGATCCTGGCTTTCAGAGCAGCGATATGTCGGAACATTTTCCAGCAGCGGTTCTTCGCCCAGATAGAAGCGGATCATCTCCGGGACATAGCAATAGGTCGCTTTGTCGTCGGCAATGCCTGTTCCGCAGGCATTGGCCAGATTGACGTTGCCTGAACGATAGGCACCGATCAGGCCGGGGATGCCCAGCATCGAATCCGGGCGGAAGGCCAGGGGATCGAGGAAGATATCGTCGATGCGGCGATAGATGACGTCGACCTGCTTGGGTCCGCGCGGCGTGCGCATATAGACCTTGTTGTTGTCGACGAACAGATCGGTACCCTTGACCAGCTCAACGCCCATTTCGTCGGCCAGGAAGGCGTGTTCGAAATAGGCGCTGTTGTATTGGCCGGGGGTGAGGACCGCGATGGTCGGCTCGGACCCACTGTGGCGGAACGCGCTGGCTTTCAGGGCATTCAGCAGCTCTTCGGCATATTGCGCGACGGGCAGGATGCGACGCCCGGTGAACAGCGCGGGCAGCAGGCGCATCATCACCTCGCGGTTCTCCAGCATATAGGAGACACCCGACGGTACCCGGCAATTGTCCTCAAGGACGTAGAACTGATTTTCGGCAACGCGCACCAGATCGACGCCGCAGATATGGGCATAGATGCCGCGCGGCAGATCGAAGTCCTGCATGACCGCCAGGAACTGGCCATTTTTGACGATCTGCGCCTCGGGCATCTTGCCCGCCCGGCAGATCTCGCGACCGTGATAAGCGTCGTGCAGGAAAGCGTTGAGCGCCCGTACCCGCTGTTTCAGCCCGGCTTCAAGCCGTTGCCATTCCGACTGGCCCATGACACGGGGGATAAGATCGAAGGGGATGGAGCGTTCATGGCCGCCTTCCTGACCATAGGCACCGAAGGTGATGCCCATACGCTCGAACAGCAGGTCTGCCTGGCGCTGCAACTTCGGCAACTGCCCCTCGGGCAGAGTTTTCAGCCAGTCCGCTACCGGCTGATAGGGCGATCTCAGGCCCCCGTCAAAGCCATTCATCTCATCGAAGATCGGCGGAATTTTACCAGTACCCGTCGTTTCGCTCATGGCACCTCCCTGTTCTTGACCACCGCGGACTGCGCAAGCCCCGTGCCAGCAATGGTCCTGTCAGCATGAGCGAAGAGGAGGGGGCGGGGCAATGGGGATGGCGATTCTAAGAATTTCTCCTTAAGGTAGATTTGGGGCTCAAGGAGGGGCGGAATGCGTGTATGGGTGGTTGCGGTGGTTCTGGTTTTGGCCGGGTGTAATCCCCAGTCGTCGACGCAGCCTCAAACCTCCTCGGTGCAGCCGGGTCCAGGCTGGATGAATGTTCAACTGGCTTCAGGCGGCGCGGTTAGAATTGACGTTGACTCTTTTCATCCCCGCCATCGGATACCCATCGACTACGCAGATGGCTTCCGGATCGGAGAGCCACCTCTCCCAAGAAAACCATCTGATGGGGATCGTCAGATGGTTGCCCTGGAGGAGATGCGAATCGAAACGGTGGCAGGAAAAAGCACAACGGAAGATGCTGCCGCGGAGTCGAGGCTTCTGGCAGAGAATGTTTTTAAACGTCTTATCGCAGCCCGGACAAAGGCAAGCGGTGACATCCTTCTCGACTTCCGAAGCGGGGAAACGCCCCTCATCCGGGCACTTGGGCGCAGGATCCTTGTGACGCGGGGGGCGCTATTGGCGGGGACAGGTCAGGATGAGCTTGCCACGCGGCTCGCGTTTGAGATTGTCCTGATCGACGTGGACGACGCAGCATGGCGCTATCAGCGGCCGGTGATTGCTTCGTTTATCGACGCCAAGGCCCGTCAGGGCCTCTCTGCCCTTCCGCCGGAGGACGAGCATCGGCGGTATGTCCAGGTGGCTGCCGCCATCGTGATCGAGAAGCGTCTCGGTTGGAGCAAAAGCGAGACTTGCCGTCTTGTCGTCAGTGCCGGTTATACCTGTCGGAGCTCGCCGGACACCTGGAAACTCGATCCTGTCGAATAGGGGCTTTCTGTGCGCAAATTTGCAGTCCTTCTAGTGCTGCTGGCGGTCGGCCATGCCTCTCTCATCCCGCTCGATGCGATGGCGCATGGGGGGTTCGCCAGATGGGAGACGGTAAAGGAACTTATCACCAAGAATGTCGCCCCGATTGCAGAGCAGATGGCGCCTTGGCTTGATCAGCCCTTGGCGGATGCCGACCGCCCGCTCGTCGAAATCGAGCGTCTGTCCATAGGGTACATGTTCGGCAAGGCGGGTGACACGACGATCCCCGCGCCTCTGAAGTTGTTGGCAGTGTCCGCTTTTGCACGACTGAACGATAAACGCGACAGGACCGAGCCTATCAACCTCGAATTCTATCAAGGGCATGTTCCGGCAATACAGGCCGAAGGTCATCGGATTTTGGTGTCGGCTGGGGCTTTGGCACTGTTCACCTCAAGTGAGGATTTCGCCCAACTTCTGGCGGTGGAGATTGCCCTCATCGACATGGGATTGGCGGATCTGCGTTTCCGTGTCCCCGTCCTGGCGCGTGAGCTTGCCAAGGTCAAGGGTATCGACCCTCGCTTGGCCATGCGTATGGCGGAGATTCTTGTACACTACAAACATATTCCCGCGCAGGAACAGGCCTGTGTCCTTGTTCGGCGAGCAGGTTTCCACTGCGAAGATCCGCAGGCAGGATCAGTTTTGTCATTGCTGCTCCCAGCCAAGTCGATTGTCTTGAATGGCCGGTTCGAAATGGATCGCATTCGGTTGGAGCCCCCACCTTCGATTGCTCCGGTGAATGTCCGCTTCTCAAATCACGAGCCGGCCTGGGTACAGGCGACCGACGGTATGAGGATCGGGGCAGGGAGCGATGAGTTCGCGGGTCGGTTCAAAGAGCTCATTCATCGCCAAGGGGGCGTCCGCTTCAAGTTGCCCGGGGTGAGAGGAGCTTTCCATATCGGTCGCGGATTGGCGCTGGAGCTGGTCGATGGCACCCAAGGATATCTTGCAGCGGCTGCTTCGGGTGAGCTTATGCCGCTGGCGATCCTGGGAGACGATATCGAACAGGGACAGGTCGATCTTTCGGCAGAGGTAAGCGTGCAGTGGGCGGCAGCTCTCGTTGGGCAGAAAAGAATACTCATCGCCCGGTGGGTACGGGGCTCACTCACCTATGAAGTGCTATTGCGCGGTGGGTTGCCGACCGTAAGTTTGCTCTCCCGCGCGACGGATATCTTCAAGACCGTCAGCCTTGGCAATATTCGCGAAATCAGCCCGGAGCGATTTTTGAGCGTTAAGCAGGTAGCCTCGCGTGATGAGGCGGCCAAATTGGCTTGGGCGATGAATGTGCCGACCGCCTTCGAGGGGCAATCGCAAAAGTTTCTATTCTTCATGCTCAATAACATCGAAAAGATGGAAGATCTGCCTGATAGGCCGCAACTGATCCGCTACGTGCGGTAGACCTGCGACCCTGTTCCCGCTTCCCATCAGCCCCCTTCCCCGGCATAACCCTTCCTTCTTCGGGCTATCGGGAACAGATCGGTGCAGATCGAGACTTTGGGACATGCGGTGATGCTGCTGAGCCGGGCGGATGGGACGCCTTTGCTGGCGACGGATCCGTGGCTGATCGGCTCGACCTACTGGCGCTCCTGGTGGGTCGAGAATTACCCGTCGGCCGATGATATCGCGCGCATCGCTGGCAGCCGTTATCTCTATCTGACCCACGAACATCCCGACCATCTGCATCCGCCCTCGCTGCGGAAGATCGCGGAGGTCGCGGCGACCCGGCCCGAGGTGCTGGTTCCCGATTTCCTCGAGATGAAGATGGCGGATTATCTGGCGGCGCAGGGCTGGTCGGTGCGCCGATTGCCGAACCGTGAATGGGTCGAGCTTGAGCCAGGCGTGCGTGCCATGGCCTTGCCAATCTGGAATAACGACTCGATCCTGCTCATCGATACGCCGGATGCGCTGATCGCCAATATCAATGATGCCAAGCCGACCCAGCGCGAGATGCTGGCCATCGGCGACCTGAAACGCCGCCTGGGTAAGCGCTGCATCATGCTGCGCTCCTATTCCCCGGCGGGGCCGTCCAATAACTATTTCCGGGCTGGCGAGCGCCTATCGTCCGGCAAACGTGGTTATCTGCGGGCGGTGCAGAATGCCTGCCGCCGGGGCGGGGCGGATGACTTCATTCCCTTCGCCAGTCAGGTGGTGTTCCGCCGTCCCGATACCGACTGGGCCAATGACTTCAAGGTTCGCTATGCCGATCTGGAGCAGGCCTGGAAAGAGAAACGCACCCGCCTGCTGCGCCCCTATAGCCGCGTCGATCTGCCAAGTGGCAAGGCGAGCGCCCAGGATCCGGCAAACTTCAATCCAGGGGTGACCGAGCGCACGCAGGCGCTGGTGGCCGAACAGGCCGCCGCCAATGCTGCGGCCGTCTGGACGGCAGAAGATACCAACCGGCTGGAGGTGCAATTGCGGTCGATCCGCTGGCCGCTGCTAGGGCTGCTGCCGCGTGGATTTCAGGTGGAAACCACCGGGGTGAAGCTTTTCTGGCGGCCTTGGGCGGGGCGGCTGGTGTCCGATCAGGACGCGCGCAAGGGGCACTTCACCCTGCGTGTGCCGTTGCTGCCCCTGAAGGAGGCGGTGACCTACGGCCATACCGGTGATCTGTCGATCCCGATGTTCACGGAAGTTCACTTGGACGCATCGACCAAGCCATCGACCGGCGATGCGTTCTTCATGCTGCTGATTTTGCGGGACTACGGCTATCTCGGCAGCCTGTGCCGTGCGGCGCGCTGGGCGCGCTGGGCTTTGTGCGGAATGCTCAAAGCCCGTCGCCCGCTGCCGCTTTAAGCCACGGTCGCAGAGACCGGACCCCAGACGCGGTCGGCCAGACGCTCGAGTTCGCCGGCATCGATCAGGGTTGCCTTGTCGATGGTCGAGAAGCGGTCGAGGCCGTCGCTTTCCGACCATTGCCAATAGCGGCGCAACATGTCCGAGGCGGCTTCGGTCAGTGACGTATAGGGCACCGTGGAAATTGCGACGGCTGCGGTGGTCGTATCCGGGCAGGATGGGTCAACCAGCCAGAGCTGCCAGCCATCGTCCGCCTGGATCAGATAATATTCATCGGTGCGACCGTGGCCCGGACCCCAGTCCCACGAAACGGCCGCGATCTGTTCGCTCGCCTTCGGCAGAAGGCCGACGGCGAAATTTTCGACAGGCAGGCCAAATCGATAAGAAGGACCATCCAGGCACATGGTATCGCTCGCTCGTTATTAACTGCTTCTTCCAAAGAGTATTACGGCACTGAGTAAAATTTTATTTAATTTTTATAGATGCCGAAACATACCTATCGGGAGTCACTGGCATGGCTCCAAGGTTTGAAAACATTCGGTTTTCCGCCCTTTGATCCGGCACAACAAAGCCGATAACTCCTCAGAAGAGTTACCTCTGATAAGTCCTGTTCGATACCTGTCAGATCTAACGTTTAAGCTTTTCCGCTGAGCGTGCGTTTCCACTGGAGCTCTTGAAAACTCTCGAGAGCCTGCGGTGCGGGGATCGGCTTGTCTTATTGGGTAGCCTTGTCTATCCGTCGCAATGAACCGGGGCTGACGCCGAAGGTGCGACGAAATGCCCGACCGAAACTGCTCTGATCCCGATAACCGGCTTCAAAGGCAATAGCGGCCAGAGGGCGCATGGTTGTCAGGATCAGGGTGCGGGCGTGGCTCAGGCAAAGATCGGCCTGATAGGTGGCCAGCGACGTACCGGTTTCGGCTCTGAAGCGCTTAGCCAGTGCGGTGGGAGACAGGCCTGTCACTTGGCCTAATGCCGCCATCGTCCAACACGTCGGGTCGTCCTGTACCAGATGGATGGCCCTTTCGACCGGAGCAGAATGTCTGGTTGCGGGCGTTATGCTGGCGGATATCAGGGCCGTCACATGGTGGGCGATGTCGCGGGATAGCGTCCCCCGTGAGGTCATTTCGCTTTCGAGATAATGGCAAAGATGCCGAAGTCCGGGGGAGATCCCGAAGAAAGCCTCGGCCGTCTCGCGACCGTTCAGACCCATCGGCAAATGATCGTCGCTCAGGTCGGCAACCAGAAAGCAGGAGCCACGATCTGCTTGAAAGGAATGGGGTACGCCACGCGGGACCAGCACCGCACGATCCTTGGTTACGATACCGGAATGAATCCCCAGCTCCAGCGTCATGGCACCGTCGAGGGCGACCACCAACTGATGATGATCGGCGTGACAATGCCGGTCGGCCTTTTCATAGCGGCGCGTGCTGACCGAGGAAAACATTAGCGCCGTGCCCCGAGATAGGCCGCCCCGTCATCGGACGACCCACGGATCAGCAGCCAGTTCGACTGGCGAAAGCTTTCGATCTCGTAGAAATAGTCGGCGACGATGCGGCAGCCGTCCGGCATCAGCTTGGCGACGGTATAATCGGTTCCGGCGACCAGATCGAAGATATCTTTCATAAAGTGCCGGGCCGAAACCCAGGTGCCGCCATATTCGAACTGCAATGCGGCGATCCGGCCGGCCTCAAGCAGGGGACGCGCGCCTTCGAGGATGGAAACCTCGGCGCCCTCAGCATCGATCTTGAGAAAGTCGATCTGCGTGATCTCCATATCCGTACAATAGTCGGCGATGGTCGTCATCGGAACGGCAAGGCGCACCAGAGCACCGGATCCTTGCGGATAAAGCGATCCAAGGTTCTCACCTGGCCCCGTCTGGGACGGAACATGGAACACCGCTTCACCGGCCTCACTCCCCAGGGCGACCGGCAGGATATGTGCCTGTTGCCCGACCCGCTTGCGCAGCGCTTCCACATTGGGCGGGAAGGGTTCAAAACAATGAACCTCCGCCTTTGGATTGACCCCCAGTGTCCGGCTGCTCCAATCCCCGACGCAAGCTCCAACGTCGAACACCACCTGCCACTGGCGGGCGCAACGCTCGATCAGAGCCCATTCCCCATTCGTGGCAGGGTCGCCGTTGCCGTCGTTATAAACCCGCCGCAGGTAAAGCTCGCACCCCGCGATCGCATCCTGGTCGTCGAGGGCGGCGGTGGTCAGCGACATGCTCGGAGCCTAGAAATCCCGCAGGCGGGCGAGGATCTCGCGTTTGCCGACGTGGTTGGGGGCGGAGATGATGCCCTCTTCCTCCATCTGCTCCACAAGGCGGGCCGCGCGGTTATAGCCGATCTGCAGCTTGCGCTGGATGAAGCTGGTCGAGACCTTGCGTTCCTCGATGATGATCGCGACCGCCTGGTCGAACAACTCATCGACGGGACCGTCGCCGCTGCCGCCGGTCAGGCCGAGTTCGCCGTCGTCATCCTCGCCCTCTTCGCGGGTGATGCCTTCGATATAGTCGGGCACGCCCTGGGCCTTCAGGAAGGTCACCACATGTTCGACTTCGCTGTCGGACACAAACGGGCCATGGACCCGGGTCAGGCGGCCACCGCCGACCATGAACAACATGTCGCCCTGGCCCAGCAACTGCTCAGCCCCGGCATCGCCGAGGATGGTGCGGCTGTCGATCTTGCTGGTGACCTGGAAGCTGATGCGAGTCGGGAAGTTCGCCTTGATCGTGCCGGTGATGACATCGACCGAGGGACGCTGGGTTGCCATAACGATATGGATGCCGGCGGCACGCGCCATCTGGGCCAGACGCTGGATGCAGGCTTCGATCTCCTTGCCCGCGACCAGCATCAGATCGGCCATCTCGTCGACCACGACAACGATATAGGGCAGGTGGGTCAGATCGATCGGCTGTTCTTCGAAGATCGGCTGGCCGGTCGCGCGGTCGACACCCACGGGGACGCGGCGGGTCGGGCGTTCGCCGGTCGCTTCCATCTCGGCGACACGGGAGTTGTAGCCTTCGATATTGCGCACACCCAGCTGGGCCATGGCGCGATAGCGGTCTTCCATCTCCTTCACCGCCCATTTCAGGGCGACGACGGCCTTCTTCGGATCGGTGACGACCGGGGTCAGCAGATGCGGGATGCCGTCATAGACGCTGAGTTCCAGCATCTTCGGATCGATCATGATCAGGCGGCAATCGCGCGGGCTGTGACGATAGAGCAGCGACAGGATCATGGCATTGATCCCGACCGACTTGCCCGAACCCGTCGTGCCCGCGATCAGCAGATGGGGCATCTTGGCGAGGTCGGCGATGATCGGCTCGCCGGCGATATCCTTGCCCAGCACCAGCGGTAGCTTGGCTTCCGACGCGACATAGGCGGGGGATCGCAGCATCTCTCCCAGATAGACCATCTCGCGCTGTTCGTTCGGCAGTTCGATGCCGATGACGGTGCGGCCGGGGACCACCGCGATACGGACGGCGATGGAGGACATCGAGCGGGCGATATCGTCGGCAAGGCCGATGATGCGGCTGGATTTCAGGCCGGGCGCGGGCTCGAACTCATAAAGCGTGACGACGGGGCCGGGGCAGACGTCGACAATTTCGCCCTTAATGTTGAAGTCCTGAAGCACATTGCCCAGCAGTTCCGCATTCTGGTCGAGCTGCTCGTCATCGACGATCTGCTCGCGCTCTGCCTGGGGCAAGGTCAGCAGCTCGACGGCGGGCAGCGTATATTGTCCGGCATTCAGGGGGACGACCTCCTGTGCGGGGACATAATCATCGAGAATGGCCTGGTCGTCCTCAAGGTAGTCATCGTCCTGGGCGGCGTCGTCCGCATAGTCTTCGGCCGGGGCGTATTGCTCTTCTTGCGCATAGTCGAGGTCCGCATCGGCGGTACCCTCGCTGTAATAGTCCTCGTCCGCTGCCAGTTCGGCTGCATGGTCATGGTCGCGCAGCGCTTCTGGATCGGGGGTCGGCAGCCGCAGATTGAAGCGCTGGCCGGGCGCCGGGATATCCAAGCTCAGCGGCTCTTCTTCGATCGGCGCGGGCAGGGGCGCAGGACGATGATCGGCCGGCGTGATGCCTGCCAGCGCCGGAATGAAGCTGGCCAGCGGCGGCGAGATATTGGTCAGCAGATTGTCGGCCAAGGTCGGGCGTGCGGGCGGCACAGCTGGGCTGCGAGCGGCTGTCGGCGCGGGTTGTGGCGGCGTGGCGGCACGGGCCTGGGCCTGCTGGGCGGCGGCGGCTTCGGCGCGGGCATTGGCCAGAGCCTGTTCGGCAAGCTGCGTCTGCGCTGCGATGCGGGCTTCCAGCATTTCGGCTTCGCGGGCCTTGCGGGCGGCTTCCTGGATGGCGCGGTCTTCGGCATCGCGCAGACGGCGTTCGGCTTCGCGATTCTCGCGCTCGGCCCTTTCACGGTCCAGGCGTTCGCGCTCCATCCGCTCGGCGATATCGCGCTCGTGACGCAGCTTTTCCATCTTGTCGGCTTCGATGCGCGCGCTCTCGGCCGCCTGGGCTTCGGCTTCATCGGCGGCGGCACGCAACTGCTCGCCTTCATCGATGATCGATTCCAACTCCTCAATCTGGCGCGAGAGGGCGTCGGCATCGGCTTCCGCACGGGCAAGGTCGCGGCGATGGGCGACATCGGCGCGGGTGCGACCGGCCTTGAGCCCCAGGTCCAGCCCACGGGCAAAGGCTTCTGCGCGGGCAATCGCTTCAGGGACCGTCGCGGTGCCGGTCGGCAGCAGCAGAATGCTGTCCTCCGCCGACATGACCCCCCACTCGCCACCGTCCAAAAGCACGAGCCTTAGGGGCAATCCCCGCTGCTGGCAGGCTGTGTTCCAGGTCTCGGTCGCATCGCGGCTCGGCGTGTCGATCATTAACGGTAAATCCGTAGGCGGTTAGGAAGGTTGCCCTTCTATAGCAGGCGAAGGGCCCCTGATAAAAGGGGCGGGTAATACGAAGATGGTTAATGTCTGATTGGTTGCCCGGAAACCGATCGGGAATTGTTGGCCGAACGGGGATGGGGCAATAATAGCAGGAGATGCAGTGGGCAATCCGATGCCCTTGGCAGGAACAATTGAGAAGAGAGAACCAGAGAGCCGATGCCGCAGTTTTCCCTTGAGACTTTCCTGCCCGAAGCTGCCGAGATCCTCAGGGTTCCCGTCGACCAGCTGACGCTGGAGTCCGACGATAGCAATGTATCGAGCTGGGACAGCCTTTCTGCTGTAATGCTGGCGATGATGGTGGAAAGCAACTATGGCGTTGCGCTGAGCAGCGCGCAGACCGAGCAGTTCACGTCCGTCCGCAAGATCGTCGATATCATGACTGGATTCGAGAAGGCGTGACGGTAGCGCGATGATCTTCAGCTTCGGCAACCTCAGTCCAGACAGCGATGTCGTTCTGATCTACGGGAATTGTCAGGCGCCTTATGTCGGAGAGTTGCTGGCGGCTGCGGATGCTCCGCAGAGCGGCCGGCACTATCTGTGTGTGCTCAATCATGCTGTTCCGGGGGCCGAGATCGAGCTGCCGGACAAGGCGCTCCTCGCCCGCTGCGTATTATATATCGAGCAGATCGATGAACGTGCGGAGGTGCCTATCCGCAGTTTTCTGCGCGACAATATCCCCGCTGGCGTCGAAACCGCCACCTATCCGCCGGTGGTGATGATGTGTTTCTGGCCCTTTGAAACGGTGGATAAGCGGATAGGTTCGTCCAGGTATTATCCCTGGGGGCGCTATAACGGCGATATGATCGGGATGCAGGTGGCCCGGCAGGGGCTGACCGGCGATGCGGCCTATGGCGCCTATATGGATCTGGCCGAAAAGCGGATGCCCAATCTGGCGAACCGGCTGCAGTGGGACATCGATGCGATTAGCGCGCGCGATCAGGCCGCCGACGTTCAGATCGGCGATTATCTCGCGACGAGCTACCGCTATAAACATATCTTCTGGACCGCAGGTCATCTGGAGATTGAGCCGATGGCTGTCCTGACCTGTCGGCTATACGAGCATCTTTCTCCGCGCCTTGGCGGTGATCGTGCGGAAGGATTACGGCTGCTGGATGCTTTTGCCTTTGAGCTTCAGGACCGGGTAGGGGGCATGGGGAATACCCAATTGCCGATCAACCCGCTTGTCGCCCAAGGCCTGGGGCTGCACTACGGTGGCGAGGATATGGTCTATCGCTGGTATGACCAGGAATGGACCTTCAAGGACTATATCACCCGCTATATCGCAAATGACGAGGCTTGGGGTTTGCAGGAGTGACGCGGCGCTAACCCGGTTCTTTCCATGACAAGGTGCAGAGCGTAACCGGGATGCCTTCTTCATACCAACCTGCCGGACTATGCTGAGCGTCCATCAGTTTGAAGCCTAAGACGGTGTCCTGCGGCAGGGTTTGTCCAGCGAAGAAGCGTCCGGCCCCGTCGGTCGTCGTTAAGGCGGGTGACAGAAGGAAGCCGACCGTCCCGCTCTCCTGCAGATAGCGATAGCTGCTAGTGCCCGCTGGGGTTGCGATTTCCAGGCGCAATTCGGGCGGCGGTGCCAGGAGCTCGGCGATCCTACTCTTGGCTGTGGTGGTGAGGTTCAACCTAACCCACAATGCCTCGTCCGGTCTGGTTGGCGGCAGTGGTACCGTCTGGCCGAGCATGGTGTAGGTTTCCCGGCAGATCTCCTGTTCCAGCAACGGCTGCGCACGCCGCTCCAGCAACAGCACCTCAGGCGTACTGTCTCTTGGTTGGTAGAGCCGCCGGTAGGCGCGCTGCGTCAAGGGATCTTCAAGGGTGGCATAACGCCCGTCGATGGGGGTGATGCTGAAAAGGACCGATTTCGGAGCCGCATCGCTTTCCAAAAACGCGAGGTTGCGTTCCGTCATGAGGCGGCTGGTCGCGAAATAGGCCTGAAAGGCCGGGCGCGTCGCAGCCTCCATCCCTGAATCGAGAATCTTCCCGACTTCGAATGGAAAAGCATCAACAGGGCCTTCCATGCTCTTGAAGGGCATGGCTGTCCTGACCTTGGCCACCACCTCGGCCCGGGCGGTCTCCTGGGCGCGCCAGAAATTACCCCGGAAGCCAGGATGGATCAGTAGCTGCAGCCGTTGCTCAAATATCCGGCCATAGCGCAAGACGGACATCTCGTCCTGCATCAAGATGCTTCGGAGTATATGGGCAGTGGCGAGACAGGCGAGAGCCACCGTGATCAGGGTCGCTCTGAACCAGGGCTTCGGCAGACAGCGCTCCGGCAACATGATCTGGCAGAGAAGCGGTACGGCAAGACCGGCGAAGCTTATCTGCGGATGGGCGCCTTGTCGGGTGAAATTCAGCTTATAGATCACCAGGAGATAGCCTAGCAGCAGCACCCCATGAAGGAACCCGCCGCGCGCCCGGTAAGGGACGCTCGCAAGGATCAGTACCCCGCCTGCGACAAGCGCAACCTGATGAAGCATGCCCGCCGGAAGCTGCATGTCGGCGTTATAGGCGCGCGAAACATCAAGATAAGCGACATAAAAATCAACGACAGCAGAGTAGTCCTGACGACCGACGGCCAGCAGAGCTGTTGTTGCCAGAAGAAAGACGAGAAGAGGAACCGGGAACCAATCCCGCTGGTACAGGCGGTACGCAGTAACCAATATTAAAATGGGCAGGGCCAGAAATAGCGCTGTCGATTTGATCAGCCCCATGAAGGCCATTTGTATCGCGAGGAGCGCAGATATCGCCATCGCCGATCGATCGCCCTGCCGACGGTCGATCTCGAGATAGCCGAGCAACACCGATGGTATGAGAAGGTGGATATCGGGGAAAACGACCAGCGGCAGGCAATAGAGGCAAACGAATGCTGCCTTGAGCAGGGTGTCCACCTTAAGGACAACGGCCAGGGTTATGCCAAAGATCGCGTAATAAAGCGCCCAGGAAATCATACGTATTGGCAGGATTTCCGAGTCAAATTGTGCTGCCACCAGGAAAGACAGAGGGCCATAGTTGAAAATAAAATCGCGGCCATGCTGCTGATGCGTCTTATAGGCATGAATCAGCATCCGATGCCACGCGGGGTCCAGGCCGGTCACCTCTGCGATCAATGGCAACTGGATCATGTAAACGGCAAAAAATGTAGCCAGCAGCGCCGGAATGCCCAGATCTCGCATGGGGTATGTGAAGAGACCGTTCTTCAGTCGCACCCTTGCTTCGTCTCGCATCACTGCCTCGGTTGAGCTGACGGCTTGCTCTTGCCGATGCCGATTGAAGCATGGCCTGACTATCGTTGTAAGCTGTCGTGGCTATTTATCGGATTTGCGAACCGCCTGTCTTTTGTAACAGTTTGTAACAGCTCCCGATTCTCGAAACCGGCGCGTTACACGGTTGCGGGTGCAACTGACGGGGGGAGCGCTTAGTCTGCGCTGCGATCATAAGGTCCAAAGGGCCGGATCGAGGACTTATCCCTGCTGTCTCCTCGGCATTCGTCGGGAAAAAATAAGGCGGCAGGAGCCCCAACTGGGAGGAAATGTTCGATGAATTTCGTTTCTAAGCGCGGCCTCACCGCAGCAATTCTCAGCACTGTTTTTGTTGCCGGCGCTGCCTATGCCGAGCCGACCGCCGAAGTTCTGCATTGGTGGACCTCGGGCGGTGAAGCCAAGGCCGTGCAGGCCCTGAAGGCCGACTTCGAAGCCAATGGCGGCAAGTGGATCGACAATGCCGTCGCCGGTGGCGCCGGTGATGCGGCCATGACCGTTCTGCGTTCGCGCGCTCTGGCTGGCGATCCGCCCGCCGCTGCCCAGATCAAGGGCCCGGCGATCCAGGAATGGGCCAAGCAGGGCGTTCTGGCGAACCTCGACAAGGTTGCCGCTTCGGAGAACTGGGACAAGGTTCTGCCGCCCGCCATTCAGTCGGTCATGAAGTACCAGGGCCACTATGTCGCCGCTCCGGTCAATGTGCATCGCGTTGATTGGCTGTGGGTGAACCCGACCGTCCTCGCCAAGGTTGATGGCAAGATCCCGACCAGCTGGGACGAATTCAACGCCCTGGCCGAGAAGCTGAAGGCCGCTGGCATCACCCCGCTGGCCCATGGCGGTCAGCCCTGGCAGGACTCGACGATCTTCGAAACGGTTGTGCTCGGCCTCGGCGGTCCGGCTTTCCACAAGAAGGCCTTTGTTGATCTCGACGAAGCGACCCTGAAGTCCGATACGATGGTCAAGGCCTTCGATCAGATGCGCAAGATCCGCGGTTACGTTGACCGCGACTTCCCGGGCCGCGAATGGAACTTGGCCACCCAGATGGTCATGAACGGCACCGCCGCCATGCAGATCATGGGTGACTGGGCGAAGGGCGAATTCCTGGCTGCCGGTAAGGTTCCGGGCAAGGACTTCGTCTGCGCTCCGACCCCGGCCCCCCAGGGCGGTTACCTCTCGAACGTCGACAGCTTTGCGATGTTCAACGTGAAGGGTGACGACAAGGTCGCAGGCCAGATGCTGTTCGCCAAGCTGCTGGTCGGTGAGAAGTTCCAGGAGACCTTCAACCTGTTCAAGGGCTCGATCCCGGCTCGTACCGGCGTTTCGATGGCGAAGTTCGACGAATGCGCCAAGGCGTCTGAAACCGCACTGAACGCGGCTTCGGCAAACGGCACGCTGCTGCCGTCGATGGCCCATGGCATGTCGACCACCGGTTCGGTGTCGGGCGCGATCTTCGAAGTCGTGACCCAGCACTTCAACTCGACCATGTCGTCGCAGGACGCCGTGAAGAAGTTGGCCGAAGCTGTCGCTCTGGCAAAATAACTAAGCCTACCAGCGGAGTGTCGGGGTGCCCCCCGACACTCCGTTTCTTTTAAGTAAGTTGGGCCGCTTCTTTTAAGTTCGGCTGGGTTCGGGGGGACAAAATGCAGGCGGGCCTACGCAACAGCCTGTCGAAGATCGTGGTGGCGCCGACGCTCGCCATGGTCCTCGTCTTCGTCTACGGCTTCATTCTGTGGACGACCTATATCAGCTTCTCCGCATCGAAGATGCTGCCGATCTATGAGTGGGTCGGCCTCGAGAATTACATCCGCCTCTGGAGCATGGGGCGCTGGCATACGGCGATCACCAACCTGCTGATTTTCGGCGTGTTGTTCATCGGTACCTGCCTGGCGATCGGCTGCATGCTGGCGGTATTCCTCGATCAGAAGATCCGGGGCGAGGGCGCGCTGCGCACCATCTACCTCTATCCGATGGCGCTGTCGTTCATCGTGACGGGGACGGCGTGGAAGTGGCTGCTGAACCCCGGCACCGGCATCCAGCAGTTCATGATCGATCTCGGTTTTGCGGATTTCCGCTTCGACTGGATCATCACCCAGGAATTTTCGCTCTATACCCTGGTGATCGCTGCCGTCTGGCAATCCTCCGGCTTCGTGATGGCGCTGTTCCTGGCGGCCTTGCGCGGTGTGGATCAAGAGATCATCAAGGCGGCCTATCTCGACGGTGCCAGCCTGCCGCGCATCTATTGGGGGATCATCATCCCCTCGATCCGCCCGGTGTTCCTGTCCGCCATCGTCATCCTCGCCCATCTGGCGGTGAAGAGCTTCGATCTGGTGCTGGCCCTGACCGGCGGCGGTCCCGGCTATGCCTCGGACCTGCCTGCGACCTTCATGTACGAGATGGTCTTCCGCCGGAACCAGATGGGCATCGGTGCGGCGTCGGCCATGATGATGCTGGCGACCGTGATGGCGATCATCGTTCCCTATCTCTATTCCGAACTTCGTGGAGGTCGCCGTGGCGAGCGCTAGTCTGCAGGACCTGCCCGGCGCACGCGGGCGGTATGCCATCTTCGGACGCATCTTCATCTATGCGATCCTGATCCTCTTCGTCGGCTACTACCTCTTGCCGATGATCGTGATGATTTCGACCTCGCTGAAAAGCGCGGCGGAAATCCGCACCGGCTCCCTGATCTCGCTTCCCCGCGAAATCACCTTCGATGCCTGGGGCGAAGCCTGGGGCAAGGCCTGCACGGGCGCCGCCTGTAACGGCCTCGCGCCCTTCTTCTGGAACTCCATCGTCATGGCAGTTCCGGCGGTGATGATCTCCACCATTCTGGGCGCGCTCAACGGCTATGCCCTGACGAAATGGCGTTTCCGGGGGGCCAACCTGCTGTTCGGCCTGATCCTGTTCGGCAGCTTCATTCCGTTCCAGCTGATCTTGCTGCCCATGAGCCAGACGCTCGGCTGGCTGGGGATCGCCGGATCGACGCCGGGCCTGATCCTGGTGCATGTGGTCTATGGTCTGTCCTTCACGACCCTGTTCTTCCGGAACTATTACATCACCATCCCGGACGATCTGGTGAAGGCGGCAACCATCGACGGTGCGGGCTTCTTCCAGATCTTCTTCAAGATCATGCTGCCACTCTCCACCCCGATCGTCATGGTCACGGTGATCTGGCAGTTCACGCAGATCTGGAACGACTTCCTGTTCGGTGTGTCCTTCGCAACTTCGACGGCGTCTGCGCCGGTGACCGTTGCGCTCAACAATCTTGTCAACACCACCACCGGGGTGAAGCGGTACAACGTCGATATGGCCGCCGCGATGATCGCGGCCCTGCCGACGCTCGTCATCTACATCCTCGCTGGTAAGTATTTCGTTCGCGGCCTGACGGCCGGTTCGGTGAAAGGGTAACGCGCCATGGCCACCCTCAATATCTCCAACGTCAAGAAGCAGTACGGCAATGTCGCGGTCCTCAAGGGCATCGACCTCGAACTGCAAGATGGCGAATTCCTGGTGCTGCTGGGCCCGTCGGGCTGCGGCAAGTCGACCCTGCTGAATATGATCGCCGGTCTCGACACCATCAGCGACGGTCAGATCGTCATCGACGGCCGTGTCGTCAACGACATCCACCCCAAGGACCGCGACATCGCGATGGTGTTCCAGTCCTACGCGCTCTATCCCAACATGAGCGTAGCGCGGAACATCGCCTTCGGCCTGGAGATGCGAGGCGTCGCCAAGGCTGAACGGGATGCGGCGGTGAAGAAGGTCGCGGCGTTGCTCCAGATGGAGCATCTGCTGGAACGCAAGCCGGCCCAGCTTTCGGGCGGTCAGCGCCAGCGTGTCGCCATGGGCCGCGCCCTGGTGCGTGACCCCAAGGTCTTCCTGTTCGACGAGCCTCTGTCCAACCTCGATGCCAAGCTGCGCGTCGATATGCGGACCGAGATCAAGAAGCTGCATCAGCGCCTGAAGACCACCATCGTCTATGTGACGCATGATCAGATCGAAGCCATGACCCTGGCAACCCGCATCGCGATCATGAAGGAAGGCGTCGTCCAGCAGTTCGCCCCGCCGCAGGAAGTCTACGAGCATCCGGCGAACATGTATGTCGCGGGCTTCATCGGCTCGCCGTCCATGAACTTCATTCCGGCCAAGGTCGCGAACGAAGGCAATCAGCTGGGCGTGCGCATTGCCAACGGCCAGGGCGAGATCTTCCTGCCGCTGCCGAACCCGCCGAAGAACCTGCCCGCCTATGTCGGCAAGGACGTGACCCTGGGCGTTCGCCCGGAAACGGTCACTCGCTTCAATGCCGCCGAAGCCGCTGCCAATCCGGGAATGATCAAGTTCGACGCCACGGTTTCGGTCGTCGAGCCGACCGGCGCCGATACGCTGACCTACATCCAGCTCGGCGGCCGCGACGCGATCGCCCGCTGCGTGCCCAAGGAAGCCCCGGAGGCCGGTAGCGTTGCCGACTTCATGGTCGATATGAGCCGGGCCAATATCTTCGATCCGGCAACGGAACAGCGCATCAGCTAACGCTCGCCCGGAGGGGCCATCTGCGTCGTTACCGGAAGTGCTCGGATCCTCACGTACAAAAGTACGCTCCGGTCCTGCGCCTTCCGGTGCCTAGCATCTAACCCCTCCGGCCTTCGCTTCTAAAGCTTAAAACCAGGAACTCGTCATCCCCCGCTTCATGCGGGGGATTTCCTCCGGGAGCCTATCAAATAGGGTCGGGATCGGATGGGAGGTAGCTCTCTCCCCATCACAAACCCTGATACCATCATCACGAAAAGGCCCCCATCGACGCCGTCGGTAGGGGTTTTTTACATTTTAGGCGCGTGCTAGCGTTTTTCATCCAAATCAAAGGGGTTCTTGAAATGCCGGATGATAATGCCCGCCTGACAACCAACGACATGCAGCCGTTCTGGATGCCGTTCACCGCGAACCGGCAGTTCAAGGACAATCCGCGCCTGCTCGTCGAAGCCAAGGGCATGTATTATAAGAGCCATGATGGCCGCGAAGTGCTGGACGGCACGGCGGGCCTCTGGTGCTGCAACGCGGGCCATGGCAACCCGAAGATCGTCGAGGCGATCCAGAAACAAGCCGGTGTGATGGATTACGCCCCGGCTTTTCAGATGGGCCATCCGCTGGCGTTCGAGTTTGCCTCGCGCCTCTCGGCCATGCTGCCCGGCAACCTCGACAAGGTTTTCTACACCAACTCCGGTTCCGAAGCGGTCGACACCGCCCTGAAGATCGCGCTCGCCTACCACCGGGTGCGGGGCGAGGGCGCGCGCACCCGCTTCATCGGTCGCGAGCGCGGCTATCATGGCGTCGGTTTCGGCGGCATCTCGGTCGGCGGCATCGTCACCAACCGCAAGTTCTTCGGCCCGATGCTGGCGGGCGTCGACCATATGCCCCATACCCATGACCCGAAGCGCAATGCCTATACCAAAGGGCAGCCGGAGTTTGGTGCCGAGCTGGCCGACGAGCTGGAGCGGATCGTCACCCTGCATGACCCCTCCACCATCGCTGCCGTGATTGTCGAGCCGGTGGCCGGATCGACCGGTGTGCTGATCCCCCCCAAGGGCTATCTCGAAAAGCTGCGCGAGATCACCAAGAAGCACGGCATCCTGCTGATTTTCGACGAAGTCATCACCGGCTTTGGCCGTCTGGGCGCGCCCTTTGCCGCCGATTATTTCGGCGTGGTGCCGGATATGATGACCGTCGCCAAGGGCATCACCAGCGGCACCGTGCCGATGGGCGCGGTCTTTGCCGCGGGCGATATCTACGACACCTTCATGACCGGGCCGGACAACGCGATCGAGCTGTTCCACGGCTATACCTATTCCGGCCACCCGCTGGCCTGCGCCGCCGGTATCGCGACCCTCGATGTCTATAAGGAAGAGCGTCATTTCGAGCGCGCCGCCGAAATCGCCCCCTATTGGCAGGAAGCGCTGCACAGCCTCAAGGGCACCAAGCATGTGGTGGATATCCGCAATCTTGGCCTGATCGGCGGTATCGAACTGGAAACCCGTCCCGGCAAACCGACCGCCCGTGCGTTCGAAACCTTCCTCAAGGCCTACGACAAGGGCGTGCTGATCCGGACCACCGGCGACATCATCGCGCTCTCGCCGCCGCTGATCATCGAGAAGGCCCAGATCGACCGCATCGTCTCGACCATTGCCGAGATCCTGCCGACGATCGATTAGTTTAATAGATCATTCGCTTGCGATTGATCTATCTGACTCATGAGTCGAAAGGGCGTCCACCGGGCGCCCTTTCTGCATTCGGCCTAATCCAACCGGCTTAGCCGTCATGCCGAATGGTAGGGGAGTCGGAGAGGGCGCATCTTGATGACACGCACATTGGAAGTCTCCTCCCAAACTCGGGCCCGCCTCTGGCGGGTCTTTTTTTGTCTTCGACAGGATGATCAACCTATAGAATAAATTGATCAAGGTTGTCTTAGGATATTCAAATGCGTGTGTTGTTGGGCGTGTTTGTGATGATATCGGCCTTGCCGACCTTTACCCCCGCCCTGGCCTGTACCGTGGGGTTTCCTCGGAGCTATAGCGTCTTTAAAAGTGCCGATATCTTGATGCGGGCTAAAGTCGCAAACTATGAGGTGATACCTGCGCGCTCGGAGGCGGTCTTTTCACTTGATGTGGTGGAGATGCTTTCCGGCGGCGGCAAGGATATCAAAAGGCTCGTCGCGCGCTGGCAGAACTCAACATACGGCGAACCGGAGGCCTGGCTCGGTCCCAAAGAGGTGATCGTGGGCTTGCGGATCGTTTCGAAACCGAGCGGCGGCCCCATGCTGGAAATCGTCCAGCAGGATTGCGGACCTATCAGCATTCTGGAGGATACGCCCAATAATCTGGCACTTGTTCAGAACGAGCGTCGCTAGTCGACCGAGCGGTCTCAAACAAAAAGGGGCGCTCGGTTGAGCGCCCCTCTTGTTATTCCGCAGCCTGCCCCGCTGGGGGTGGGACCATTGTCGGTCCTTCCGCTTCGGGTTTGCGTTTCAGGAAGGCGGCCAGCTTCTCGAAATAGACGTAGATCACCGGGGTGATATAGAGCGTCAGAAGCTGGGAAACGATTAGACCGCCGACCACCGAGATACCGAGCGGCTGGCGCAGTTCGGCACCGGCACCATGGCCGACAGCGATGGGCAGCACGCCCAGGATCGCGGCGAAGGTCGTCATCATGATCGGACGGAAGCGAATGAGGCAGGCTTCCACGATGGCCTTTTCGGCATCCGTCTCGCCCGCCTGTTTTCGCTCCAGCGCGAAGTCGATCATCATGATCGCGTTTTTCTTCACGATACCGATCAGCATCACGATACCGATGGCGGCAATGATGCTGAGGTCCATCCCGAAGACCTTCAGGGTCAGCAGCGCGCCCAGACCCGCCGCAGGTAGGCCCGACAGGATGGTGATCGGATGGATGAAGCTTTCGTAGAGCACACCCAGGATGATGTAGACCGCGAGGATCGCGACACCGATCAGGGCAACCTGGTTCGAGGTTGCGTCCTGGAAGACTTTGGCCGACCCGGCGAAGCTGGAGGAAATGGTCGCGGGCAGGCCGAGATCTGTCTCCAGCTTGTGGATCTGGTCCGTGACATTGCCCAGCGCGATGCCGGGCTGGAGCGCGAAGGAGACGGTCACCGAGGCAAGCTGACCCTGGTGATTGACCGATAGCGGGCCGACGGCGCGGCGGACGGTCGCGAAGGTCTCCATCGGCACCAAGGTGCCATTGTCCGACCGGACATAGACCTTGCCGAGACCGGCGGGATCTTCCTGGAACTTGCGCTCGACCTCCAGGATCACCGGATAGTCGTTAGACGAGGTAAAGATCGTCGAGACCTGCCGGGTGCCGAAGAAGCTGTAAAGCGTCGACCGGATGGTGTCGGTCGACAGCCCAAGGGCGGAGGCGCGGTCATAGTCGATATCGACCACGGCCTGGGGCGAGCGGATGCGCAGATCGGAGGAAACGTCGGCCACACCCGGGATCTGACGCATGCCCTGTTCGATGCGGGGGATCCAGGCGAAGAGTTCCGCCTGATCGAGGCCCTGCAGAGTGTACTGATACTGCAGGTTCGACTGACGACCGCCCAGGCGCAGGTTCTGCACCACGTTCACATAGGCATTGATGCCCGGCACCTGATTAAGCTGGCTGCGCAGGCGTCCAACGATATCCTGGATGGGCAGATTCTTGGTGGAGCGCAAATCCTTGCGCTTCACTTCGACGAACATCTGGCCGGTATTCTGGCCACGGCTGCCAAAGCCACCGGCGACCGAATTGACGCTGATGACGTCTGGATCGCCGGCCACGATGGCGGCCAGCTTCTGCTGCCGTTCGGCCATGGCGGGGAAGGACGTGTCCTGGTTGGCTTCGGTGAAGATCGACAGCATGCTGTTGTCTTCTTCGGGGAAGAAGCCGCGTGGCATGCGCTGGAACTCGACAATTGTCACGGCGGTCAAAGCCAAAGTCGCCATCAGGGCGACGAATTTCATCTTCATGACGCCGCGCAGAGTCACGCGATAGGACCAGAGCATGCCCTGGAAGCCACCTTCGAGGATGCGACCGAAGATGCCTTCCTTCTGGTGACCTTGATGAGCCGACAGGAAACGCGAGCAGAGCATCGGGGTCAGGGTCAGGGAGATGAAGCCCGACACCAGGATGGCAAGACTGATAGTGACCGCGAATTCGAAGAAGATACGGCCAATGACACCGCCCATGAACAGGATCGGGATAAAGACCGAGATCAGCGACAGGGTGATCGAGATGATGGTGAAGCCGATTTCCTTGGAGCCTTTGATGGCGGCTTCATAGGGCTTCATGCCGTCTTCGATGTGTCGGACGATGTTCTCCAGCATCACGATGGCGTCGTCGACCACGAAGCCGACCGCGAGTGTCAGGGCCATCAGCGAGATGTTGTTCAGACTGAAACCGCAGAGGTACATGCCCGCGAAAGTGCCGACGATGGACATCGGCAGGGCAAGCGACGGGATGACGGTCGCGCTGAATTTGCGCAGGAACAGGAAGATCGTCAGAACGACCAGGATCACGGTCAGCACAAAGGTGAATTCGACGTCGGCAATCGAGTCGCGGATCGAAACGGAGCGGTCATTCAGAACGTCGATATTGATCGAAGGCGGCACCTGGGCGCGGAAAGCGGGCAGGAGTTCCTTGATCTTGTCGACCACCTCGACCGTATTGGCAGCGGGCTGGCGCTTGATCGCGAGGGTGATCGAGCGCACGCCGTTGTACCAGCTGGCGATCTTGTCGTTCTGGACCGAATCCTGGACCTGGGCGATATCGGTCAGGCGCACCGGCGCACCGTTGCGATAGGCGACAATCAGATTCTTGAAGTCCTTGGCTGCCCGCGGTTCGCCCGTGGTCTGCAGCGTCATGGTCTGGGCCGGGCCGTTCAATGTGCCGAGCGGCGTGGTCGAGGTGGCGGATGCCAGGGCATCCTGCACTTCGCTGATCGGCACGTTATGGGCGGCCAGGGCCTGCGGGTCGACCTGGATGCGGACCGCGAATTTCTGCCCGCCGAAGATCGAGACTTCCGAGACGCCGGTGATGGTCGAGAGGCGCTGACCGATCACCGTTTCAGCGTACTCATGAACCTGGCTGAGCGGCAGGGTCGGGGAGGAGAGGGCGATCAGCAGGATCGCATCGTCCGACGGGTTCTGTTTGCGGAAGCCCGGCGGCGAGGTCATTTCCTTGGGCAGGCGGCGTTGTGCCACCGACAGAGCGGCCTGCACATCAAGCGCGGCCTGATCGATATTCCGGTTGAGGTCGAACTCCAGGACGATGTTGGTCGACCCCTGGGTGGAGGTCGAGGTCATCGAGGTGATGCCCGAGATATTCGAGAATTCGCGCTCCAGCGGGGTCGCGACCGAATTCGCCATGACTTCGGGGCTGGCGCCCGAGAGTGTCGCGAAGACCACGATGGTCGGGAAGTCGACCTTCGGCAGGGCGGAGACCGGCAACTGACGGAAGCCCGCGATGCCGGCGAGAATGATCGCCGCCATCATCAGGGTCGTCATGACCGGGCGGCGAATGCAGAGTTCCGAGAGGTTCATCGCCCTGTTTCCTTGTCCGCTCAGCCCTGGGGCGCGCGTTTTTGAGCCTGATTCTGTCTGGCCGGGGCCGCACCGCTGGCGGCTGCCGGGTCGCGAACTTCGATGCGGCTATTGTCGACCAGGCGCAGCTGACCGTCGATCACCACCGTTTCGCCACCCTTGAGGCCGGAGGCGAGGATGGTGCGGTCGCCCTGCTGACGGGAGGTGGTGACCGGGGTCATCTTGACCGCTTTCGCCCCGTCCTTCTCTTCGACAGCAAACAGATACTGGCCCTGCTGGCCGGTCTGAATGGCGGCGGTCGGAACGGAGACGGCCTGAGCTTCGGTGCCCAGGCGCGCTGTCACGGAAACGAACATACCGGGCCAGAGGACATCGCCCTCGTTATCGAACTGCGCCTTGACCGAGAAAGTACCAGTCGCGCTGTCGATCTGATTGTCGAAAAAAGCGACCTTGCCCGTCTGGGCAGGCTGTCCGGCGACGGTCGCCCGCACCGGAACGGCACCGGCATCCAGGGCCGCGCGCAGATCCGGGAAATGGCGCTGCGGGACCGAGAAGGTGACGGCGATGGGGTTGACCTTGCGGATCGTCACCAGGCCGGTTGCTTCGCCCGAGCGCACGATATTGCCCTTGGTCTGCAGGATCTGGCCGGTGCGGCCACTGATCGGCGCGCGGATCTGGGTATAGCCGAGTTGGACTTTCAGCGCCTCGATCTGGGCTTCCATGGCGCGAACCGTCTGCATGGCCTGACCGGCTGTGCTTTTGGCGGAATCGAGAGCGGCTTGGGAGGCGAAATTCTTGGCGGCAAGCGCGTTCTGGCGGTCGAGGTCGCGATTGCTGTTGCCCATCGCCACCTTGTTGCGGGCGAGGTTGGCTTCCGCCTGCTTGAGATCGGCCTGAATGCCACGCGGGTCGATGGTGAACAGCAGGTCACCCTCGTTCACCCGGTCGCCTTCCTTGAAATGGACTTCCAGGATAGTGCCGTCGACGCGCGAGCGGACCTGCACCGTCTCCGAGGCCTGGACCGAGCCGATGGCGCTGATCTCGATGGGCTGCGCGCCGACTTCGGCCTGGGCGACCAGAACCGGCAGAGCGCGCTGGGGGCCACCCCGTCCGGGACCTTGCGCGGGGGTTGCCCCGGCGCTGTCGCCGAACTGCACGTAGTAAATAGTCGCAGCGCCGATCCCGAGTATCAGCACTGCACCGCCCAAGGTTTTACCAAGCCCAGCCATTTCCGACCTTTTTCCCTTCGCGAACCCATGCGCCTGCGTCTCGAAGGCGCAATCGCTCCTTCTTTGTTAGGCACTCTTGGTGGCGAGTATCCCTGTTATTTTGTTTCTTTTTTTTACACGACGTCCGATCGTCGGGACAAAAAAGAAGCCCCGTCGTCCAGAATGGCATCGACGGGGCAGGGTCGCAATCTCTTGCGAGGGGTCTTATTAAGTATTAAGGCGAATTGTGGCGACTTCGTGTTGAGTGCTTCACCGGCTAAGAACCAGGTGCGATGGCAATCCGTATTTTTTGGTGTATCTGCCTTTTATTTCTCGCTGCTTGCGAGCGTAAAGACGCGCGGGAGCTGCATACTTGCGCCGACTACGCTTGGGCTTTTGTTCCGGTGGGGAGCGAGGCGCAGATCGCTAAGCCTGAACGCCAGGACAACGGTGTGCGGGTTAGCTTTGAATATCGACGGGGCAATGAAGCCTGGGCAAGCGATAGTCTGCTTTGCCTTTTTGCCGAGGTTGGCGATGCCGAGGAACTGGTCCTAAGCGAGGCGATCCTTGCAAGCCAGGGCACCCTGACCGACATGCAGACCTACATGCTGCAGCGCTGGGGCCGGATGGCGGCTTTTTCGCCGGGCAAGGCCATCAGTTACGATACAAAATCCGACCCGTTGGGCGGCGGCGCCTTCATCCTCCAGGTGATCGTCAATGGCCTGATCCTGGGGACGATCTATGCTTTGGTCGCCGTTGGCTATGGGATCATCTTCAGCCTGCTGGAAACCGTGAATTTTGCCTTTGGCGATATGGCGATGATCGGCACCGTCAGCACTGTCCTACCGTTTGCGGTCGCTGTGACACTGGGGGCGGATGTGCCACTGCTGGTACTGGCCGCCATTTCGCTGATCTTCGCCCCGGCTTACGTGGGATTGATCGGTGTGGTGGGCGAGACGCTGGTCTATCGCCCTGTAGGGCGCGCCAACCGACTGGCGCCGCTGGTGGCGGCCATCGGCTTTTCTCTCGTGTTACAAAACAGCGCCCTGCTGACTCAGGGACCACGCGCTAAATGGTTGCAACCTCTCAGTCACGCAGGTGTCGAATTTGACCTTCCTGGTGGTGGTGTGCGGTTGTCCTTCACCCAGATCGGGGTGCTGGTCAGTGGGGTTCTGACCGCTTTCGCCATTTGGCGGCTGCTGGTGGGCACAAAGTTCGGCCGTGAACTTCGGGCAGTGGCGGCCGATGCCGTGGGGGCCTCGCTCTGCGGGGTCGATTTCCAGGGTACGACGCGGCGTGCGTTCCTGCTGTCGGGCGTCTTGGCTGGATTCGGCGGTGTCGTCTTCATGCTCTACTATGGCCAGACGGATCATTCGGTTGGGCTGCTGATCGGCTTCAAGGCGCTGACAGGAGCCATCATCGGCGGCTTGGGGTCGCCTTTGGGGGCGATGGCCGGGGGGCTGATCATCGGGCTGGTCGAGGGGCTGTTCGGCGGCTTTGTGTCCCATGAATGGCGGGATCTGGCGATCTTCGTTGCGCTTGTGGTGATCCTCATGATCCGTCCGACCGGACTTTTTGGCAGTTCCGACCGGACCAATCACTAGGGAAACTGTCATCCCGGGATCAAGTCCCGGGATGACGCGACAAAGTGAGAGTCTCATTGGATGACAGGCGGCAATAGGATCGGGTAGAAGCGAAGCCATGAGCACCGTAACCCGCTTCGCCCCTTCGCCCACCGGCCTGCTGCATATCGGCGGCGCCCGCACCGCTCTTTTCAATTGGCTTTTCGCCAAGAAGCACGGCGGCAAGTTTATCCTGCGCATTGATGATACCGACCGCGAACGGTCGACCGAAGAGGCGACGGCTGCGATCCTGTCGGGGCTGCAGTGGCTGGGCATCAGATGGGACGACGGCCCCTTCTACCAGCATCAGCTTCTGGCCCGGCATATGGCGGTGGCGCAGGAGATGCTGGCCAAGGGGCTGGCCTATAAATGCTTTGCCACCCAGGACGATCTGACGGCGATGCGGGCCGCTGCTGTCGCGGCCAATCGGCCGCCGCGGTACGACGGGCGCTGGCGCGATCGGCCCGAGAGCGATGCTCCGGCGGGAGCGCCCTACGTTATCCGTCTGAAGGCTCCGCAGAATGGCGAGACGGTGATCGAGGATATGATCCTGGGTTCCGTGACCTTCCGGAATGCCGAACTGGATGATTTCATTCTGCTGCGCGCCGATGGCTCGCCGACCTATATGCTCTCGACCGTGGTCGACGATCATGATCTGGGCGTCACCCATGTGATCCGTGGTAACGAGCATCTGCCCAATGCCGCGCGTCAGCTGCAGTTGATCCGCGCCTTGGGTTGGGCCGAGCCGACCTATGCTCATATCCCCCTGATCCATGGTGTCGATGGCACCAAGCTGTCCAAGCGCCATGGCGCGGTGGGCGTCGAGTATTATCGCGACATGGGCTTCCTGCCGGATGCCATGTGCGACTATCTCATGCGCCTGGGCTGGGCGCCGGGGGCTGAGCATCCCCATCTGACCAAGGATCAGGCGGCGCCGCTGTTCGACCTCAGTCATGTCAGCAAAGGGCCGGCCCGCTTCGATCTCGATGCGCTGACGTCGGCGAATTTCCATTTCATCAAGGAAGCCGAGCCCGCCTATCTGGCCGATGTCGCGCGCCCCTTCTTCGAAAAAGAGCTGAGCCGCTCTTTAAGCGATGCCGAGCGCGACCTGCTGGTGAAGGCCCTGCCGGGCTTGAAGGAGCGCGCCAAGACCCTGCCGCATCTGGCCGAAAGCGGCGCCTTCTACTTCCGCAGCCGTCCCATTCCTATGGAAGAAGCCGCTCAGGCGCTGCTCGATATCGATGCCAAGGAACGTCTGAGGCTGGTGCGTGCGAAACTCGGCGAGCTTGCCGACTGGAGCCATGATCCGATTGCCGCCGCCATCAAGGCGGCGGTGGGTGAGTTGGGTGTCAAGTTCCCGGCCGTGGGGCTTCCGCTACGGGCAGCCCTGACCGGGCGTACCAACTCCCCCGGTGTTGCCGATGTCCTTGACCTTCTGGGCCGGGACGAGGCACTGGCCAGGCTGGACGAGGCGCTGTCCTAAGCCCTTAGAAAATCCACCGTGTCATAGGTTCCGGCCAGAATACCGTCGGGCTTTAGCCCCCACCATTTCTGCAGCACGGTCGTATAGATCTGCCGGAAGTCTCCGCTCGGCACCATGTCGGCATTGGCGAGGACGTCAAGCGACGGCTGCTTGAACTGGAAGCCGCCCTTGACGCGTCCCCCTAAGGCGAAGTGGGGGGCGGCGGTGCCGTGGTCGGTGCCGAGGCTGGCGTTTTCGACCGGACGGCGACCGAACTCCGAGTAGGTCACCAGTAGGATATCGTCCCATTTCGACAGCGCCTTGGCGCCGTCACGAAAGGCAGCGATGCCTTCGGCCAGCTCCCGGAGCAGCTTTTCCTGGGGATTGCGCTGGTTGATATGGGTGTCGAAGGATCCTTGCGAGATCTTGATCACCGGCACATCGACGCCTGCTGCGATCAGGCGCAGGGCGTCGCGCATCTGTTTGCCGAAGGTATGGGTCGGGAAGGTGCCGAGCGCGCTGTCCGGTACGGTGTCGAGGCGGGCGATCAGTTCCTGTCCGGCCACCTTGACCGTCGATTGCAGGGCGGCGATCTGCTGCACCAGGATATTCTTGGGCGCGCCTTCCATCATATGGTCAGCGTCTATGTCGGCGCTAAGACGCTTCAGGCGTGCGGGATCATTCAACGAAACGGCCTTGATATCGAAGCTTTCGACAGGTCCCGCATGCATGCGGCCCAACAGAACGGCATCGGCAGAACGAGGCTTGCCCCCTGCTTTCGTGAGGGCCTTGGCCACCCAGCCCTCGGACGCCAGGCGTTCACTGTCGAGGGCCGTGTCCCAGATCTGGATACCCCGGAAGTGCGAGCGGTCGGAGTTCGGGTAGCCGACACCGAGGAATATCGCCAGTTCCTTGGCATCCCAGTCGGTCATTAGCGGTTTCAAGGCCGGGTGCAGCCCCAACTGCTCGTCGATGCGGATAACCTCGTCGGGGGCAAAACCGATCTTGGGCCGCATCTTGGCGTAGAGCGGATCGGCATAGGGAATGACGGTGTTGAGCCCGTCGTTGCCGCCCTGCAGTTCGATCAGGATCAAGGTGGGCAGGCGCTTCACCTCGCCCGCGATCAGGGCACCGGTGGGCATCAAGCCGGTGAAGGCAGCGGCAGCGCCGTAGCGCAGAATATCGCGGCGGTTCATCATTATTTCACCTCATAGGCCGGATCGAGCATGGCTTGCAGCACGCGGTCGCCTGGACCGACGCCATCGAAAGGCTGCGTCGGCGGTGCTGCCAGCAGCGTCTTTTGCAGGCGGGCCTGATCGGCGCGGCCCGGATCATCTTCGAGATAGCGTGACAGACCGCGGTATCCTGCCGTCACCGGAACATTGCGCGGATAGGGATAGGAAAAATCACCCTTGGCGAGGCGGACCAGGGCATCGCGGCGGGCCAGCAAGGTGTCGGATGTCAGCCAGCCCATGCCCTGCGGCCACCCTTTGACGGTCGGTGGGTTAAGCAACTCATGCCCCATCTGCCGGGTCATATTGACGACCTGAAGCGGCTTGTCGACGGGGATGTCCAGCCCGCGCGCCGCGCCGACCATCAGGTCGACCGGCGACTTCACCAGCGTGCCGCGGTTGGTTTCGCTCCAGAAGGCGCCAGATTGGAACATAGCGCTCAGGAGCGGCGCGATTTCCCAATTGCCGTCGCGAAATAGGGTGGCAAGTCGCTCCACTTCCTTTTCATCGGGAGTGGGGGAAATGAATTCGACCCAGAGCTTGCGGACGATGAAAGGGGCCGTGGCGGGATGGGCCAGGACGGCATCGATGACGCCGTCCATGTCCTGCACGGTCTTGCCCAGCACCTGCTTGTCGCCGGGAACGGCCTCCTTGGCCTGGAAGGAGACAGTCTGGGTGTCGCGGTTGACGCGCCAGCCGACCATGGCCTTGGCCGCTTCCTTGATGTCATCCTCGGTATAATTGCCGGTGCCCAGGGTGAAGAGTTCGAACAGTTCGCGGGCGAAATTCTCGTTGGGCTGCTCTTTCTTCGAGCTGGCGCCATTCAGATAGCGCAACATGGCGGGGTCGCGCGAAACGGCGCGCAGCAGGCTCGCAAAATTGCCGGTCGCGTTCTGGCGCAACAGTTGGATCTGCTGCCACATCACTTCCGGCAGCCTCGCCTCGCCGGCGGTGCTGGTGAAATGCCCATGCCAGAACAGCGCCATGCGTTCGCGCAACGGCACTTCGCTGGCGATCATCTCCGACAGCCACCAGGCGCGGATCTGCTGGTTTTCCTGATAGCGCTGCTTTTTGAAGGCCTCCACCTGGGTTTCGTCCAGCCCGCGTTTGCGTGGATTATCGTACTCTTCGAGAGTGGGGCGGATCGATTTCAGGAAGGCGGGATAGGGAAGCGTCGCTTCCGGGGCGAGGTTTATGGTTTCGATCACGCGCTCGGTCGCGCCCTTGCGATCTATTTTCGCAAAGGTTTCGAGGTCACGGGGCGTCGCCGCAAAGCTGGTGCGGGCCATGAAATGGCGGGTTTCTTCGGGTGATAAGGCGAATGCGCCAACTGGCGTCAGGCCGGTCAGGACAGTGCCTAGTGCGATTCCGAATGATATCAGGGCCTCAAGTTTCATGGCGCGCTCTCCCATGCAACGGTTCAGGGGAGGTGGTTTGGCGGTGGGCCTATGAAACATCCCCGACCAGAGGCTGTATTACGGATTATTAATCTGGCGCCGGTTCTTAGGTGACGAGTGGGATCTTTCGAAGCGAGCAAGAATCTTTCGGGTAATAGAATTATCCGCAATAGGGGCATTACGTTTTCGCATTTGCTGGTTTGCCGTCTTTTTGGCAACCATGGCGTCCCCCTTCGCATAGGGCGGTGGGGGTTATGTCTGAAGGGACTCTTATACTATGGCCAAGGCCGTTGGGATTGTTGGCGCGACGGGAGCCGTCGGCGCCGAACTCATCCAGGTGCTGGCCGATCTGAAATTTCCGGTCGGCTCGCTCCATCTGTTCGCTTCCGAGCGTTCGGCGGGCAAAACCGTGACTACCCCCTTCGGCATAAAAACGATCGAGACTTTTAGCGTCGAAGCCGCTTCGAAGATGGACATCGTTCTCCTCGCGGTTTCGGGTGAATTCGCCAAGCAGTATGCCCCGCTGCTGGCCGAGAAGACGATTGTCATCGACAATTCGTCGGCCTTCCGCCTGGACGAGAATGTCCCGCTGGTGATCCCGGAGATCAACGGCGAGGCGGTTAAGGAGCTGCGTCGCAACCATCAGCTGGTCGCCAATCCGAACTGCACGACGGCGATTGCCGCCATGGCGCTTTGGCCGCTCCATAAGGAGTTCGGACTGAAGAAGGTCATCGTCTCCTCCTATCAGGCGACGAGCGGCGCCGGTATCGAAGGCATGAACGAGCTGCTGGAAGAAACCGGCCGCGTGCTGGGCGGCGAGGAAGCCGGTCACAAGGTGTTCGCCCACCCGATCGCCTTCAACGTCATCCCGCACATCGATAGCTTCCAGGAAAACGGCTACACCAAGGAAGAGATGAAAGTGACCTGGGAGACCCGGAAGATCTTCGGTGCCCCGGATATCGCCATCTCCTGCACGGCGGTGCGTGTGCCGACCCTGCGTGTGCATGCCGAAGCCATCACGATTGAAACCGAAAAGCCGGTCAATCCGGGTGCGGCTCGTATCGTGCTGAAGGATGCACCGGGGGTCGATCTGGTCGACAATCCGGAGGCCAAGCAGTATCCGATGCCGGTCAATGCCACGAAGAAGCACAATATCGAAGTGGGCCGCATCCGTCAGAGCATTGTCTTTGGCGACCATGGTCTCGATATCTTCGTAGCGGGCGATCAGCTTCTGAAAGGTGCGGCGCTTAACGCTGTACAGATCGCGCAGCTTTTTATCTGAGCTACCTAAAGTAGAAAGCGGCCCTTCCTTGCGGATGGGCCGCTTTTCTTTTGCCCGCGTAATACCTTCTGTCATGTGGTTGTTATTGACAATTTGCTGTCCGAGGGCTGAGTCTTAAGCGCCTTTTTTACTCCCCGCCGGAGACTTCTGACATGACTCAGCACCCCCAGGGTCGCGCCCGCCGCAACGCCGTTGTTGGTCTGACGCCGGAAGTAAGGGCCATTCGGCAGGAGATTGCAGACGCCGAAACCGTCCAGGCGCTTGCCTATATGCAGAGCATGGTCGATAGCCGCGTCATTGACGTGCTGAACGAGATCAAGCGCGTGCAGGTCAAGGGCTTCGGTACGGCCTTCGATATCGCCTCTGGTGTCAAGGAACTGGGATCGTCTCTGAAGGACGTCCATGGCGGCATCAAGGAAGCGGGAAAGATCCTTTCTGGCCTTAAAGAGGTTGGCGGCGACGACTTCATCAAGGTGCTGGGCAACAACCTGGCAGGCGGCAAGATCATCGAGGCCGTCCAGCACGTCTTCAAGGATTTCCCCGACAATATCGTGGTCGAGATCCTGAAACATATCGGTGCAGAGGCGCTGGCGGAATTCACGGAAGCGGTCACCCCGTTCGTCGGACCGATCATGAAATTGGGTACGGGCGTCGTCGGCTTTGTCGAGGCGGGGTATCTCGCTTACCAGGGCCATAAGATGTCGGAAAACATGGTGCTGATCCGTGCTGGCGATGTGTCTGCCGCTTGCAACGCTGTCCTCAAGCTCTGGGACGATTCGGTTGCCGACAAAGCGCTGACGGCAACGTTGGACACGGTGCAGGGGATTGTCGGCATTGGGCTTGCGGCGGGTGATGCCGCTGGTGGCTCCGGTGCGCTCTCGGCCATCGGTGGACCCGTGATGGCCGCCTGTCGCGCGCTTTATGCGTTCGGCGCACTGCTGAAGGAGCTTTTTGATGCCTTCATGGAATGCCGGGCCGTCAATGCGCTGATCGCCAAGGGCAAGATCACCGCTTCGGAAATGTTCAAGGAATCGCCTGCGCTCGGCGCCTGGGTCGTGACCCTGCTCGAAAGCTCCACCCTGGCCGCCTTTATGCTGAAGGACGTGCGGGCCAACCCGCATTTCATGTCCGACTTCGAGAAGCGCTATGCCAAGCCGGTCTCAAAAATGAAGCAGGCTGCCTTCAAGATGATCGCAGGTAGCCGCATCGAACCTGTGATCAAGCCGGGCAGCTTCGTTGGCAAATATGAAGTGCAGGGTAGCCTCAAGACCAAGCTGGCGGCCTATGTGAAAAGCGGCCCGAGCAAGATCAAGTTCAAGGCCCGCCGGAAGCTGCTGGAAGTGCAGAACGTCGGCTATACGGTCGGCGGTGGCATCCAGAACGGCGCCCGCAAGCTCTGGCAGAAAATAACCGGCTAGTCGCTGGGCGCATTAAAAGCTGTTCGGCCGTGCAGGTGGCGCAGATTTTGCGTGATATTTACCTGCGCGCAGCGATAAATTTTCTTGAGCGAAACTGACATAAAAACCGTTTCGCTGATAACCATCGCTGGGCTAAAGAATAGTGATATTCACTAAAAGCATGGATGAGGTGCGGTTCGTGCAAAGCGGAATTGAGGCGGTCGGCGCGGTGCGTGGCCGGGATACGACTCCGGCTCTGGTCGTCGATAACCTGCATAAGCGCTTCGGCGAGCTAGAGGTCCTCAAGGGGGTTTCGCTCACGGCCTATGACCATGATGTGATCGCGATTCTCGGGTCATCGGGGTCGGGCAAGAGCACGCTGCTCCGTTGCATCAATCTTCTGGAAGTGCCGGACTCCGGCAAGGTCACCGTCAAGGGCGAGCTGATCGGCATGCGCGAGCGTCGCGGCACCCTGGAGCCGACCGACCGTAAGCAGGTGGAGCGTATCCGCCGCAGCCTGTCGATGGTGTTCCAGCAGTTCAATCTCTGGGCCCATATGACGGTGCTGGAGAATGTGATCGAAGCGCCGATCCATGTGCTCGGTATCCCGCGCGCCGAAGCGATCGAGCGGGCCGAGGCCATGCTGAACAAGGTGGGTGTCGCTGCCAAGCGCAATGCCTACCCGGCTGAACTGTCGGGCGGTCAGCAGCAGCGCGTGGCGATTGCCCGGGCGCTGGCGATGGAGCCGACGGCGCTGCTGTTCGACGAACCTACCTCTGCGCTCGATCCTGAGCTGGTCGGGGAAGTGCTGAAGGTGATGCGTGTGCTGGCCGATGAAGGCCGGACCATGCTGGTGGTCACCCATGAAATTGGTTTTGCCCGGGAGGTGTCGGATCGCGTGATCTTCCTGCACCAGGGCAAGATCGAGGAAGAAGGGACGCCCGAGGAAGTCCTGGGCAACCCGAAGTCCGAGCGTTGCCGACAGTTCCTGTCGAGCTCGCTGAAAGGCTGAACCGCAAATCCCGAGCGGATGAAAATCCGCGACGACGCATTTGCATAATTAAGGGGAAGGGGCGTCAGCCTCGTAACCCAAAACTGCCGGAACTCCGGCTTGACGTAACTGGGAGTGCTCTGCTGTGAAAAAATTGATCCTGGCCGCTGCTGCTGCGGTGATGCTGTCGTCGGGGGGCGCGATGGCGCAGGGCGTGGTGAAGCTCGGCACCGAGGGTGCCTACCCGCCGTTCAACTTCTATAACGAAAAGAAGGAACTCGTCGGCTTCGATATCGAAATCGGCGATGCCCTCTGCGCTGAAATGAAGCGCAAGTGCGAATGGGTTGCCAACGAATGGGACACCATCATTCCGGCCCTGAACGCGAAGAAGTTCGACGCGATCATCGCCCAGATGTCGATCCGTCCGGACCGCGCCGAGAAGGTCGACTTCACGAAGCCCTACAGCTCGACCCCGTCGAAGATCATTCAGCCCAAGGGTAAGGGCCTGAAGAACACGGCCGAAAGCCTGAAGGGCAAGAAGGTCGGCGTGCAGCGTGAAACCATCCAGGAAGCCTGGCTGAAGCAGCACTACACCGGCGTCATCGAAATCGTCGCCTATGGCACCCAGGACGAAGCCAACGTCGACCTCGGCGCACGTACCGATGCCGTCATGGCCGATGGTCCGGTGATCGACGACTTCACCTCGAAGGAAAAGGACAAGTACGAGCTGGTCGGCGAGCCGATTAAGATGGACAGCCCCGGCGCCGCGATCGCGATCCGCAAGGGTGAGGCCGCTCTGCTCGGTGAATTCAACACCGCGCTGGCCGCTATCATCGCCAACGGCACCTACGACAAGATCTCGAAGAAGTATTTCGACTACAGCGTGAAGCCGTAATCGAAATTGGATACGCCCCTCTCCCAATTCTTGGGGGAGGGGCTTTCTTTCTGCTGATGTTCCTACCTGCCCGGTGCCATGGATAATATCCTGAAATATACGCCGCTGCTGCTAGACGGCCTCTGGATGACCGTGCGTGTCGGCCTGTCGGCGCTGGCGCTCGGGATCGTTTTTGGGCTGATCGGTGCCGCCGGTAAACTCACCAAAAGCCGCTTCGTGCCGACGGTTACCCATGGCGTGACGAACGTGTTCCGCGGTGTGCCGGAACTGGTGATCATCTACATTATCTATTACGACCTGCCGAAGTTGTTGTCCTGGCTGACGGGAGGTTCGGTCAATCTCAATCCCTATGGCGCCGGTACGATCGCGCTGGCGCTGGTGTTCGGCGCCTATGCATCGGAGACCTTCCGGGGCGCCTTTCTGGCGGTGCCCGCAGGGCAACTTGAAGCGGCGCGCGCCTTTGGCATGACGCGCCTTCAGGTATTCCGCCGTGTCCATCTGCCCCAGATGTGGCGCTTTGCGCTGCCTGGCCTCTCCAACCTCTGGGTCGTCTTGATCAAGGATAGCTCGCTCGTCTCGCTGATCGGGCTTGAGGAACTGATGCGGGCATCGGTGATCGCCCAGCGCGGCACGCGCGAGCCCTTTACCTTCTATTCGCTGGCGGGCCTCATTTATATCGGGCTGACGGTGGTTTCGACCGGCATCGGTCATCTGCTTGAGAAACGCGCGCAGCGCGGGGTGCGGGTGGCGTAATGCAGATGGTCAATATCATCGCGACCTTCGGCTGGGACCTTCTGAAAGGCCTGTGGCTCACCGTCCAGTTGGTGGTGATCGCCGCCATCTTCGGCTTTGTGCTCGCAGTTCCCATCGGGGTTGCGCGGCTGTCGAAGAATCCGCTGATCGCCGTTCCGGCCTATATTTACACCCTGGTTTTCCGGGGCTCGCCACTGTTCGTGCAGATCTTCCTGATCTACTACGGGCTGGGGCAGTTCACCTGGATGCGGGAGAGCTTCCTCTGGACGCTGTTCCGGGAAGCCTATTTCTGCGCGCTCTTTGCTTTCAGCCTGAATACGGCGGGCTATATGGCCGAACTGATCCGGGGCGGTATCAAAGCTGTTCCCCACGGGGAACGCGAAGCCGCTGTCGCCAGTGGTATGTCGCCCATGGTGATGTACAAGCGGATCCTGATCCCGCGCGCCATCCGGCTTTCGCTGCCTGCCCTGTCGAACGAAGTGATCCTGCTGATGAAGTCCACCGTGTTGGCCTCCGCCATCACGATGCTGGACCTCATGGGGACGGCGAAGAACATCTACACCCGCACCTATGACACCACGCCGCTGTATCTGGTCGCCGTCATCTACCTGGTGCTGGTCTGGATCATCGGCATGGTCTTCAAACGGCTAGAAAAGCGCTACAACAAGTTCCAGTACGTGCGGCTCTAGGCCCATGGCGATCCGCTTCGCGACCGAGGCGGATCTGCCTGCTCTGCTGGCTCTCTGTGCCGAACTGCATCCTGAAGAGGCGCCGCTGTCCTTGACTGAGGCTGGGGAGCGGCTGCGTCAGCTTCTCCGCTATCCCGGAAGCGGCATCCTGCTGGCCGACGGCGGCGTTGCCACCTGCACGCTGGTGGTGATTCCCAATCTGACGCGCGGCGGAGCGCCCTATGCGCTGATCGAGAATGTTGTGACCTTGACCGCTCATCGCAAGCACGGACATGGCCGCGCCATCCTGCAGGCTGCTATCGCAAAGGCCTGGGAGGCGGGTTGCTACAAGGTCATGCTGCTGACCGGATCAAAAAACCCCGCGACCCTCGATTTCTACAAGGGCGCGGGGTTCGAACAGTCCAAGACCGGATTTCAGATCCGGGAGGCCGATTGATATCTCCCTAAAAATTATACTCATGATTGATTTATATTCTATCAAAACACCTTAAAGTTGATTTGGCGGTATTTGGGTAGTATTTTTGGTTTTGGGGGGCTTTCTAGGAGGCTCAAAACATGACAAAACCCGTTACAGGTTCTGCCGCTCAAATGCTGCAGACGCTGGTGAAAAATATTACTATCGCAGCCGCCGCTGCTGGTAAGGAACAGACGGTAAAATCTTCAGGAAAAAAACGCTTCAGCCGCGAATAAATCTTCGCCAATCAGCTTCGGACCAGCTCTATCAGTCATAATTTCCAAAGCCGCCCAAGAGGCCGCTGCTATCGAAAAAGAGAAAAAAGCAGCAGCTACGAAAGCTGCCGCCGCGAAGGCTGCTGCCGCTGCCAAAGCGGCGGTTGTGGCGAAAAATAATGCGAAGTTTATGGCGGCAGGGGATTTTCAACCTGGCGGAAACTATGTTCATGGCAATGCTCAAGATGGGCAGACGAGTGGTACTAAAGGCCAAGGTCATAGTATCGAGGGAGTCGGGCCGGGGAGCATTGAAGCCTGCAATAATGGCGTTTGTGCGAACATGGACCTCGGGCCTGGAGAGGTTGGACGCTGCGATGCTCCTGCGAATGGCGAGCCTAGCTGCGAAAAAGATGGAACTGGCGATGGCGTATAACCTGAAGCCAACCTCAAAGCTGATAAAGTCAGGCACGGTCCTTTTCTGCTTCCTCTCTCTCACGGCTTGTCAGAATGAGCCGACGCCTTTCCGTACGCCATCGGGATGGTTGGTGCCGCTGGAATGGAGCAATCGTCCGCCGGGGACCGGGCCGGGTGTGTATTTGAAAATTGACCCGGCCGAGATGCCCGCGCTGAAAGATTGTTCTGATGGAGAGATCTCGTTCTTCTTGCGTGACGGATCGTTGATCGGTCGGGCCTTACCCTCACTAGAGGCGCAAGACAAAACCGGAAGATATCATGCGGTTGTGGGCGGGGCAGGGAACCCGGACCGGACAGTATTTCATTACGCGGGTAAAGAGTGCTCATGGTCCGTCGAGTTCAAGGTCGGGCCTTACAAGCCTTAACGTCGAAGAATGGAAAAGGGCGCCTCTCGGCGCCCTTTTTTACTTCACCAGATCGCTGGCCAGGGCCGCGACGAAGTCGTAGCCGAGACGGCGGCACTTGTCCGGCGACCAGCCTTCGGTCGGGTCGGGCAGGTTGGCGTTGTCCTTGAAGGGCATTTCGACCGTCATGGCCAGGGCGCCGAGGTTGACCGTCGCCCAGGGGCTGAGCTTCTTTACCGCCGCATGATCCGGGCGCGAGGGCGGATAGTTATATTCGGTCTGGAAATCGCGGTTGAGGCCGAGCAGCGCCTTGTCGAAGCGCTGACGGCGGTCATGCTGCTCGTTCGTCATGCCGGGGACATCGCCGGGATTGACGATGAAGACATAGGGCAGAGCTTCGTCGCCATGAAGATCCATGACGACGGAAGCGCCGGTACGCTTCATCTCTTCCCGCACGCACAGAACTTCCGGGCTGCGCTCCTGCGTAGCGGCCTCCCATTCGCGGTTGAGATTGGCGCCGACGGCGTTGGTGCGCAGGTTACCTGCGCGGGTGCCGTCCGGATTGATGTCGGCAACCACATGGAACTCCGCCACGCCCAGCAGGGCGCGCGAGACGGGATCGGCGGCATTCAGCAGACGTCCCAGGAAGCCTTGCAGCACGAAGCCACCCTGGCTTTCGCCTGGATGCTGGCGCGCGGTGAACCAGACCGGGGTCTTCTTTGCGCTGCCTTCCCGCACCAGCAGACGCTGGATCGGCTGGCCCTGGATCGAGTGGCCGAGCACATCAAGGCTGGCGCGCGGGTCCTGCAGCGCCTTGCCCAGCATCCGCTGAGTATCCTCGCCGGTGAAGGGGGCGAAATAGGCAAACTCCGTCACGCCCGAAACTGGGGTGTAGGAGATGGTCATCACCGACCCGTCATAGCTGGTCTCGGTCCGCTGCCAGGTGATGCCGCCATCGGGCGACACGCAGGCGCGATAATCTTCCCAACCACCCGGATAGGCGCTCTTGCCTGCGTTGACGATCTTCAGGGTCAGTGCGACGCCGGGGGTCGAATAGAGCCGGAAGTGGAACCATTGGGCGATATCGGGGGCGGCGGTGTCGGGGCGCAGGGCCAGCGTCACATTACGCGGGTCCTTGGCCTCGATGACCGTGATGGCGCCGCCGTAGAAGTTGGTGTCGATGACGAGAGACATAGGACTTCCTACCGATGATCTGCGCCGATGGCTTCGGCGACATTCTGAAAACCATCCCGCCGCAGCATATCGGCGAGATCGAGCTTGAGCCGGGTCACCATAGCCGGACCCTGGAAGACAAGCGCAGTGTAAAGTTGCACGACCGAAGCGCCCGCGCGGATCTTGAGATAGGCATCTGCTGCCGAGGAGACCCCGCCGACACCGACCAGCGGTAGCTTGCCGCCCGTCTTGGCGTAGACCTTCGATAGCAAGGCGGTGGAGCGGTTGAAGAGCGGTCGACCGGACATGCCGCCGCGCTCGTCCTTCTGCGCGCCCCGCACGTCTTCGGGGCGGTCGATGGTGGTGTTCGACAGGATCATTGCATCGATGCCGAAACCGGTCAGAACCTCCAGGATCTTGTCCAGTTCCTCTTCTTCAATGTCCGGGGCGATCTTGGCGGCAAGCGCTGGGCGCTTGGGCGCCGACAGATCGCCATACATCGCGCTCAGGCGGTCGAGCAGATCCTGCAGCGGGCCGGGCGACAGGAACATCTTGCCGTTGGCCGTATTCGGGCAGGAGATATCGAGGGTCAGGAAATCGGCATGGGGCGAGAAACGGCGGGCCAGCGTCACGAAATCGTCTGCCGGATCCTCGCTGTCGATATTGGCCGCCAGATTGACACCGACCAGCATGTCGGCGGTACGATGGGCGACGAGACGGCCACGCACGGCTTCCATCCCATCGTTGTTGAAGCCCATGCGGTTGATGACCGCTTCATCCTCGGCCAGACGGAACAGGCGCGGCCGCGGGTTACCGGCCTGGGGGCGGGGGGTGACGCCGCCGATTTCGGTAAAGCCAAAACCCTGGCGGTACATCTTGTGGAAGACACGGGCATTCTTGTCGAAACCAGCAGCAAGGCCGATGGGATTATCGATGCTCTTGCCGAAGATCGTGGTGCGGAGCGCCGCATCCAGCATCAGGGGCTGGGTCGGGACGATACCGAGCTCGAGTGCTCGCAAGGTCCAGAGGTGGGCCTCTTCGGGATCGAGGCGATGCAGGATGGGTCGAAGCGCCGGGAAATAATCGAACAAGCTACAGTCCTTATGAAAACGGCCCCGTCTTTTAGGCGGGGCCGTTTGGTCACTCTGCCGGGGCGTGAACCGGAGGGGCCTCCGGCGCCTTGGCATGAACACCACGTTCCTTGGCCACCAGTGTGTAGATGGCAGGCAGAACGAACAGCGTCAACAGCGTACCGACCGACATGCCGCCGACGATCACCCAACCGATCTGCTGGCGGCTCTCGGCACCGGCCCCGGTCGCGAGAGCCAACGGCACCGCACCCAGCACCATGGCGCCCGTGGTCATCAGGATCGGGCGCAGGCGCAGGGCCGCGCTTTCGATCACAGCTTCTTTCAGCGCCATGCCGCGTTCTTGCAGCTGTTTGGTGAATTCCACGATCAGGATGCCGTGCTTGGTAATGAGCCCGACCAATGTCACAAGCCCGATCTGGCTATAGACGTTCATCGTCCCTCCTGTCATCAGCAGGGCACCCAATGCGCCAGCCATCGCGAGCGGCACCGTCAGGAGAATCGCCAACGGATCGATGAAGCTTTCGAACTGCGCTGCCAGCACCAGCAGAATGAAGGCGATGGCGAGCACAAAAACGAAGTTGCCTGCTTTGGCGCTGGCGACATATTCGCGGCTCGATCCGCCGAAGTCGGTGATCGCATCCGGTTGAACCTCGCGGATGATGCGCGAAATCGCGTCGAGCGCCTGACCTTGCGTGTAGCCGGGGGCCGGTTCGGCTGTGATGTTCACCGCGCGCAGCTTGTTGAAGTGGTTGAGTTCCTTGGGCGCGATGGTTTCCGTCACTTTGACGAGGTTCGAGAGCGGAACCATGTCGCCGGACCGGGCGCGCACATAGATATGGGTCAGGTCGGTCGGGTTGCGGCGCGCGTCCTGCGCCACCTGGACCATGACGTCATATTGTTCGGCATCGCGCTTGAAGCGGGTCACCTGACGGCCACCCAGCATGGTTTCAAGCGTGCGGCCGATGGCCTCGATGTCGACGCCCAGGATACCGGCTTTGTCGCGATCCACCTGCACCGCCAGCTTGGGCTTGGTCAGTTCCAGATCGGAGCGCGGATTGGCGAACATGCCGCTCTGCATCATCTTGCCGATGACCGCCTGGGAAGTCACTGCCAGGGTCTCATAGGCGCCCGAGGTCATGATGACCACGTCGATGGGGCGGTTCAGACCCTGCTGACCCAGGGAGGGGGGCAGGATCGGGAAGGCCAGCAGGCCGGGTACGCCGCCGAACATCTGCGGGCTGATCTGCGGCACGATCTGCGTCACTTTGCGGTCACGCTGCTCCCAATCCTTCATCGAGGCGAAGATCAGAGACTGCGAGACGGTCGGGAAGCCTGCGACCATGAAGACCTTATCGGTCTCCGGCACGTTACGCAGGATGCCTTCGACGCCGCGGGCGTTGCTCTCGGTATAGCCGATGGTCGAGCCTTCGGGGGCCAGCATGAAGCCGATGATGAAGCCGCGGTCTTCTGTCGGGGAAAGTTCCGATTTGATGGTCGTGAACATCAGCCACGTGCACATGCCGACGAACAGACCCAACGCGACCGACACCCAGCGCCCACGGACACTCCAGGTCACGCCCCAGCGATAGGCGCGATCCAAATAATCAAGGAATGCGCCGATGCCATTATAGACGAAGTTGTGCTTGTCCGAATGCTTGAGCAGGCGCGAGCACATCATCGGCGTCAGCGTCAGGGCGATGAAGCCGGAGACGATGACGGCGCCTGCCAGCGTCAGGGCAAACTCGGTGAAAAGCTTACCCGTCAGACCACTGCTGAAAGCCATCGGGGCATAGACGGCGGCCAGAGTTACAGTCATGGCGATGACGGCGAAGGTGATTTCCTTCGAGCCTTTGATCGCCGCCGTGACCGGGTTCATGCCCTCTTCGATATAGCGGTAAATGTTCTCCAGCATCACGATGGCGTCATCGACCACAAGGCCGATGGCCAGCACCAGGGCGAGCAGGGTCAGCGTGTTGATGGTGAAGCCCAACGCCGACATGATCGCGAAGGCGCCGATCAGCGACACCGGAATGGTGATCAGCGGGATCAGCGCGGCGCGGAAGGAGCGCAGGAAGAACAGGATGACCAGCACCACAAGGGCAACCGCCTCGCCGATGGTGCTATAGACAGCATCGATGGACTTCGCGATGAAGATCGAGCTGTCGTAAGCCATCGTGACACTCATGCCCTCGGGCACCTGCGCCTTGATCTCGGGGAAAGCCGCTTCGACCGCCTGGCTGACTTCCAGCGGATTGGCGGTCGATTGCTTGATCACGCCGAGTGCGATCGCCGTATTGCCGTTGAAGCGGGTTACCACACGCTCGTCGCGCGGGCCGATGGCGATCTGAGCAATATCCCCCAGGCGCACCAGATAGCCGCCGCTATCCTTCAGGATGATGCTGGCGAACTGCTCGGGCGTCCGCAGATCGGTTTCCGAGACAACAGTGAATTCACGTGCGCGGCTTTCGATACGGCCTGCCGGGATTTCGACGTTCTGCTTGCGCAAGGATGTTTCGACATCCTGGACGGTCAGGCCGTAGCCGGACAGTTTGGCTGCGTCGACCCAGACGCGCATCGAATAGCGCCGCTCGCCGAAGACCTGAACCTGGGCGACGCCGGGCAGCACCTGCAGGCGATCCTTGACGAGGCGCGAGGCGAAATCGCTGACCTCCATGACCGAATGGCGGTCGGAGGAGAAGGCGAGATAGATGATCGGCTGGGCGTCAGCCTCGACCTTCTGGATGATCGGCTCGTCGATCTCGTCCGGCATCTGGCCGCGCGAACGGCCCACACGGTCGCGCACGTCCGAGGCGGCGTCATCGGCCGAACGGGTCAGGCGAAATGTCAGGGTGATCTGGCTGCGTTCGGCCCGGCTGATCGACTTCATATAGTCGATACCTTCAACGCCGGAGAGATTTTCCTCCAGCGGCTTGGTGACCTGGCTTTCGATGATTTCGGCCGAGGCACCACGATAAGCCGTCTCGACCGTTACCGTCGGGGTGTCGATGTTCGGATATTCACGCAGCGACAGATTTTGATAGGAAACCGCACCGAGCAGCACCACGAGAATGTTCAGGACGGTCGCGAAGACCGGACGGCGGATGCAAAGCTCGGTGATGCTCACGACGGAGCTCCCTCTTTCTTGGGAGCTGCCGCCGGGGCGGCGCCAGGCGGCGCGGTTCCGGGCGGGGGCAGGACGGTCACGGGCGCGCCATTGCCGCCGGTCATGAAGACCTTGGTCTGGCCTTGCGTGATGATCACGCTATCGGCCGTCAGCGGGGTCGGCTTGATCACTTCCACCTGGGAATTGCGCCGGTCGCCCAGCTTCACCGGTACGATCTGGGCTTTACCGTCGACGACGCTCATGACGATGGCGCCCTGCGGGCTCGGGACGACCGCTTCCTCGGGGATCATGATCGTGTCTTTGCGGACGGCCAGATTGATCTGGATGCGGGCAAAAAGCCCCGGCTTCAGCGTGCGTTCGGGGTTCGGCAAGGTCGCACGGACCAGAAGCGAGCGCCCGCCGGGTTCGACCGAGGCATCGATGGCATAGACGGTGCCTGTGAACTTGCGGCCCGGCAGCGCATCAACTTCGACGTCGACCGTCTGGCCGACTGCGATGCGCGACAGCTGGGTTTCAGGAACCCGGAAGTCCATCTTCAGCGGATCGACCTGCTCCAGCGTGATCAGTGCGGAACCGGCATTGACGAAATCGCCCGAGGAGATATTGCGCAGCCCCAGAACCCCATCGAAGGGTGCCACCAGCTTGGAGCGCTGCAGGCGCGCCTCGGCTGTTGCGATGGCGGCTTCGGTGGTGCGCAGTTCGGCCAGTGCTTCGTCACGCGACCGCTGCGTGCCAAAATTGCGGGCAGCAAGTTCGTTGGCGCGGGAGGCGTTGGCACGGGCGAGCGCAAGACCGGCGCGGGCCTGGGCCAGTTCGGCCTCAAGCACGGTGGTGTCCAGTAGGGCGATGACGTCGCCCTTCTTGATCGGCTGACCTTCCTTGGCGCGGAACTCCGACAGTCGCCCGCTGATTTCCGGGGCGATAGTCACGCTTTCATTGGCGCGCAGGCTGCCGGTCGCGGGAATGACGGGGACGAAGTCCAGCAGCGTCACCTTCTCGGCGCGCACGGGAATGCCCATCTGCGGGCCTTTGGGGGCGGCAGGTGCCGCTGCCTGCTGGGGGGCAACGGGTTTGACGCCGACCAGCGGCAGCCAGCGGTCGCGGGTCACATAGCCCGCCCCGGCGACGATGGCGACAACCATCGCTCCCCCAACAAGTTTGGCGCCAGCGCCCATAGTCCCGCTCCTTCGGAGAGTCTGACGGACGGTGTTTCCCGCCCGCATATATCTTTGTTTGTCGTTCGTTGGGCGCTGTAACCGCCATTATTGCGACGCAATATGAATGGGGGCATACCCTCGATGAGGCAAGAGCTAATTACGGAAAAATTGTCGAGCCGCAGCTTCCCCGGACCGGCATGCACCTTCCAGGGTGGCGGGCAAACCGGTTGCAGTCCAGTCTCCGGCCAGTGTCAGACCTCTTGGCCCCGACGTTGTAGATGGGCGGAGTTTTTCCTGGGCGGATGTCGCGGCGAAGGTTGCGCGTTTTTCCCGGATCATCTGCCAGCCGGGAGGCAGTTCCGGCGTGGCTCCCAAGACGCCCGCGACTTCCTGCCAGAGCGATCGGGCCAAGGTTTCTGCATCCTGGTCGAGCAGGCGGTCGGCGGCGCTGACCGTGATGGAGGCGACGCCGTCCCGCCAGCTCAGCCACTCACCTGTCCCGCCGATCAGCCCCAGCAGGCGCGGCCCTGCGGTCTTGCAGTGTACATGAAGATTGATGATCGCCCGGTGATCGTCAGGGACCATCAGATCCGGCAGCAGGCGGGAGACCTCCCAGGCGGGTAGTGCCAGGATTGCATTTCGGGTCTCGATAAACTCGCCGTCGGCAAACCGCAGTCCGGTGAGTTGGTCATCCTGTATCTCCAGGGCGGTCAATCGATGGCGATGGCGGACCGGAGGTAGTCTGTTCAAGGCGGGATCGACGAAAGCGGCGGCAAGGCTGGTGCGGGCAAGGCGGGGTGCGCAGGCTCCGGGGCCTTTAAGCAGGCTGGCGCGCAAGATGGCAGCGAGGCTGCGCGCGCGGGCGGCTTCCGGCTCGGTATTCAGGGCTGCGACAGATAGGGGACGCCAGAGCGTTTCCCAGAGGCGGTTGTGCCCCAGGCATTCTGAAACGCTGGTATCGGCACCGGTCAGGAAGGGCTTGAGCATTCCCAGCGCACCAAGGCCGAGTTGCCAGGGGCGGCGCAGATCTACGGACCAGCGCTTGCCACTACGAACATCGGCAAAAGGGAAGACCGGTGTTTCTGCGGGCATCTCAGCCGTGCTGCCTGCCCGTTCCAGATAGCGGGTGACGGCAGCATTGCCCGACAGGACCAGATGAGTCCCGTTGTCGAGAATGCCGAGCGTCGGATCCTGCCAGCTTCGGCAGCGCCCGCCCGCCTGGGGAGTTGCTTCGTGTAAAAGAATAGGGATACCGCGTTCGGACAGCGCCAGGGCTGCCGAAAGACCGGCGATCCCAGCCCCCACGATATGGACAGTCATGGCGTATGGGCGAGCATTAGCAGCTTGAGCTTGTCCCGGCGGCGCAGTTTGACGCCAGGGGTCGGCAGTTGCGCCATAATCTCGGGCAGCAGCAGCCGATAGGCCGCCAGCATGAGGCGCAAGGGACGACGGGCGGTGGGATCGGGCAGGGCGGCGATCCAGGCATCGGCCAGGATCATCTCCTGCTCGGCCTCATCGGCAAACTCCTGCGCGGCTGCCGCCATGGCCGGGTGGGCCAGGGCTTCGGCCGGGATGGGCGGGATATCGTGACGGGCCAGCAGGCTGTCGGGCAGATAAAGCCGGTCGCGGTCGGCATCCTCTGCCAGATCGCGCAGGATATTCACCCGTTGCAGCGCCCGGCCCAGGGTGCTGGCGAGACGCGGATGGGGCGTGCCAAGGATCGCTAGAGTCAACCGCCCAACGGCGCCCGCGACCCGGTCGCAATAGAGCGCGAACGTCGCCTCGTCCGGGGCCTGGATCGGTGCGCCCTCATCCATGGCCACCCCGTCGAGCACGGCGCGCAGGTCGGCCATCGACAGGTTGAAGCGCGCCGACGCCCAGGCGAGGTCGGCGGACAGCGGTTCCTGCCAGACGCCGAACTCCAGAGCCGTGAGCGCACGGACGGTGGGCATGAGATCGCCGCTCGCCTCGCCGTCGGCGAGATCGTCCAGGGCGCGGCAATAGCCATAGAGGGCCTGTAAACCGCGCCGCTGCTCGCCTTTCAGGCTGGCGATGGCGAGGGCGAAGGAGGAGCGGGGCAGAGGCATGCGCTCCAGCGGTCGCAATCCGGCCCAGAGCCCGGACAGCCAAGCGCCGAGCCCAGGGCGCTTGCGGCCCGCGGCAAGCCGGGCGGCATGGATCCGCGCCACGGTCCAGGTCATGGCGGCTTGCCGCCGCAGGCGCGAGGTCAGCAGCAGGCGTGGCAGGGGGCGGGCCTGCTCCAGCCATATCAGAGCTTCACCTAGCACCTCGGCAGAGGAGATGCGGGCGGGCAGTCGGCGCCGTCCGGCAGCTTCGTCCGCGCTGCGGTCGGAGATATGATTGAGAAGCTGCAGGGCAATTGCCAGTGCCTCGCCTGCCGGATAGGCAAAGCTGCGCTCCCCGTGGCGATCCAGCAGGTAGCGGGCGACGGGGGCTGCGGTCAGGCGGCATTGATCGACAAGCGCTGCCATGTCGGGCGGTGTCCAGCCTTGGGCATCGCGCTCGAACCCGGCCCAGAGATCGGACAGCGGCCCGATACCGCCGGGAACGGCACGGAAGCCGGCGCGCAGATCGTCGAGCTGGCGGATCTTCTCGTCCGCCGACAGATCGCTGGCATCGGCAACGTCGTCGCCTGCGCGCGCGATCTTATAAAAATCGGAGACGTCCTGGCGCACGTGCGGTGCCAGGAACAGGCTCGCGACGGGAAAATCCTCGTTTCGGGGTGTTTTGCTGGCGCCCATGATTGTTCAACCCTAGCCGCCTCACGTGCGACTTGCCATCCTTATGCCGTGAAGACTTGTGTGACTTGCGCCAGTATGCACTATGCAGCGCGAAGTGCGTCACGCGCTCGCCTCTCTTGAAGGAACATTTTCTATGTCCCGTTTCGTCGTCGCTGTCTCCCTCGTGGCCATGCTGGCCGCAGGTTCCGCCAACGCTCAGACCATTGGCGACGTCTTGAAGGGCCCCGCGCCCAAGGATGATCCCGTCGTCGCGAAGGTCGACACGATCGAGATCCGCCGCTCCGATATCGTGAAGACGCTGGAAAGCCTGCCGCCGCAGGTTCAGCAGATGCCCATGGGCCAAGTCTATCCGGTTCTGATCGAGCGCATGATCGACAGCAAGCTGATCGCCAAGGAAGCCCGCAAGACCAATCTGCAGCAGGATGCGGACGTGAAGCGCCGCGTGGCCGACTTCGAAGATCGTGTCCTGCAGGAAGTCTTCCTGGACCGTTCGGTCCGGGCCAAGATCGACGACAAGGCTCTCAACGAGCGCTATCAGGAATTCCTGAAGTCGAACCCGCCCCAGGAAGAAGTGCGCGCCCGCCACATCCTGGTTGCCGATGACAAGAAGGCCAAGGAACTGATCGAGAAGCTGAAGAAGGGCGAGGATTTCGCCGTTCTCGCCAAGGCCAATTCCTCGGACGGCTCAGCCAACGACGGCGGCGATCTCGGCTTCTTCACGAAGGATATGATGGTGCCGGAATTTGCCGATGCCGCTTTCCTGCTGAAGCAGGGCGAGTTCACCCAGGAGCCGGTCAAGACCCAGTTCGGCTTCCATGTGATCAAGCTGGAACAGCGCCGCATGGCCAATCCGCCCAGCCTTGAGGAAGTGAAAGGCGAATTGACCGCCGACATGACCCAGGAGAAGATCGGCGAGGTCGTCAGCGATCTGCGCAAGGGCGTGAAGGTCGAAACTTTCGACATCGACGGCAAGCCGCTCGGCGCGCCGAAGCCGTAATCTCCCAGATCTGACACGCTCTCTTCCAAGGACCGACACGATGGCTCACCCGGTTTCGCCGCTGGCTCCCGCGACTTTCCCGACCCTTCCCCCGATCAAAGGCGTTCGCCTGGCGACCGGGGCGGTTGGGGTCCGATACCAGGGGCGAACCGATGTGATGCTGGCCGAACTGGCCGCCGGGACCAGCGTTGCGGGGTGCTATACCCGCTCGCTGACCCGGTCGGCGCCGGTTGACTGGTGCCGAGAGGCCCAGAAGGGTGGTTCGGCCCGCGCCATCATCGTCAATTCCGGCAATGCCAATGCCTTCACCGGATCGGTCGGTGAGGCTTCGGTCAAGCGCACGGTGGAAGCCGCTGCCAAGCTGCTGGGCTGCAAGCCGACGGAAGTCTTCGTGGCCTCCACCGGTGTCATCGGCGAACCGCTGCCTGACAATAAGATCACGGACGGTCTGCCCGCGATCCGGCAGAAGCTGGCCGAAGATGCCTGGTTCGAAGCCGCCAAGGCGATCATGACGACCGACACCTATCCCAAAGGCTCCACCGCGACCGCGACGGTCGATGGGGTCAAGGTGACCGTCAATGGTATCGCCAAGGGTTCGGGCATGATTGCCCCGGACATGGCGACCATGCTGGCTTTCCTTTTCACCGACGCTGCGGTTTCGCCCGAGGCACTGCAGGCGATGCTGACCCCGGCGGTCGATAAGTCTTTCAATTGCGTCACGGTCGATGGCGATACCTCGACCTCCGACACGGTGACCCTCTGCGCGACTGGCGCTGCCGGCCATGCGCCGATCACCAGCGCGTCCGATCCGCGTGCGCGCAGCCTGAAGAAGGCGATTCTAAAGGTCCTGACCGACCTCGCCCTTGATGTGACCAAGGATGGTGAAGGCGCCGAGAAGCTGATCACCATCGAGGTGCGTGGTGCGGCTTCTGCCAAGGCCGCCCGCAAGGTTGGCCTCGCCATCGCCAATTCGCCGCTGGTGAAGACGGCAGTTGCGGGCGAGGACGCCAATTGGGGTCGCGTCGTGATGGCCGTCGGTAAGTCCGGCGAAAAGGCCGACCGCGACAAGCTGTCGATCTGGTTCGGCGGGCATCAGGTCGCGATCAATGGTCAGCGCCTCGAAGGCTACGACGAAACCCCGGTCGTCGCTCATTTCAAGACCCGCGACGTTCGCATCGCCGTCGATCTCGGTATCGGTGGTGGCAAGGCGACCGTCTGGACCTGCGATCTCACCCACCGCTATATCGACATCAATGGCAGCTACCGTAGTTGATCCGGTGGCGATGGCGCGCCCTGCGCTGACCGTCCCGACGCTCGCCGGACCGAATGTCCGGATCCGTCCTCTGGCCGTGGGCGACCTCGATCGGGTCGCCCGGCTTGCGAATGATGCCCATATCTCGGCCATGACGGTCGCGATTCCGCATCCGTACAATCGCAATAATGCCGATGAATGGTTTGCCTATTCCTCGGCCGCGACAGAACGGGGCGAGGAAATCACTTGGGCGGTCTCCGATCTCGCCAGTGACGAAATCGTCGGCGCCATCGCCCTGACGCTGAACCCGCTCCGCAAGACCGTGGCGACGGTCGGCTATTGGATCGGCCGCGACTATTGGGGCCGGGGCTTTGCGACTGAAGCGACGCGTCTGGCCCTGCGCTATGCCTTTGGCGATCTAGGGCTCGATGCCGTCGGTGCCTGGGCGCGGCCGGAAAATGCCTCCTCTATCCGAGTGATGGAAAAGCTGGGGCTGAAGCCCAGCGATGGCCTCGATCTGCATCGTCCGGACAGCGACTGGGCGGCGGTGGCACGCCGGGTCGGGCGGGCGGATTTCCAGGCGGCAGAGACGATTACCCGCAGCCTGACCGTGGTGGCGGTCGCTTTGGTCGACGAGGACGGTCGCGTGCTGCTGGCTCAGCGTCCACCGGGTAAAGCCATGGCGGGGCTATGGGAGTTTCCAGGCGGCAAGCTCAACCCTGGTGAGACGCCGGAAGCTGCCCTGATCCGCGAGTTGAAGGAGGAGTTGGATATCGATGTTTCCGCTTCCTGCCTTGCGCCCTTCACCTTCGCCTCGCACACCTACGCGGATTTTCACCTGCTGATGCCGCTCTATGTCTGCCGGGTGTGGGAAGGCCATCCCAAGCCGGTTGAAGGTCAGGTGCTGGCCTGGGCAACGCCGCAGGAGATGGCGAAATATCCGATGCCAGCGGCCGACAAACCGCTGATCGCGATGCTGCGGGATCTGCTGTAGGCTTTTCTGTTTTTGCCGTCATCCCGGTGCTCGACACCGGGATCTCCTCCGGGAACTTAGCCAATTCTTCCTGAAATGGTGCGGAAACACGCTCGGACGAGATCCCGGGATCAAGTCCCGGGATGACGAAATCATTGAGTTCACTTTGGAAAAGAAGCTCTACGCCGCAACCGAGCGGGAAAACTGCTCCAGATCGGCGATCTCGGCGCCCGTCAGCTCATGGGTGCGGCGGAACCAGCTGGCGATGGCTTCGACGCGGGCGCGGGAGATGGCGTCGAGACGAGGCGAGGCCAGAAGTCGGTCGATCAGCTCGTTGCCGGTCCGCTCGACCGAGGGGGCGGCTGCGTCATTTGCGGCGGCCTTGCGGGTCGTAGCCTTTGCGGTGGCGGTCGCCTGAACCGGCTGCGCCTTCTGAGCGGCCAATTCCTCTTCGAAGCGGCGGGCAATGCTCTGCCATTGTTCGGCGGCACGTTCGGCTGAAATCCGGCGGCGGGTTTCGGCGATAAAGCCAGCCCAGCCATCGAACCAGGACTTCAAGCCACCCCGGGCATGGGTCGAAACAGCTTCGTCCCAGCCGATCTCGTTCTCACGCAGATGGCGGACGGCCAGTTTGGCGGCAGCCAGAACTTCGGCGTCGCTGTCACTGTCCAGACGTGCCAGCAGCTTTACCAGACGGTCCCGGTCGAATTGGGATTCCATGGAAAAGCCCTCCTGCTGAAACTGGAACAAAGAACGAACCTGCAATCGGAGAATTGCTTACGAAGCAGTGCCTTGTCAACTGGTCTTGAATGAGAATCTCGTCAAGTGTCACAGCTGTGATACCGGGTATGCCGAGGCGGAGGAGGGGCAAATCCAGGCAGCTGCTGCCTTTGAGGCCGGAGGGTGCGCCCTACAGAAACGCTGACCCCGGTAATACATACAGGGGAGCTATCGGCTGGGTGCCGGAGAGATATTTCCGGACAGCAGGAGCCTGATCCCTAAGGCGATCAGCACGGCTCCGGTAAAGCGTTCCTGCCACGCCAGCAGCTTCGGCCAGCGGTGGAGCAGATGGCCCACAGAGCCCGACGCGACCGCGACACCGCCAAGGGAGAAGACGCCAACCAGCTTCTGGATCGATCCCAGCACCAGCAACTGCAACCACACCGGCCCCGCAGCCGGATCGACGAAGAGCGGCAGGAAGGTGAACATGAACAGCAGCGACTTCGGATTGGTCAGGCTGTTGATCGTACCCTCCCGGACCGCTTTCCAGCTTGAAATGGGCTGAGCCTTGGCGATGCTGGTGGATTGCTGCTTGAAGCTGCCCCAGACCATCTTCCCGCCCAGATACAGGAGATAGGCCGCTCCCAGCCACTGGAGGATAGTCAGGGCGGCAGGGTAGGCGGCGACGAGCGAGGCCAACCCAAGCACCAGCAGCAGCACCTGGATCGCTCCAGCCACGAAAATCATGCCAACCATCGTGAGAAGAGCGACCTTCCGACCCTGGCCGACGCCCCGGGCGATGATAAGCATCATATCGGGTCCCGGCGTGATCTCCAGCAACGCCAGGGCCACGAGAAACGTCAGAAAGACCGAAGCGTCGGGCATCGCGTGTCCTATGTCAGGTCGTACCGCTTCAGGATCCGGTCGACCGGGCGACCATCGCGTAACGGAACGGCTTCCAGGGTCCGATAGGTCACGAACCCCATCTTCGTATAATAGGCGAGGCCCGGCACATTGTCCGCGCGGATCTGGGCGTTCAGCGCTGTCAGCCTCTGGTCGCGGGCTGCCTGGATTGTACGGCTGAAAAGCGCGGTGCCGACACCCGGGATCTTGTGCTCGAGGCGGGCGAAGGTCGCGATATCTCCCCACGTCGCAGGCAGGTCGCTGTCACGGCACAGGGCCTGAAATCCGACGACCTCACCCTCCGCTTCGACGAGATGGCAGAAGAGAACCTCGCTACCAGCGATGAAATAGTCCGACAGATCGGCGTCGGAGAGGATTTCTTCGATGGCGGTTGTTCCGCCGGCCTTGATGATCGGATTGATCAACCGCGTCAGGGCCGGAGCGTCAGAAGGTACGGCAAGGCGCACGTGGAGATCTGATGGCATGGATTAAAGGCCCGGTTCGCTGTTCGCCCGTACCCGCTCCACGGGAATGATGATATCAGCGCGTGTGCCTTGGCCTGGAGCCGTTTCTATCTCCAGACGGCCGCCATGCATCTCGGCCATGGATTTGACCAGGGGCAGGCCCAGGCCCGTCCCTTCGAACTTCCGGGAATAGGCGTTGTCGAGCTGGCCGAACGGCGCCAGTGCGATCGGCAGGTCTTCAGGGTCCATGCCGATGCCCGTGTCGGAGACGATCAGGGTGATCTCGCCGCTGGGACGCTGATCGGCGGCCAGGGTGATAGTTCCACCCTCGCCAGTGAACTTGATGGCATTGGACAGGAGGTTCAGCAGCATCTGCCGCAGGAAGCGGGTGTCGGCATAGATGCGCGGCATGGTCGGCGGGCAACTGCGTACGAAGTTGAGGCCGCTCCGCGCTGCGCGGTCCCGCACCAGCCGCTCGGCGGCGGCCAAGATCCGCTCGACAGTAACCTCTTCCTCGACCAGTTCGATGCGGCCTGCTTCAATCTTGGACAGGTCCAGAATGTCATTGATCACGTCCAGCAGATGGCTGCCGCTATCCTTGATGTCGCGGACATACTCGACATAACGCTCGCCGCCCAGGGGGCCGAACAGCTGGCCCTCCATGATCTCGGCAAAGCCGATGATGGCATTCAACGGTGTGCGCAGCTCATGGCTCATATTGGCGAGGAACGTCGATTTCGCGCGGTTGGCGGCATGGGCTTCCTGCATGGCGTCGCGCAGGCGCGTCTCGTTTTTCAGCCGCTCGGTGATGTCGACATAGGAAAGGACATAGCCCAGGTCCGGTACCTGACGGCGATGCACCTCGATCACTTTACCCCAGGGACGCGGTGCAATGACCACTTCTGGCCCGAGCGGCGGCATGGTGCGCAGGATGCGGTCGACATTCTCTTCCGACGCATCGCCCTCCAGATCGCCGCGCCGAGCCTGGAACATGACGATATCGCGGATCGGGCGGCCCACTTCGACCAGGCCGGGCGGCAGATCGAACAGCCGCTCCATCTGTTCGTTCCAGACCAGAATATTCAGCGAGGGATCCAGCACCATGATGGGAGTGTGGATATGCTCCAGGGCCTGACGCAGCATCTCGTCGCGCCCGGACATGCCTTGCCCGGAACGCCAAGCGGTAGTCAGGTTGCAGGCGGTCCCGCGATAGCCGGTGAAACGTCCCAGCCGGTCAAAGACGGGTACGCCGCTGACCCGCACCGCCATGATCTCATCTTCGCTGCCCCGGGCCTGATAGATGAAGTCCTGGAACGGGCGATGGGCCTGCAGATCAGCCAGATGCTGCTGCCATTGGTCGGTTTCCAGCGTTCCGACGGCAAGTTCGGTCCGCTTCTTCGACACTGGCAGACGGGTGACGAAGCGGGTTGGGGCATTTTCGGAGAACCAGACGAACCGGTGCTGAGCATCGGTTTCCCATAGCCAGTCAGAGGCGGTGGCGATGAAAGCCTGATGGCGGGCGCGTTCTTCGGTATAGCGGGCGCTAATCTGCCGCCAGCGTGTCAGCGCGATAGCGGTCAAGGCCACCAGGATCAACCCTGCCGGAAACGCGATCCATACTGGCACTACCGCTGTGTGAAGATACTCCACCGCACCGCTCCCCTTTGTAGGTGCACACTATAGGCGCCTCCTGTCGAAAGGGGCAATTTCTTGCATTTTAGTCGCTTCGTGATGTGCGGTGCGACATCCTGTCTCGGTTATAAACTGCGGAAAGAGGGATTGACATTGTGCGACTGCGAGATTAATTTTGCAGTGCGTCATGAGCGATCCTCATCACGCATACGCTCTTGAGCGTTTCCTCCCTGAACTCGGGCCGCTTCTGCGGCCCTTTTCTTTTTGGCTTTCTGGGCTGCATCTCAGGGGCGCATCAGATTGACCGCCTCGGCGGCCAGGAACCCCATCATCCGGTCCATATCCTGACGCAGGCGCCCGAAGCCTTCATTCGGCTCGACGGTCTGCTCGTTCATATACAGGCTGCGATTGACTTCGATCTGCAGCGCGTGGCGCCTGTCGACGGGTCGTCCGTAGTGCCGGGTGATGAAGCCGCCTGCGTAAGGCTCGTTGAACAGCACGCTATATCCGGCGCCGCGTAGCCACTCGGCGACACCTGCGCCGACGCCTGATGCGCAACTCGTGCCGAAGCAATCGCCGAGGATGAAATCGACCCGGCGGCGACCAGCGTCCTTTTCAGTCGGCCCGCCGATGGAGGGCATCGAATGGCAATCGATCAGCAGGGCGAGGCCAAAGGCCTTCTGTGTCTCGCTGAGCAGGCCCTCAAGCGCATCATGATAGGGGCGGTAGCACCCATGCACCCGCGCCTCGGCCTCGGCAAAGGGCAGGGGCGCCCGATAAATCTCGGCCCCATTGGAGACGATCCGCGCGATTGTGCCGAAGCCTGCGGCCACCCGGGGGCTGCGGGCATTCACGAAGGCGGGCAGAGGGTCGCGGAACATGGTGGGGTCCAGTTCCCACGGCTCGCGATTGGGGTCGATATAGGCGCGGGGGAACAGGGCGTGCAGCAGGGGTGCGCCATGGCGGGGGGCGTCCTGATAGATCCCTTCCAGGAACGCATCCTCCGACCGGCGTAGAGCCAGGGCGCCCAGGGGCGAGTTCGCGACGAAATCGCGCGGATAGGCGCGGCCGGAATGGGGGGACGAGAAGACCAGCGGCACAGTTTGGACGTCTGGCCGTTCGATGGACAGGGCGGTGCCGCTCGATGCCGCGGGCGCCGTCCCCTTATTGGGAAATTCATCGCCGTTCATGAAAGAAAGAGTTAGGCGATGACGCGCGCCCTGTCACGTGTCGCCTGACAGGAAGGGTGATGAGGCCCGCGTGTTTTTTTCCCTTGCATCCATTCTTGGTTCGTTTATAACCCCGCCCACGCCGACGGTGGCCGACAGGCTCTGGACAGCGGATAATGGGCGCGTAGCTCAGCGGGAGAGCACTACGTTGACATCGTAGGGGTCACAGGTTCAATCCCTGTCGCGCCCACCATTATGAAGGCCAGGAACCTCAACGGGTTCCTGGCCTTCGCCATTTCTGGGCTAGGCCCAGCCCGGACCTCCGGGGAAGCGCCAGAAAATAATCTCTTAGGCTTGTGCCCTATTTTTTCTGAACTGCTCGATATTTGTGGCGGCAAAGGGGGGGCTTTCGCTCCGGTCCAGACCCGCTACGTCAATAATGACGCCGATATCAACATGCGGATGAATGACGTTGTTAATACCTGTCTTGGCATAAGCGCCGCATCGGGCGCTACGCGTTTGCGATCTTTGCCGCAAGGGCTTGGCTTTTCCTTCCTTGGTCTGGGGATTGGACGGAGCGTGTGCGATATGAATGGCCGGATTTATCGCGCATGGCCTTTGGGTGCTTGATCCGTCAGTCCCGTTAAATCCGGATGCGTCCGGCAGTCGCATTCAAATATTTAGATATATTATGCTGAATAAGTCGGCGGTTCGTGAGTTGATTTTAAGTGTTATTTACTGATGCCGGAACCTGGTGAGTGGGTGTTTGTTAAAATAATTGCTTTTAATTTTTGATGGTGCTGGAGTTTTGAATGGTGATCCATTTCCCCAATGCTATAAGATTTTTCCGATTTCATAGCGGCTGTCGTGTTGGTTGCGGGATATGTTAGGCTGGCAGGATGGCTACGGAAGAAAATATTCGGTCGATGGAAGCCGCGATGTCCTATCGGGTGAGGTCGGCAACCATCGGTGAAAATCTGAGTAAGGCGCTGGCTCATGGAGATGTCGCTCTTCATGAAGATGGCACTTGGGAGGTTCTGGTTAACCCCTTCGCTACCGTAAATTGGCGGTTTGGTGGGCGGCCACCTCCTTTTCCTTGCGGCAAGTTGATCGGTTTTCTCTTTCGTCATGCCTATGGTCACGGCGCCGTCCCGCTCGGATGCCGGACCTGTTACAAGGTGCAGATCAAGCCCCGCACTCTTCGGGAGCTGTCTGCGACTTTGCCGATCCTTGAGTCCGTGCCGCATGCGTCGAAGGCGGGCACAGGGTTGGGCGCGCAATATCACTCAGGCGTCTATTCCGCTCTCTTTTATCTGAACGGCCTGGAAGAGGCGCGGTCAGTCTATAAGGTTGTTCGCGACGCCGTCGATCGGACGCCAAAACTAGGCCCAGATGTCCCGGTGGCAATCAAACGCGGTTGCACGGAATATGAGGTCCATTGTGGACCTTCGGATCGCTTCTCTTTCGATCAGAAGCTGGAGCCCGTTGAGGCCTTCCTTCTGTCGCGGCTGCGTCCACTCAACGCAGCTTCCATAACCCCTAAGCCGCATCAGGCGGTATTCATGCGATGGATCCAGGTTGCCTATCAGGTCGGTGACGACACCTATCGCGATTTTACCGATGGCCGTCGCCTCTATCCTGCGACGGTTGCCTACGATCCGAACTCCGGTGCGGCCTTATCCCAGGATTGATCCAACGAACCTGTTTTGTTAAGCTATCGGGGAATTTTAGACGTTGGTGAAGCGGGTCAGTTGTAATGAATGAAAAGTCCGAAGCCGTTGTGACGGAAAAGATCGAGACTTCACGGCCTGCTTGGCAGAAGCCTGCCTTGACCGAAATCTCTATCGATGAAGTGACCGCCTGTTGCTATGCTCTTGGCGGTAACGACGGCACCCCTAGTGTGACCAGCATTTCCTGATTTTTCTTCAGATGAAATATTTGGAATGAGTGGTTTTGCTGGTTGGTTGGCCTTTGGCGAGGCTATAGGCCGTTATTCTGACCGCACGATATCCTCCGCTTTTTCTCAAGCTCTCGATGCCCCTGGAATAGGGGCGGCGAAGTCCTGGTCCGGCGATGGCATTGTCCTGACTCACCGGCAGCGCATAACCGCGCCGCAGGATATAGGTGACCGGCAACCGAGACAGGGAAACGACTCTCCCTTCGTGCTGCTGTTCGATGGCTACCTCATCAACCGGGATGAACTCGCCGAAGGGTTGTCGTTACCGCTCGAAGCCCAGGGGTGGCCCGACAGCGCCTTTGTAATGGCGGCGCTGGAGCGGTGGGGTGAAAAAGCGCCATCCCGCCTGTTGGGGGATTTCGCCCTTGCCCTATGGGATGATCGGGAGAGGTGCCTGCTGCTGGCGCGCGACGGGATCGGTCAGCGGCCTCTTTATTACCATCAGGGGCATGATTTCATTGCCTTTGCAACAACACCCCGGGCTCTGCTGGCCCTTCCGCAGGTGCCCAGGGCCGTGGACGAAAATCGCTTCGCGCGTCTTCTCCTCGATCTCCCTGGTGAAGTTGGTAGCAGCTACTATGCCTCTATACGGTCGCTGCCTGCGGGGCATCAGGCCAAGACATCTGGTGGCCAGATCGAGGTGCGCTGCTATTGGAGCCCCGATTACGAGCAGCGTCTGAGTTTCAGACGAGATGAGGATTATGTCGAGAGAGGTCGGGAGCTTCTGGATCGTGCGGTCAGGGCTTGCCTACGTATCGAGGGCACTCCTGTATCGGCAATAACCGGTGGGCTTGACTCCTCGGGCGTTGCGGTCACCGCACTCAAGTCGCTGCCGACGGGACGCCTCGATACCGTGACAGCCGTCCATTCCGTGCCAACAGCAGATCTGACTGGGAAATACGCTGACGAAACGCCGTTGGTCGAGGCGATTGCAAGGCAACATCCGGGGCTTGCACCAGCATTTGTATCAGGAAGCGGTTTGCATCGCTGGGACGAGCGTTGGAACGACCTGTTCCTATTGACTGGTATCCCCTGGCGCAATGTGATGAACCTCGCTTGGCTTGGCCCCGCGCGGGATCATGCGCGCAGTCTCGGGGCCAATGTTCTGCTCTCCGGTGGAGGTGGTAACATTACGCTTTCATGGTCTGGACTCGAGGGATTGCCCGCTTCGTTTCGCAATGGGGAATGGGCGTATGTCGGACGTGAGGTGCGGGCCTTGTCCAGGTCAAGCGGTCTTTCTTCTGCACGGCAGTTCTGGCGCAGCGTGCTGTCGCCGATGATGCCGCCAGGACTTCGCGGACGGTTAGATCGGCTTCGGGGGCGGGAAACCCCCAATCATTGGCTGCGTTTTTCAGCAGTGCAGCCCGATTTCGCGCGTCGCCTGGGGCTTGAGGAGGAGGCTAGGCGCTTCTGGCGTCCACCGACGTCTTCGGCGGATATTCGGCGCCGGTTTTTTCCGATGCAGCAGGCGGCTTTTGAAGTGGTGGGCCTGGGGCGGGCACTTCACGGCCTGGAAACTCGGGATCCGACGCTGGACAGGCGTCTGCTGGAGTTCTGTTTTGCCGTGCCGGACACACAGTATCTGCAACGTGGTGTCACTCGCTCCCTGGCCCGGCGTATTCTGGCAGACCGTTTGCCGCCCGAGGTCGTGAACAATCGGCTAAGGGGCTTGCAGGGCGGAGATTATTTCCACCGTATGTCATTGCAACGGGCGGCCATAGTCGAAGGGGTGGAGGCGCTCGAGAGATCTGCAGTTGCCAACCGTCTGCTAGATGTCCCGCGGCTTAAAGAGTTGCTGGATCGATGGCCTGCCGATCACGCGGCGGCAGGGCCGGAATATATGGCCATCTTGCATCGCGGCCTACATTTTGGCCAGTTTCTGCGATGGATCGAAGGTGGGAATAGCTAACTAGAGATAACCCAGCCGTCGCATCATCGGGCCGTGGTTCTCCTCGATCAGCATCGCCTGTTCGGAGGTCAGAACACTCCTCCATCCTCCAGCACGACCTTGTCTGAAGAATCGCTCGGCTGTTTTTGGTCGCTCGAGAAAGCCTTTATCGTCCTCGGCTGCGCGCAGCCTGTCGAACCGCGTGGCCGCTAGTGCCTCGGTGATGGCGGTAGGGGGCGCTGACCAGCCGATATAATCCACAACTCGACGCAGCTCTGACGGCGCATCGGTATGCATGTCCTCGTATCGCACCAGCAGGCTGGGTTGGATGCCGGGGGCGTCAAGCCAACTGGCCACATGTTCCGACCAACTGCCGAGATGCTGCGGCAACTGATCCGCGAGCTTGTTGGATTGCTGGGCGAGGCTGGCTTGCGGATTGCTCAGATGGGTGATGGCCGCATCGACCGTGATGCCGGCGTGATGTGCCCAGGAAATCGCTACATCCCGGGGGTCTCGCACGATATGAAGGCTGCCGAGCGTCACCGCGGGAGGGAAAAGCGGCTCGCCAGCCGGCGTGATCTGCCAAGCGTCGTGAACCTTGCAGAATAGCGGCTCCCGAGTGTCCCGCGCCTGCTCTTCATAACTGCGCGGACGCAGAATAGCTATTTCAGCAGGGGTCAGGTCGGATGAGGCTACACCCAGCGAAACATCAAAAGCATGCCGATTTGCTGCGATAGGGGCGAAACTTGGCCTGCTGGCGAAATCCATCGGCTTGCCTTGCTTCAGGCAAAGGAGCGCGAGTCTCAGCCACGTATTCCCGGATTTGGGATAAGAAGCTAGCCAAAAGAAACCGCTCACGCTTCGATCTTTTCTTGCTGATGGGCAATGCGATCGATGAGCTTATCGAGCCGTTCGAGGCCGCTGGCGTGAGTTAATTTCCAATGGGATGGTATGGCGCCCGCCATGCGAGTTACTTGGCCAAGATAGCCCGATGGGTTTTGTGTGGCGCGGGCTAGAATTGCGTTCTGATAAAGCGACTGGGAGAAGTTGGCGATCGCTTCCAGGCCCTTCACAGGTTGGAGGATTGCGTGGCGCTCGTCTTCCACCCTCGAGTAGTGGTAGACAGCGGTAAGGCGGCATGGACTGCGCGCGAAGCTCTCTGTGAGAGGGACCAAATACTTCTGCATTTCAATCCTAACCCGCTCGAAGGAGTCGGGCGGGAATTTGAAAGCGTCCATTGTGTCGCGCCACAGCTTCAACCGGGGGACAGTAGGCAATGCCCAGACGCCGTCGGACGAATGCGACAGGGCTGTAAGATCATCGGCCAGTAGTTGAAACCCGCGTTTTGCAAAGGCCGAGGCAAGGGTGGATTTCCCGGTTCCCGAGCGTGCTGTGATTGCTATGGCGACATCGCCGTCCGGCCGTGGAAATCGGATGCAGGCGGCGTGCAGTGGCACGACCTGACGGCGCTGACACAATAGAGCGAAGATCGTGCCGAACAGAAAGGCCCGGATGGCAGGAGACTCAGGGGGCAGGTCCGAGGCAATCGTGATCTGAGAGCCTTGAGCGTCGATCATGTAGGTCGCGACGTCAGGTATCGTGAGGCGGCAACTACCGTCGCGACTGAGCTGTAGCAGGGTGCCCTTGTAGATGAGGTCGGGCAGGGTTGACGGAATTCCGCCGAGACAGATGACAAAATCCGGCTTTGGCCGCAGTGGCCCTTTGGCAAGGAAAAGTTCGGGAAGGGGCAGGGAGCTTTCTATCTGCCAGCCGCATAGCTCCAGTCTGGGTGTCACTTCGGTTGAACTTCCGGAAGGGCGCGGAAAGGGGTAAAGGATTCGATTGTATCACCGCCGCAAACCATACCACCCAGTGGTCCATTAAGGATCAACCAGGCATGAGCCGATAGGCCTTCTTCCGTCCGTCTTACGCCGAAACACATCAACGGACGATGACCCCTTAACCTCAGCATCAGGCCTGCTGCGGTCGCCTGGGGAAGGCAAAGCGGTTGCCAAGGTAGCCGCTTCGCAGCCGCCGCGACAGCCTTGCCGACGGCAATGCCGTCAGTTGCTTGGGTTGGGGAAGGGTCCGATATTCCAGACACAACCTGAATGCCAGCTAACGCCAGTAGGTATTTTAACGGCAGAATGCGAACAACCAAAGGATACAAGGTCAGCAGATAACCTGCTTCGATGACCCGCAGGCGATGGCGCGTGCGAGTCAAGCTGCCTTCTCCAACAGATTACGGTCATCGAGCTGAATGAGCAGATCAATGACATCGCGCTCAATCTCTTGTGCATCCCCCTCGTAGTCGATCGCGAGGCTTATGCAGAGTTCCGATACCGCCTGAGAGCTTTCAAGGCGTTTCCATATCTCGCTCCCCATCGCGTTGAGACCGAAATAGCGCCAGTGGGAAACACTCATCAAGACGATTTCCCCAGCAACCTCGGCCGTCAGGATGTCGCTCTTGCGGGAAATGACCGTATCGCGCGTTATCATCTGTTCACAAATCATGGAGGAAGCATACCCGTATCTAGCACATCAGATCTGCTGCTTCACCCGGCAATACCGACGGTTTGAGCGGAGCGACGCAGATTTAATGCCTCCCAAAAGCTCCCAACCACGGCGATTGTGAGAGTTATCGCAACAGGAAGCCAGAGCGCGGAAAGACATGTCAGGCACACCAATGCGCCGGTTCTGAAGAGGGAACTGAAAGGGGCGGAGGTAAGGGGCGCTAGGGCAATTCCCATCAAAGCGGCCGCGGCAAGGGCACGTCCTGCCAGCAGCAGTTCTGTTGGCGGAGGGAAAGCGAAGGCAAAGGCCTGAAGACACAGTAATAGCAGCAGCAGGATGCCATGGCGGACCAACATGGTTCGTTCGCGACGCTGAGCCACCACTCCAAGATATCCAGCGAACCCCAATTGAGTCAGGCTCCATTCCAAAATCATCCAGCCGCCAAGTTTTTCCAGGCTTCCTGGATAGGCGAACGACCAAGCGACTGTGCCTAGGATGAGTAGACTTGTGGTTATACCAGTGGCGTGGATCAGCAGACGAAGGGGCGCTAATTGCTGGCGTGTATCGCTTGTCTTTAGCATCGTGGGCAGCAGTACCCGGTCGGTCTGGCCGAACAGGCTGCTCAGCCCCTGGAGAATCTGAAGGCTGAGTAAACAGGGAGCCAGAAGTGTCGGGGCCTGGGCCGCCAGCAGAAAGGGCAGGGCCCTGCCATGAAGCAGGGCCAGGATACCTATGGAGGTGAGACTGATCGCCCCTTGCCGTATATCGCTTTGCAATCGCCCCCGGTTCGGCGAGAGATCTGTCGGCATTCCAGGAGCACTGCGCAGCAGAATATGCTGGGCTATCCAGCCTGCGCTGACAGCCAAGCCTAGTAGGGGAGCGGCCTTGTCAGGAGGTGTCATGATGGCGATCAGCGCTGTGAAGATGCCATAGGCGGTCCACCGCACGTGGCTTGCCAGGGCGGCACGGCGCGGATTGTTTAGGCCGTAAAGAATGGGGGCAAGATTACAGGCAGAAAGCAAAAGTCCCGGTGCCGCGGTTAGAAGAAGCTGGACGCCGGGCCGCTCAAACCCCCACCAGAGGCCCCAGCACAGGAAGGCGACTACTGTCATCAGAGTGATCGCCAACAGCCGGTGAAATACCGCAATGCGCCAAGTCTTTGGCCATGTAGTATCAGATGCGGCCTGCCGTAGCAGAAAGGTTGGCAGGCCAAGTTCGCCCAGAAACGTCAGAGTTGCGACCACCAGGAGACCTAGGCCAAGTTCGCCATAAACTTCGGCACCATAGGCATGAAGCAGCGCAAGTTGGCTTAGAAAATTGACGGCATGACTGGTCGCCTGTGCGGCAACAGGGCTCAGGGGATGCAGCATGGAGCGAGCAAGGGTCATGGCCGCCGAAGCCGGTGCTTTCGCTTTAAGATGCGCAGCACCTTTACCGGGAGGTAAAGAAACCTGAGCCCTGCCGGTAGATGCAGAGTTGCCAAATCTTCCTCGGCCGGAGCGATGTGAGCACTCAGAATCTGCCAGCGTTCCCGCCAACTGCGATGTAGCCGCATCTCGACAAGAAGATGACGCAGCGGTGCCGTTTCGCGCATGCCGCGCTCGGTCGGTGGCTGCGCAAGATGAGCAAGGTGCGCTTCGACCACAGGCCTCACTGCGGAGGTCAAGGGAGTCATGGCAACGAAGCCAGGCGGCTGTCTGCGATTGAAGGTTGCGGCGGCAAAGCCGAGGGCTGCTGCGAGGTGCCGTTCGCACCTCAAGGCATGGGCTCGTGTCGACACCTTAGACCAGTCAACAGCGGGATTATCGAGCGCTACTGCCAGGTCAAAGGCCCAATGCAGACGGGCCCAGGCATGGCGGATACCATGGTAGGCGGCATAGACTATCGCGTCTTCTGGCGCCAGGGTTGGGACTTGCATCCCAGCGATGTTGACGAACGTCATATGCTCGAAAGGGTGAAGCGCGCTCAGAACTTCTGCTTGCGCGGCAATATGGGTATGGAGATCTACCTGGGGCATCGCGGATGAGACGAAGGTTTGAGATTTCCATTCTGCAGGTCCGGCCGGGCGGTAGCCGAGGCTGAGGAGCAGATCGGAGGCACGATTGCCTTCCTTGGGCGGTACCAGCAGATCGATATCGATCCCGCCACGCCGGACGGGATCCCCCATGATCTGGGCGCCATACGCGGCTCCCTTAAAAGTCAGCACGGGGATGGCGGATTCCTTGAAACTTCCCAAGAGTTGGAGCATTCCCCCGATCCGGCCTAGGGATCCTTTGAGGCCCCGCTGTTCCATGTCGGTCAGTTCTCGCGCGTCTGCCTCTTGCAGATGTGGCCTCAGCGATGGGGCGAGCGCCAGCAGGAGCCGGTGATGGACGAGCCGCGCGAACAGACGGCCGGCGTCCAGTTCGCTAGGCATCGGGACTTGATGCCTGCCCGCGAGATCAAGGAGCCAACGTGTCTCGGGGTCAATTCGGTTACGCCAGTTCATCGCGCCGTCTCGCGCTCCAGCCATCGCAGCCAGAGTAGGAGGCAGACCGGCCACCAGAGCGTCGGATCGTTGGGATGCACCGCGATTTCGGCCTTGAGTTGGCTCAGGTCTAGGAAGTCGCTTGCAATGATCGGTGGATGGTCGAAAAGGTCAGAGAGATCGATCGCGCCGACAGCGAATTGCTCGGCCATGCCAAGGCCATGACTTTTCGGAGCCGAGATAATCTCAGGCGGCAGATCGCCCGTGAACAGCTTTCGAAGGATTTGCTTACCGCCCTGATAGGACACCTTCTCTGTGGGGGCGAGTGCAAGCGCGGTGGCGACGACCCGCCAATCAAGGAAAGGTGAGCGCACTTCAACGCCGGAGGCCATGCCGTTGGCATCGGCATATCGTAATGGCTGGGGCAGCAGATCCGTGACGGGGTCGGCTTGCAGCGCGGCGTCCAGCGGTAACCGCTGTTTTGAAACACGTTCAGCAAACCAATGACGACCGTCATGCCAAAAGCGGCCTGCAATGCTGCGGATATGGGGACGCCGTTTGCGCATGATCCAGCGAATGGCGGCTGTTGGCGCCTCCCAAATCAGGCGGCGGGCTAGCAGGCGGCCATGAGGCGAACGCAGTAATTTCCAGGCGCTGAGGAATTCGCCACGTTTGAGGGCATCCCGAAGGGCGAGCGGGATATAGCGGCGAGTATAACCAGCAAACAGTTCATCGGCGCCTTCACCTGTCAAGGCGACGGTGCAGTTGTGGGCCCTCATTTCTCGATAGAGGCGGAAAGAGGCGACGATGGAAGGCGTATTGAAGGGCTGCTGCTGGTGGGCAATCACATCATCCAACAAAGCTCGAGAGGGGGTAGGATCGACGGCGACCCGTGCCAAGCGCTCGGACAGCCCAAGGTATCTGGCTGTGCGTTCGGCCCTATCCGTCTCATCATGCGGCCCTTTCTCCCGATAGCCATAGGTCAGGATCTGGTCCGGCTTGCCGCTGTCGCCTTGCCCCGCTGCCCAGGCGACGATGGTGGAGTCGAGCCCGCCAGACAATAGCAGTCCACTTGGCACGTCGGCGCGTAGGCGCAGGGCCGTAGCATCGACAATCAGATCTTTGAGCGGTGTCGCGGGGGCGGGAGTTGTGGACCAGTCGTGGAAACGATTGCGGCTGATGTTGCCAGCGCGATCGACCGACCAGATCGACCCCGGCGGTAGACAGAGGACGCCTTGGAAGAAAGAGTTCGACCGATGGTCCGTTAGGCCAAGAGTCAGAAAATCATGCACCGCCACCGGATCGGGAATGAGGGGCACATCGGCTGCCTGAGCTAGGGCTGTACATTCACTGCCGAACACGACTGCTTTTCCTGTGTCAGCCCAAAACAGCGGTTTTACGCCCAGTCGGTCACGGCTGACATAAAGCTTGTCGTCCTTGGCGTCGAACAACACAAAGGCCCACATGCCATTAAAGCGCTGTAAGGCGCTGCTCCCCCAATGACGCCAAGCGATCAGCAGCACCTCGGTATCACTGTGCGAGGTGAAGCGGTGGCCAGCGGCTTCCAGTTCGACCCGAAGCTCAAGATAATTATAGATCGCGCCGTTGAAGATAAGCCAATTACCTGTCTCGGGATCCGGCATTGGCTGATGTCCCCCAGCGCCGGGGTCGAAGATGCCAAGACGTCTATGGCCAAGGAACAGGCGGCCATCCCAGTCGATACGACTGCCGTCACCGTCGGGCCCTCGATGCGCCATCCCGGCCAAAGCTGCCAACGCTGCGGCCTCGGCAACTGGACCCGTTCGATCCAAAAGGGCGAGGATGCCGCACATACGCTATCCCCGGGCCAGATGCCGCAGCAGTCGCAGCACGGCACGCGGGTAGCCGTTCTTCAGCGACCAAGGTTTCACCAGATCGGCGACATGGCTGGCGAGCGACGGCGGAGCCAAGAAGGGGCGAATCTCTGAAAAACTGCTGTCTCGTCGGGCGTAGACCCGCAAATTGCCGGGATAGATGCCGTCGGCTTCCCTTTCCACTTCGAACGGTGCAAAGCCATGCCGGTGCAGAAGGTCGGTTAAGGTTTCGGCGCGGAAATAACTGGCGTGGGAGATGTGGAAATTGATTAACCCCATCGATGACCAATCTGCCGCCGTATCTGGTACTTCGATGACCAGCGAAGCGCCCTCTGGGATCCAGGCTGCCAGACGATCAAGGGCAGCGCCGGGATCTACCAGATGCTCCAGCACGTGGAATAGCACCGTAACTTGGGGGGCGAAGGGGGGCGGCGATGCTTCAAGGAATGGCGCTTCGACGATCTGATCGCCAAGATGCAGGGAAGTTTGCGCGTGGCGGACGCCGCTCGTCGAAGGCTCGATTCCATACAGATGCCGCGCGCCGGCTTGACGGGCGGCGGCCAGGAAATATCCGTAGCCGGCACCGATTTCCAAAAGCTGATCCAAATGGCCGAGGCGGGCTGAGATCTTGGTGACCCGCTCCCTTGCGACTGACTGGTAGGTGGCGATCTGAGCCTCGGTCGCCTTGAAATCCATTAGGGCGCTATACAGAGACGTATAGAAGCGCTCCAACTCCGGCGGTGACAGCATGTTGGCGCAATAGATCAGACCACAGCGCTCGCATTCCTTGATATTGGAAGGCAGCAGATAGCGATCATAGCGTAGCAACGGACGGCCGGCTTCAGATCGGCAAATCGGGCAAGGGCGTTTCTGAAGCCGACGGGACAGGCGGACAAGTTCAAACAGATCAACGATCTTCATGGCCGGACCTTTTGACGGATCCACGCCCCGACCAGTAGGAGCAGAAAAAGGCTATTGCTGACGAAGTAGCGACGTCCGAGACGCAGTGGGTCTTGCAACAGCCGTGCGAGCCATTCAAGGCCGGCCCGCTGCATCCAGAGCGGCGCACGTCGAAAACGACCCGCAATTACATCAAGCGATCCCCCTACCATCATGGCAAAAGGCACGCCGGTTGCCGCGTGATGGCGCTCCAGAAACAACTCCTGCAAAGGCGATCCCATGGCGACGATGAGGCAATCGGCGTCACTGGCCCTAATCCGGGCGACGATCTCGGCTTCCTCGGCATGCGAAAAATAACCATGATGTTGGCCGGCGAGTGTGAGGTCAGGCAGGCTGGCGGTTAGTTTGGCGGAGGCGTCAGCCAGTACGTCCGGCGTTGCGCCCAGGAGGAAAGGCTTGAAGTTTTCCTTGGCGCACCGCTGCAACAGAGACTGCATCAAATCGATCCCGGTCACCCGTTCCGGTACCGGACGGCCCAGCAGGCGCAGTCCCCAGACGATGCCCATTCCGTCGGCGCAGACGCGGTCCGCGCTGGCAACAGCCGCCGCGAGTTGAGGATCCTTCCTCATCTGAATCAGCTTTGCGACATTTAGATCCGCATAGCGGCAGGGGCGATTGGCGCGCATCGCCGTGCAAGCCTCTTCTAAGGCGTCAGGGAACGTCAGGCGGTCTACCCCATGCCCCAGGATCAAAGCGCGTCTATCTTCTTGTGGCAGGCGGGGCGGGCGGCGGGCTCGTACCCAGCCGCCGACAGTTTCCGCGCTGAAGATCTTGATCGCGAGGCCTTTTAAAAACCGCTTGAGGCTGTCGCGCCTACGCCAGGGATATCGTGCGAGATGCTTGTCGAAGGCGGCAATCTCTTCCGGTTGGGCGGCAATCGGTTGGGTGACCTTGCCGGCGATGAGCAAACGCCAGAGGGTACCTGGAAGATGGGAAGCGGATTCCATGGTTTCAAAACCGCAGCGGGCGGTTAGCCGGTCAAGCCCGGGGCCTGTGAAATAGCTGAGATGGGCGAGATGCACGTCCTGCCAGCCTGACCAATCGGCCCCAACATCCGGCACTTCGATCACCAGTCGGCCTGTGGCGGTTAGGGCTGAATGGGTGTTGCGCAATAAGTCGGCCGGGTCGACGACATGTTCCAATGTATGGAACAGCAAGACCAGGTCATAGGGGCCTGCAGCAAGGGCTTCCTTCAGGTTCAGGAACTGGACCGGCGCTCCATTGAGCCCGGCCGTTCGGTGATTTGCATCCGGCTCAACGGCAACCAACATGCGAGTTGGATCATCTTGATGAAGGGCTGCCAGTAGAGTCCCGAAGCCGGAGCCGATTTCAAGGATGCGAGCGGCTGGAGGTAGATCGCGGCCAAGGCGGTCGGCACGTTGCCGTGCGATCTGGCGAGCTTTAAGGGAGGCGAGGAACGCCTCATCATAACGGTCGGCAGCCTCAACTGGAAAAAGGCGACGATATTCTTCGCGATAAAAATGATCGAGTTCATCCGGCCCCAGGTCCGGGGCGAGATAGCCATTGCCGCAGCAGCCGCAACGGTGAAACCATTGGCCTGTGCGGGCGATCTGTTCCGGTGCGACGGCGCGTTGATGAATTGTTGCTCCGCAGACCCGGCACCAGCCCTTGGCTTGCTCAAGGCGCCAGTTGGTCCTTTGTTTCATGAAAGAACTCTGGCCGGGTGACTGGCGATGATGGCGCGCAGCGCCTCTTCTAGGGGGCGTCGCACGCGCCAGCCTAGGCGCTCGGATGTCTTGCTGGGATCGCCCAATAGCAGCGGTCGATCAAACGGGCGCTGCAGAGTGCTCCGGCTTTCGATGCGCAGGTTGCGTCCGGCGAGCGTCATGAGGCGTCGTGCTAAATCCTCTACGGAAAGTGCGGTTCCGCTGCAGAGATTATAGGTTTCGGCGAGATCCGACGCAGGATCATCGGCAAGTGCGACCAGGCCGGCAGCGACATCCTCGACATGCAGATAATCCCGGCGGGGCGAGAGGGCGCCGAGCGGTAACACGTCGTCTGATTGCTCCAGGCGCGTCAAAATATCCGGGATCAGATGACCGTGAGGGTCGCCGGAGCCGATCGCATTGAAAATGCGAGCGATACGTAGGTTAGCCCCGCTCTGTTGCGACCATATGCGTGCCTGTTCCTCGTTGGTACGTTTACTGACGCCGTAGATATCGGTTGGACCAAGAGGCGCTTCTTCGCTAAGTGCGATATCCTGCCAACCGTAAACTGCACCGCTCGAGGCCAGTACCAAACGTCGCGCATCTGCTTTAGTCGCGGCGTCGAGCAATATCTGAGTTCCCAACACATTGATCGCGAGCGTGCGGCTGGGGTCAGCGGTGCAGGTGGGAATATGATGCAGCGCTGCCAGATGGACGATATCGGCCTGTTGCGGCATTGCCTGTTCAACGGTCGCCGGATCACGGATGTCGCCGTGGATTACGGTCAGTCGTCCGCTGGCGGCAGGCAGGGGCAGACCTGCCGAGCCGTTATCGATGATCGTCACCGTCTCGCCACGCTCGAGCAGAGTTTGCACCACATTACGCCCGATAAAGCCGGCACCGCCTGTTACCAAATAGGGACGTCTCATATTTAGAAAGCTCGCTCCAGTACCCGAACGATATCGCCGGGGAGGATCGGCGTGCGTTCGGTAGCGCGATAATCCTTCTGCTGGCCGTTCACCATACGCACCAACACGACATCGCTCTGGCGGGCGCGATAATCATAGCCGCCGGCACGGGCGATGGCGGACAGCACGGTCATGCCGTTGCTGTAAGGAAATTCGCCGGGCTGGCGCACTTCACCCAGCACATAGAAGGGGCGGAACGTCAGGATTTCGACATTGATCCGCGGTTCCTTGAGGTACCCGTCCTGCTTAAGCTTTTCCTCGATGCGTTTTGAAAGCCCCTGCACAGTGGTGCCGCTGGCCGCAATATTTCCGATGAGTGGCATCGAGATGGTTCCGACAGTGTCGACCAGGAAGTCGCCCGACATGTTGCTTTCGCCGAAGATCATGATGCGCACACGGTTGCCCGGCTCCAGCAGATAGCCTTCAGCGGGGTTTGCGGCGGTCATCGGCGCGTTTTCGCTTGGCATCGAAGGGCCGTTCGCGCAGGCCGCTAGCGCGGCGCCCAGGCACAGCGTCAGCATCGTAACACGGGCCTTGCCCAGGAGAACGGAAAGCTTGGATGCCATTGCCATGCGACCTTATGTTTGTTTTGCCGTTCGTGAAGACTTACAGCCTCGCGATGGAAAGTATCCAGAAATAATGGATGATTTGGAAATCCTGACAGGGAAACTGGAGGAAACCTGGGCAATGTTTGAGCGTTTAAGACGCTTGTGGCCGAAGCAAGAATCTGTCCGGGAATGTGTGGTCCCGATAGGGCGGCGTGTCTATGTCATCGGCGACATCCATGGGTGCCGCGACGAATTGGAGCGCCTTCATGACCGTCTCGCAGCCGATTGGGAACTGGCGTCGGCGAAGGGGTGCACCATTGTTTATCTCGGTGATTATATCGACCGGGGGCCCGATAGCCGAGGAGTGATCGGGACGCTACTCGGCCCTTCGCCGATAGCCGGGGCAGAGCGGATATTTATAACCGGCAATCATGAACAGGCGATGCTCGACTTCCTGCAGGCGCCCGAGAGTAATCCCCATTGGCTCGATTTCGGCGGGATGGAAACTTTGGCGAGTTATGGGGTACGGCGCAGCGCGGTCGGCAGTCGGGGGCGGCAGGAACTGGCGGAGCGTATGGCGGAGGCTATGCCGGAAAGCCATAGAGTTTTCTTCGAGAGTCTCGCTCCCTATCACCGAATCGGGGATTATTTCTTCGTCCACGCTGGTGTGAGGCCAGGGGTATCGCTGGATCGTCAGGTGCCGGACGATTGCTGCTGGATTCGCGGGGCTTTTCTCGAATCGCGCCAATGGCACGGGGCAATGATTGTTCATGGACACACGGTAACCGATCAGCCAGACGAACGGGCAAATCGGATCGGGATCGATACGGGGGCTTATGCCAGCGGTGTGTTGACGGCGCTACGGCTTGAAGGAAATCAGCGTTCTTTCTTTCAGACAGGGTTAAGTCGTTAAAATTAACGGTTTCGTGCCGTGACAAAAAAATGCATTCATAGCAGGAGCCTGCACACGGGTGCGGTCGGGTCAGGGAGAAGAAAAGCGTGAGTCGGGAACAGGCGAGTGGCCTCACAGCACGAAACGACGCCAAGCTGTCGCGTTCGAAGATTCTTCTTTTGTCTACTGCTCTGTTGATGATGTCGGGCGGCGCTTTTGCACAGACGGCCGTAAATACCTCTCCCTCAGCCGATCCGCGCCGCCAAGATGGGGCGCGTATCGTGACGCAGCCCAATACATCGACCAAGCTCGACCAGACTCAGGACGCTGACGACCTGAGCCAGTCTTACCAACCCAAGGGCATAAACCTAGGTAGTTTTTTGCTGCTACCCAAGGTTGAGTTGGATGAGACGTTCAATGACAATATATACGCCGAAGAAAACGGCAAGAACTCCGACTTTATCACCTCGTTGCGCCCCTCGTTCCGGCTGCAGTCGCAGTTGCCCCAGCACGCTCTAAATTTTTTCGGCGAACTCGAAGGCAATCGCTACGCCAAATATAATGACGACAATACGATCAATGGCCGGGCGACGGCTGATGGGCGTTATGATTTGTCGAGAACGACTCAGCTTACCGGCCTTGCCGACTTCAACGCCTATCACGAAGAACGTGGTTCAGATGATGATGTCAACGGCGAGAAGCCGACTGCGGCTCGGAGCGGTCTTTTCAAGCTAGGCGGCAAGACCCAGGCGGGGCGCTTCACCTTCTCGACTGAAGGCAGCCTGGATCGCCGAGTCTATGATGACGTTACAACGTCTCTCGGCACCCAAATTAATAATGCCGACCGCGACCGGATCGAGATGGTCGGGACTCTGCGTGGCGGTTACGAGTTCTTTCCGGGGTATGCTGCGGTGATCGCCGTAACCGGAAATAAACGTACTTACGACGATAAATTCGACGATAATGGTTTCGAGCGCGACAGCAAGGGTTACCGCGTTGAAGGTGGTGTCGGTATCGATATCAGCCAGCTGATTCGCGGTGATTTCCTGATCGGTTATCTCTCGCAGAAGTACGAGGATCCGGGGTTGAAAGACCCCAAGGGGCTCGCTCTCAGAGCGACCTTCAATTGGACGCCGTCGCGTATGACGCTGGTGGTTCCATCGCTTGAGCGGTCGGTCATGGAAACAACCATCGCCGGTACATCAAGCGTGGTGCGCACTTCGGGTAGCCTGATGGTGCGTCACGAGTTGGCCCGGAATATCCTGGCTACCGTCTATGGCGGTCTTTATTTCGACGAATATAGCGGTGTTAGCCAGGATGCCCTGACTTGGGAAATCCAGGCTCGCTTGACCTACGCCTTCACGGAGAATGTGTTTGTCAGCGGCGAAATAGGTCACAAGTCGAAGGATAGCGATTTTCCGGCTCGCAGCTTTGACCAAAACTTCATTGGTGTGCGGCTAGGCTTACAGCTCTAGGTTGGTCGCAAATAGGTCGAAAAGCGTGGCACAGGAAGAGGCCGTGAAGGCGCCGTCGGCGCGGACGGATCAGATCGCGGACAAGGTCAGATGGGCGCGCGGCGTTCTTTGGCGTGGCAAGGGGCTGCTGCTTGCTGTCCTGCTGTTACTGCTTGTACCTACTTTCGTCTATCTTCAGCAGGTCCGGCCGCAATTTACGGCGGGAGCGGAGATCTTGATCGAGGCGCCGGATGGCGCTGATACGTTGCTGGACAGGAATAGTCTTGGCCGGGCCCGCCTAAGTGATGCCTCGATTCTGACCGAATCGCAGGTGCTTGCCTCTACTCCGTTGGTGCGGCGGGTAATTGAGAAGCTGCAGCTGGCGCAAGATCCCGAATTCAATGCCCGTCTGCGTAAGCCGACAGGCTTCGATCAGACGATCCAATGGCTTAATCCTGTCAGTTGGCTGCCCGAGGAATGGCGCGCTTCTACGGCGGATCAGGCGAATCTGTCCCCTGATGCGCGGGCGGAGGTCGAGCAGGCCCGCATCACCGGGGTTTTCCTCTCGCGTCTTACCGTGCGTCCGCAGCGCCGGTCTTTTGTGATTGAGGTGACATTCGTCTCTGAAAGCCGTGAGAAAGCCACCCGAATTGTCAATACGTTGGCCGAGCTCTATGTGCTTGATCGTTTGGAGGCAGGGTTCGACGAAACTCGCCGCATCACCTCTTGGCTTGGCGAACGTTTAGAAGGACTGCGCCGCGACGTTTCGGCCGCCGAGGCGGCGGCGGAAGCCTATCGTGCCGCCAATGGCCTGCGCCGCACGAATGAACGTCAGGGCACGATCAGCGATCAGCAACTCACAGAGCTTAACTCCCGATTGGTTCTTGGCCGCGCAGATATGGCCCAGAAGCAGGCGCGTCTCGAGCAAGTTCGAGCGTTGGCGAGAGGCCGCGGCAATGTTGAGACCGCCTATGATGTACTGCAATCGCCCTTAATTCAGCGTCTGCGTGAACAGGAGGTCAGCCTTCAGCGTGAGATGTCGGAAGCGTTGAAGACCTATGGCGACCGGCACCCACGCCTAATCGCTTTGCGTGCCGATGTTCAGGAGATGCACGCCCGTATCGCACAGGAAATTGAGAAGATCGCAGCGTCGATTGCCAATGAATTGGAGGTGTCGGCGACCGGCGTCCGTACTTTGGAGCGGTCGATTGGGGACCTGCGCAGGGTGTCCGATAGTGCCGGCGGAGCGGAAATACGTTTGCGCGAGCTGGAGCGGGATGCCGATACCAGTCGCCAGCTTTATGAAAGTTTCCTTGCCCGCTTCAAGCGCGATGCGGAACAGGAGCGTATCCAGCGCGCCAACGCCCGTGTGCTATCGCCTGCCACCGTGCCAACTGCGCCCTCCTATCCACGCAAGCCCTCGATCCTGATCGGTGTCTTCCTGCTGGCTCTGGCTCTTGGCACCGGCCTTCTGTTCTTGCTGGAAAAGCTGGATAGGGCCGTTCGTTCCAGCGACGAGGCCGAGGATCTGACCGGACTTCCGGTCTTTGCCGCCATTCCGCTGCGCCGCCAGAAGGGTGATCAAACGATTGAAGACGAGGTGGTGCAGCGGCCACGCTCAGCCCTTGCCGATGCATTTCGCACATTGCGCACCGGCCTTGTTCTCAGCGCTGATTCTGTCGCCGATGCCAAAGTGGTGATGATAACCTCCTCGGTCCCTGAAGAGGGTAAGAGCTTTACGGCATTGAGTCTCGCGCGCCTCTTCGCCAAGTCCGGTGAGAAGGTGCTCCTGATTGACGGCGATCTGCACCGCCCGCGCTTGCACCAGTCGCTGAAGCTGGCTGGCGAGATTGGCCTGATCCAGGTCCTCGGCATGGGAGTCCCCTTCGATCAAACCGTGGTGCGGGATAACGTAGGCGAGTTGGATTTTCTACCGGCTGGTAAGGCGCCGGCTGCCCAGCAGGCCGAAATGTTCAACGATCAGGCCATGCCAAAGCTGCTAACCGAATTGCGTGAGCGTTATGATCGTATCATCCTGGACGCGCCTCCGGCCCTGGCTGTAGCGGATACTCGCTTGTTGGGCTGTATGGCCGACCGTGTGCTCTACATGATTCGCTGGAATAAAACCCCCCGCGATGCGGTGCGAGCCGGCATCAAGCTCTTGCGCGAGTCGCGCGCGCCGCTGGTTGGCGTTGCGCTTTCCAAGGTCGACCCCCGTAAACACGCCCGCTATGGCTATGGCGATTATGGGCAACACTACGGTCGCTATGGCGCCTATTACGCAGACTAAAAATCGGGCGCCCGGCCGACTGTGGGTGGGGGGCGTAGCGATGCTGGCGGGGGTCGGATTGCTGGCGTTGGCAGTGCCCCGGTTGATGTCGGGTCTGGCAACGCTGGAGGTAAATGCCGGCGATGCAAGCGCCGACCATATGGCCGCTGCTGTGCGGGCCCTGAATCGGGCGACCAGTCTTGTGCCGAACGGTGAATTGATGATTGAGCGGGCCGCTCTGGAACTGCGCTTGGGTCGGCCGCCTTCGGAAATCATCCCAATACTGCAGGAGGCCCTGGGCCATAGTCTGGCTAACCCGAAAGGTTGGGCATTGCTTGCGAGCCTGCTACGGAGTGAGGGAGATGTTCCAGGTGCGGTCCGCGCTTTGCGACTATCATTCCTTACAGGGCCGGTTGTGCCGGAGCTGATGGCCGGGCGCTTGGAACTTGCCCTCTCTCTGCTCGATGGGATGAACGGTGAGATGCTTGAGTTGACAGCCCGGCAGGTCCGGCTTGCCTGGAAGATCGATTCAAAGCCGATCATATCACTGATACAGCGTCCGGAATTGACTGGTTTCCTGACCCAGGCATTAGGAACGGAACAGGATTAGGCCTGTACGCTGCGACTCCAGGATTGTGCGACGCCAAGCCCTAGCAGAAAGGCAAACAGCACCGCGATGGCCGGGATCTGCAGGCTGAAATCGACCAGTCCGTGACCTGCCAGCAGCACCGCTGCGGCTAGGGCGAGCGCTGAGTATTCCTTGTCACGCTGCCGGGTGATGACCCCCTTCAAGCAGAGGCTCAGCGGAATCAGGATCGCAGCATAGAGCAGCATCGCACCGGGAATTCCGAGGCCGACCAAGACTTCCAAATGGATGTTATGGGCAAAGTCATAGATTACCGGGCGAGGCAAACTGGTATCTCTATAAAGTCTGAAACTTTGCTCGAAAGCACCATAACCGTGACCCATTAGTGGGGCTTCGGCGATCGCATTGAGGCTTAGACGATAGAGCTGGCCGCGATCACCCTGGATTTCCGTGCTTTCGGCCAGGCGGGTGAGAGTCGCCTCACCGCTGACAGCAACCGCCAGCCCGCCGACCAGCAGGGTTATGGTCGTCAGCCCCCAGGCCACTCGCGCAGAGAGTAATCGGCCGAAGCCGAACAGCGCCAACAAGAACAGGATCGCGACTGCCGTAGCGAGAAAGGCACCACGCGAATGGCTGAGCAGCAAAGCAGTACCGAGAAGCCCTAACCCAACAAGATAGGGAGCGGTGCGGTTCAGCAGCAGTTCCGCGGTATCGCGGGCGCCTCGTCGACGTCCCCGTTCTTCCGCCATGGTGCCAGCTGCAACGGCCAGGCAAGCTAGCAGTCCGAGGCCAGCATAGGCCCCAAAGGCATTGCGATTTACGAACGTCCCTGTGACGTCACCGATATAGGCCCATTTCTGAAACCAGAGGATCGTATCGGAGCCGATGAAATAGAGCGCCAGCCCATAGGCTGCTTGGATAATCGCCAGGATAGCGACTGCCTTTAGACCGTTACGGGCACGGTTGCGGTCTCGACCGACCTGTAGCGCTAGCCAAAAGACCCCACCATAGGCCAGCAGGCGCATCAGGGCTGTGAGTGTAGCGGCGGGATCGAGGCTAATCGCACCGCTAGATGCGCCACTTTCCGCCCACAGCGGATGATGCCAGGAGACGGGAGTCCAACTGGCCATCTGTACAACGATCCACCCTATCAGGAGCGCGAAGGGGGCTAGTGTCCCCCATAAGCGCGGCCATCCGACAGGAAGCCGCACCCGACCGCTGGCCCAAAGCCACCCCCAGAGCAGCAGCAGAACGCCGGTCGCTGTCGCCAATAGGCTCCAGGCCCAGGGGCGATGACTGGCAAAGGGGATCGGCACTAAGATCAGAAGCCCCACGAGCAGCCTGAAAAGAAGGTCGTTGCCGGTCATCAGGGGCTTGGGACAACCGGTGATGTCGATGGCAGCAAGGTGCTGATCAGGCTGTTGACGATTCGTTCGGCGGCCTTGCCGTCGCCAAAGGAAGCATGCTTGCGAGCCATTGCGCTGCGGGCTGCGTGATCGTCCAAGAGATTATTGGCAGCCTCAAAGATGGCGTCGCCATCGGTGCCGACCAGTCGTCCGTTGCCACCGTCAAGCACCTCTGGCCGCTCGGTGCGTTCGCGCAGAACCAGGATTGGCCGACCGAGAGCGGCCGCCTCTTCCTGGATGCCGCCGCTGTCGGTTAGGATCAGGTCGGCACGCTGCATCAGGGCGATGAAGGGGAAATAGTCCAGTGGCTTTATGACCCGTACCGGGCTGAAATTGTTGCGCAGTCGGTCGGCCAACTGCATCACTTGTGGATTGGGGTGGGCTGGAAAGACCACCAGCGTGTCTTGGCGTTCGGCCAGCCGAACGAGCGCCGCACCGATCTCTTCAAGGCGACGGTCGAGGTTCTCGCGGCGATGCACGGTGGCCAGAACCAGTTTGCGGCCTTCAACCTCGGCAAGCAGGTCGTTCACGGGACTGATCAGTTCTGGCGTTTCGCGGACCCGATCGAGGGCATCGTTTAACGCATCGATTACAGTGTTGCCGGTTTCAACAATTGCCGCCGGATCGATCCCCTCGGCTTCGAGATTATGGCGGCTTCGCGGGGTCGGGGCGAAATGGTAGGCCGCGATCTTTGCGACCAGCCGACGGTTCATCTCTTCTGGCCAGGGCTGATTGATATCGCCACTTCGCAGGCCCGCTTCCACATGGGCGACCGGAATACGCATCTGGAACGCGGTGAGGGCCGCCGCCATCGCGGTGGTAGTATCGCCTTGAACAATGACCAAGGATGGGGCCTCTCGGGCCAGAAGGCTGCCAAGGTCTGCAAGAATTCGGCTTGTAAGGCTTGCAAGGCTTTGATTCTCCGCCATGAGATCTAGATCCCAGTCAACAGGGATATCAAAGGCGGAAAGAGCTTGAGACAGTAGTTGGCGATGCTGGCCGGTGAGGCAAACTTGGACCTTGAAGGCCGGCACCCGCATCAAAGCGCGCACCACGGGGGCCAGTTTAATTGCTTCTGGTCGTGTCCCGATGACTATCAGAAATTTCTCGGTCAAGATAAGGTTTTGACTTTCCAGCGATTTAGCAGATCTTACACGCTTGTTTCTACGCCCGGGCATGATGTTATGGCGGGTGCATCCTGGGCAAGCCTTAATTCCGTCATATGATGAACGATCAAAAGAGTTTTCGAGATTTCCAGGCCGATTTGTCGGCAGAGTTTGGTCTCGAAATCTTGGGCGTGCGGCACGAACTCTATTTCACGGCCCGGCGTCAGGGAAAATGGCAGCCCAAAGTCTTGCAGGCTTTGCGGGCGCTCTCGGCCCTTGCCTTGACGATCTTTGATCTCATGCTGCGCCCCGGTCCGCGCCGGGTGGATCGGCAGTACGATGGTTTCCTGGTCGCGAGCCTGCCTGGAGACAATGGGTGGCAATCCCTACGGCCACTGCTGCATCAGGCGCAGGCAGCTCAGATGAAAGTCGCTGCCCTCTGGCATCCTCGTGTAGGGCGGAAGGATCCGGTGGGGCAGGTTGCCGTCTATTGGCTGCCACGGCCGTCATTGGGGGAACTCTGGTCGGCCTTGCGTTCCGGGTTGCCCTATTTGCGTCGACGACATCCGACAGTGGGCTCTGTGGCTGCGGCGGTGAGTGTGGCGCGCTGTCAGTTGTGGAGAGCGGCTTGGCGGAGATTGGCGCTGCAAAATCCTGCAGCCTTGGTCCTGCATAATGACTTCGATCTAATGGGGGCTGCTGCAGTCGCAAGCGGATTGCCGTGCATGGTCATACAACACGGCGTGCCCACCGATGAGTTTTTCCCATGCAGCGCCGAAATTCAGGCGGTCTGGGGGAAGACCAGCGCTGCCGCCTTCAAGCCTCAACTCTTGCCTAGCCAGCGCTTATTGATGGATGGGCTTGGGCGGATAGAGCGGATGCCGCCATCAACGTCGGCGGCGGCACCGGACGAAATTGTGCTTTTGTCTCAGACACACACTGATCTTTATGGTGTCGATATTAAGAGGCAGCTATTTGCTTGGGCATCAGACATTCAAGCATGCGGATTGCCGCTTTCGATCTGGCTGCACCCCGCTGAAGCGCCGTCTGCTGGCCCCTATCTGTCAGCCAGAGCGGCGCCGCACCCAGGTCTCAAAACAGTCGTCGGCGCGCCCAAGCTGGTGCTGGCGCTCTCCAGCACTGCGCTGATCGAGGCGGCGTTCGCCGGGCATTATGTTGTTGGGCTGGCAGGTGATCTGCCCGGTAGTTTGGCCGCGCAATTGGTCGCGCGCCCACCGACACGTGTGGCGGACGTCGATGCCTTGGCAAAGCTTTGGTCGGAACTGCAAGCCTCCGAAGCTGCGCGGGCTCGGCTGGCGAAGGCGGGGCGGGCCTGGGTTGAGGAAGGTTTCGCGCCGACTGGCGCTGCGCAGGCAGAATGGGTAAGGATGGCGGCGCGATGTTCCCGTTGCTGATTATTTATCTCTTTTCTGCACTGTTCACTGACATTATCGCTGCCAGCCTATATGCGGCTTTCGGCCTGACGGAGGTGAATTATCTGCGCCTTGGCCGCGAAGGACTCGCCTTCGCGCTGTTCATAGCCGGGTTTCTCAATGCGCCCTGTCCACCCCGCGTGCGATTATTGACCAGCGTCTATTTTGCTTTCATTGCAGTTTATAGTTTTGTTGGTTTCAACAATGACATGGGCCTGGCCTTGCTTGCAGGTTCGGCTGCGAAACTTGCTTTCCCCATTTTCCTGATCTTCGGAGCTATGGGGGCAATCGAAACCCCGCGTCAGATGATGGTCCTTTGTTGGAGCATTGTTTGTCTGGCGCTGACCTCTTTGTTGTTTGGCCTCTGGGATATCCGACACACCGATTTCTGGGCGGAGACCATCGATTACGGCAGCTATCTCTATGAGGTTAAGGGCGTTCTCATCGGCTACCTTGAAGAATATATGCTGCCCTTCAATTTTTTCGGTTTTGAAGGAGCTCGCCGCGCTGCGGGATTGGTGGCGGCGCCTTTGGCGCAAGGTTCAGTTCTCGCTACTGCCGGCGTATTGGCTTTTGCTTTATGGCGCGAGAAGCAGCCTTGGCTGGCGGTTGCTGCGCTCGGTATCTTCTGCTTTGGCATTTATCAGAGCGGCACACGCGGGGCGCTGTTGATCGTGCTGTTGGCAATCCCTGCTTTCCTGATCGTCAGCACCCGGCGGGTCAGCGGCGCGGTCCGCGACCTGATGCTTGTTGGCCTGCTGGTACTGGCGGGGGCGGAAGTGATCAGCTTCATCTATGATTACACCGTCAATCTCGATGATGGCTCGACCATCGGTCATCTGACCGCCCTGCAAGACAATCTCGCGGGCTTAGGACAAGTCGTGATTTTCGGTGCTGGGGTGGGTGAGGCCGGGGCGGTGACGGCGGATGCTGGTGAGGAGATCGCCGGCGGCGGTGAAGGCGCCCTCTTTACTATCATTTACCAGTTGGGTCTGCCGGGCGGCATTGTTTTCCTCGCCCTTTATAGTGTTATGGCCTGGCAATTGCTGAAGACGCGGCGGCAGGCAGGAGATCTCAATTATGCAGTGCTTGCCCTGATGATCGGAGCAGCTAGTAGCATGGTGATCTCAGAACATATTTTCAGCGTTTCCGCCATGGCGCCCTTCTGGTTATTAGTGGGTGCCAGCTTATCGCTCGCCCGGCGCTACGAGTAGAGGGCGATTGCATGAAGGTGCTCCACGTCTATAAGGAGTTTCATCCTGACCGCAGTGGGGTTGCCCGTCATATCGATGGTCTTGCTCGGCACAGTCGCAGCCTCGGTATTGACGCTGCCGTCTATGCCCAGAAAGGTCATGCGAGGCATCCGGAGCTCGATATCACGATCGGCGATTGGCGAGGGCTGATCTCTGCCGTGCGCCGAGCGGATGTCCTGCACCTTCATGGCGCACGTACTCCGATCACAGCCTTCGCGGGCCTGCTTGCCCAGTTGTTGGGGCGACCGTTCCTTTACACGCCCCATTGCTATTACGATAGCGTCTCGCCTTTACGGCGGATGGCCAAGCGGATATGGGATCGGATCATCGAGCGCCGGTTGCTGATCGGGGCGCGAGCGACCATCCTGCTGGATGAGGTGTGGCTGGAGTATCTGGCAACCCGTCATCTGCCCGTCGCCCATCCCGTGATCGTACCGAACTGCGTCCTGGCCGAGGATGTGTTGGCGCGGCGACCCGCTGAAGCATCGGGGAAATTGACCGGGAGCCTGGCTCTACTATCCATCGGCCGGCTGGTTCCGGTGAAGCGCCTCGGCGATATCATCGCGGCCCTTGCCTTGCCGGGGCTGGAGGGGACGATTTTTCATATTATTGGAGAGGGGGAGACGCGACGGGAGCTAGAACAGCAAGCGATTGATCTTGGAGTTGGCGATCGGGTCGTTTTTCATGGCGGCTGCGACGATTTGGTGGCCGCCAGAATGACGTTGGGGGCGGATGTTTTCGTACTGCCGTCCGAGCGCGAGGGTGGTCCGACGGCTGTGATCGAGGCCTTGATGTTCGGTTGTCCAGTGATCGCCAGCGATATACCAGGCACCCGCGCGATTCTAGCGAAGCTCGCGACGGGCAGTTTGGTCCCTCTTGGCGATATATCCGCTTGGGCTGCTGCTTTGACAGCCTTGCCCTTGCCGGTCACGGAGGCGGTGCACAGTCGCTTGCTGGCCCTCTATAGCTGGGAGGCGCGAGCGGCAGATATCGTGGCGCTCTATCAGCGGGGAAAAGAGCCTCCTGCATGAACGGTTTTCTGTTTATTTCCGGGTCCTATGCCCTCACAATGGTGGGCATCGAGTTGAAGGGTGGATTGTCATGGTGATGCGGGTCTTGAGGCATTCGGCGCTGGTCGCCTTTCTGGCGTCAGCCACGTTCGGTTCGAGTGTCTCGGTCGTTTTGGCCCAGACCGCTCAGATCCAGCTTCCTCCGGCCTTGCAGGCATCCGTTCAGTCGGGCAATGCCCAGGCGATCCAGCAAGCTATCATGACCTTAAGCGCTGGCAATCCCACCCAGGCGGCTAATTTGGCTGCTGCTGTTGTCGCCCGCGCCGAACAACTGCTTGCGACCAACCCGCAGGCTGCGGTGGCTGCGGCCGGGGCAGCGCTCGACGTTGTGGCGGCCCTACCAGTGCAGACAGCCGGTCCCCAGGCGACCCTGACAACGGTGACCACGGCTGCCCGTATCTTCGCAGCGCCCCAGGCCCAGCAGGTCGCGCCGCAGGAAGTGGCCCAAAATACGGTCAAAGCAACCCAGATCGTCGCGAACCCAACAGTTTATTCGGCAAGTCCACAGGCCGCTATCCAGGCGATGAGTGCCCTTTACGGCGTTGCACAGTCTGCCGTTCTGCTGGCTAACGTGCCGAATTTGCAGGCCAATGTCGTCCAGCTTCTATCGACTGCCTCGCAGTCTAATGCGCTCAATAGCGCCAATGCCGCGAATAATGCCCAGATCCAGCAGATCTTGGCGCAGGGCGGTGATGATGTTCGGCGCAATCTGAACGACGGCGCGACGGGGGCCATCAACCCATCGGAAAGCCCGCTCCGGATCGAAACGGAACGCAACCAGGCGAGCCCGACCTGATCTTATGGCGCTTTCCCATCTTCGCCGGTTAGAGGCGGAGAGCATAAGGATACTGCGTGAGGTGGCGGCCGAGTTCGAGCGGCCGGTCCTGCTCTATTCAATCGGCAAGGATAGTTCGGTCCTACTCCATTTGGCGCGCAAGGCTTTCTATCCGGCGCCCTTGCCCTTTCCGTTACTTCATATCGACACGACTTGGAAGTTCCGGGAAATGATAGCTTTCCGGGATGCCGCTGTTACTGCGGCAGGGGTGCGGTTGATCGTGCATACCAATGCCGACGGGCTGGCGCAGGGGCTCGCTCCTTTTGGCGAGCGGGCAGTACTCTATACTGATGTGATGAAGACGCAGGCATTGCGACAAGCGCTTGATGCCCATGGTTTCACCTGTGCAATCGGTGGTGCCCGGCGGGACGAGGATTCCGCCAGGGCAAAAGAGCGGGTGATTTCACTACGGTCCCGCAGTCACGGCTGGGACCCTCGCGGTCAGCGACCCGAACCCTGGGGCCTGTTCAACTGCCTGCTGCCTCCTGGGGGAAGCGCGCGAGCTTTCCCGCTCTCCGACTGGACCGAAGGCGACGTCTGGGACTATATCGCCGAAGAGGGGGTCGAGGTGGTGCCACTCTATTTCGCGGCTTTGCGACCGGTTGTGCGACGCGAGGGGCGTTGGATTTTGGTGGATGATTCTCGCCTGCCGCTTGAACCAGGCGAGGTGCCAGAGATGCGATCGGTTCGCTTTCGGACACTCGGTTGTTACCCGTTAACGGCAGCCATCGAGTCGGTCGCCTCTACGGTGGAAGATATTCGTAGCGAACTCGTCCTCAGCCCATATTCCGAACGTCAAGGACGCCTGATCGACCGGGATGGAGCCGGGGCGATGGAGCGTAAGAAGCGCGAAGGATATTTCTGATGGGACCCGATACGCTGCGACTGGTCGCCTGCGGCAGCGTAGATGCCGGAAAATCCAGTCTGATTGGTCGGTTGCTATTTGAAGTCGGAGGGATCGAGGCGGACCGGCTGGGCGATTTGGGGGCCGATCCCGATTTCTCCCGCGCAACCGATGGTTTGTTGGCCGAACGGGAGCAAGGGATCACCATCGATGTCGCTCACCGCTCTTTCCGCACGGCGCAAAGGGTCTATCTGCTGGCAGATGCTCCGGGACATGATCGCTATACCCGCAATATGGTGCATGCGGCTTCAACCGCCGATTTGGCCTTGCTTGTCGTCGATGCGACCGAAGGTGTGACCCTGCAGGGGTTCCGCCATCTCTTTATTGCCCGCTTGCTAGGGGTGCGGCAGTTCCTGGTTGCGATCAACAAGATGGATCGCGTGGCTTATGATGGAGCCCGGTTCGCGATGCTTTCGGAGCAGCTGGCGATCTGGCTCACCCCTGAATGCAGGTTGACGGTCGTTCCAACCGTGGCGCCCCATGGTGGTAATCTTCGTCACCCAGCGCCGGAAATGCCGTGGTATGAGGGGCCAACCCTGCTTGATGCTCTCGCCGTGGCTGACGTATCGAGGGCGCAGGCGGCTCTACGGATGCCTGTCGAATGGGTTGGACGGGCAGATGAGACCCGCTTCTATGGCATGAGCCTGCGCAGCGGAAATCTGAAAGTCGGAGACAAGGTGTTGGTCCAGCCTCAAGGGGGACTGGTCCAGGTGAAGCGCATTGCCGTGGGATGGGAGGCAGTAAACGAGGCCTTCGTAGGGCAGGCCGTCAGCATCAGTTTTAATGAAACAGTCGATGTCGGTCGCGGCGACCTTATCAGCGCTGTTGATAGTCCAGCGACCGTCAGTCAGGGAGTGGATGCCTTTCTAATCTGGATGGGTGATGCGTCTCTGGTGCCGGGGCGTCGCTATCGTCTGAAACTTGCAACTCGCACAATCACAGCGGTGGTAAGCGAGATCTTGTGCTGCCTTGACCCAGAAAGCGGGAGAGAAACTCCCGCAGATCGCCTCGGCCTCAATGAGATCGGGCTTTGCCGGCTGGCGTTCGAAAATATGGTCGCGTGTGATCGCTATTGCGATAACAAGGCTACGGGAAGCTTCATCCTAATCGACCCGATAACGGCGGAAACAATCGCCGCTGGTGTGATTGTTCAGGCGCATGGTACGCGCAATATCCCTTGGCAGACTATGGGTGTTGACCGCGCGGCTCGTATCAAGCTGACGGATCAGCGACCGCGCGTTCTGTGGTTCACCGGCCTTTCTGGGGCAGGAAAATCCACCCTGGCCGATCTGGTTGAGCGCCGACTTCATGCAGCGGGACGGCTTACCTATTTATTGGATGGTGACAATCTGCGTCACGGCCTGACCCGAGATCTGGGGTTTAGTGAAGCCGACCGCGTTGAGAATATCCGCCGGGTGGCGGAAGTGGCCCGGATGTTCCTTGATGCGGGGCTGATTGTACTTGTCAGCCTAATCTCGCCTTATCGCGCTGACAGGTTGGCTGCCCGAGAGCGCATGGTAACCGGGGACTTCATTGAAATCTTTGTCGATACTCCTCTTGAGGTTTGTGAAGAGAGGGACCCCAAGGGCCTCTATATCAAGGCACGACAGGGGAAGATCACGCATTTTACCGGCATCAGCGCTCCTTATGAGGAACCGGTAGCACCGGAGATCCATCTGCAAACGGTGGGCAGGACACCCGACGAACTTGCTGACCGAGTCGTTTCCTACCTGAATGGCAATTTACGATAGATGCCGCCATCCGCCAGAGCGGGGTGCCGTCGGTCGTCGCGGCCATAGATCGGAGTGGCAGGGTCGGGTGGGGACGCAAAGGCGAGCTCAAAATCAGCCGAGGCGGCCGTGTCCGTGAAACGAAAGTTTGAATAAGACAAGGCCAGATACCCTCCAGGCTTTATCACGCGGGCCAGATCGGTGACGGCTCTCTCGAAATCGTCGAAATGTAGCCATGGGCTGCAGGCTTCCGGAGCATTCTGCAGGGCTCCGTGGCGAAACACCGCCATAGCGAAGACTGCATCATAAGAGGATGATTGTTCATTCTTGGTGGAGGCGGTGTTGATAAAACTAATCCTGTCACCAAGGTTCAAATCTGCCGCACGCCGCTGCGCCACCTTGATGCGGGTGGCGTCGATATCTATCCCCTTGATGTGGGCCTGATTGAAGTAGTGGGCGAGTGTGAAGACTTCCTCCCCGGTGGAGCAGCCGAAGGACAGGATATGATTTTCCCTTCTATCGGCAACCATGGCGCGGATATGCGAGAATATCTTGGGATAGCGATCTTCCCGAGTATTGCCATAGGGTTGGAAAAGCCCCGGTGGTCGCCGCAGCATTAGCAGGGCAGAGCGCCTAGTCTCGAAACTTTTGATCAGATGATAGAAGAGGCGGAGTGCTCCGAAAAACGGTAGGGCCCGAAGCCGAAGGCGCCAGTCATCCGTCATTTCCAGCCTTCCACGAAGCGCCAATTGGCAGACCCCGTCCAATTGTTGTCATAGACTTAATGACCCATGCATCGCTGTCTTCGGCTTATAGGGGGCAGCGGGCTTCTATAGCTGCAGCGTTGACACGCGACAAGCCAGCCCCAAAACGTGGAACGCGAGTTTTTTTGTGACTCTTCCTCACAGTTCACGGAATGGGAAGAAGGATCGACGACAGGTCGAGTTGTCCGGCACCAGTGCAAGCCGCAGTTCTTCTCGGTGGATACCGATCAGGGTACTCAAGCGCCCGCGCTTCCGGTCGGCCACGAGGCGAGTGCCTGCTCTGCCACGGCTTTCAGCACATCGCTGCTGAAGCCTGCTTTGGCCTGGACCGCCATGCCGTGCAGCACTGCCATCACGAAGGCTGCCAGGACATCGGGCTTGGCGGTTTCGGGCAGGTCGCCCTCGATCCTAGCCTTTTCGAACCGCTCCCGAAGCTGCGCCTGACCCGCCGCGCGGGCCTCTACCAGCGCTTGCCGCACGGGCTCGGCCTCATCCGATCCCGCCAGGACTCCATTGATGCCCAGGCAGCCCGTATGGTCGGGGTAGCGCGTGTTCAGGTCGATGGCGCTGTAGAGGATATGGGCGACTGTCTCGCGCGCCGTCGGCAGATCGAGCGCCTTCGGAACATAGTCCAGGTAGCGCTCGTAATAGCGGACCAGGGCCAGGCGGAAGAGCGCCTCCTTGTTGCCGAACGCAGAATAGAGCGCGGGCCGCTCCACTCCAGCGGCCTCGGTCAGGTCTGCGTAGGACGCGCCCTCGTACCCCTTGCGCCAGAAAACGCAGAGCGCGGCGTCGAGCACTTTCTCCTCGTCAAATGCGCGGGGACGGCCCATCAGCTGAATTTCTCCTGTTTCATAACGATCATTATTAAACCCATTGACAGCCGATGTCCAATTTCATACCTATCGATATAGTAATGATCGTTATGAAATTGGTTTTGCCGCTCACCGGGATGCGGCGATGCCTTGTTCGTTCACAGAAAAGGGCTTTCCATGTTGAACTTAATGAAGGGCAAGGTCGCGCTCGTTACCGGCGGCTCGCGTGGTCTAGGGGCTGCGGTGGCGGAGGCGCTTGCCGACCAGGGCGCTGATGTCGCGATCAGCTATGTCGCATCGGCTGAAAAGGCCGAAGCCGTGGTTGAGAAACTGAAGGCGAAGGGCGTGCGAGCGCTCGCGATCCAGAGCGATCAGGCGGATATGGCCGCCGCCAAGCCGCTGGTCGACAAGGTGGTGGCGCATTTCGGCAAGCTCGACGTGCTGATCAATAATGCGGCCATCGCCGTACAGGGGAAGACGGTCGACGATCCCGACCTCGATACGGTCAATCTCGATCGCCAATGGCAGGTCAATGTGATGGGGGCGGTCGCGACGACCCGTGCCGCAGCCTCGGTCCTGCCCGATGGTGGCCGGATCATCTTCATCGGCTCGCTCCTCGGGACCCGAGTGCCGTTTCCCGGCGTCGCCGATTATTCGGGAACCAAGGCTGCAATTGCCGGATATGCGCGGGGCGTCGCCCGCGATCTAGGCTCGCGCAACATTACGGTGAATGTGGTTCAACCCGGCATCATGCCGACGGATATGGCGGCGGATGTGCGCGACAACCTGCCCGACGCCGTCATGGATCTGCATCTGATCCGTCGCATTGCAACGCTAGAGGAAGTCTCCGCCGTCGTCAGTTTCTTGGCGGGGCCACATGGGGGCTATATGAGCGGCGGCGTGATCGACGTGGCCGGAGGCCTGGGAACCTGAGAATAGCCACCGCGTGATATTGAAAAAGGATGGGGTGGCGTTTACCCGCCATCTCATCCCCGGGGACCTGTCTGCTCCCGCGTCAGTGAATCGGCGCCATCTTCATGATGTTCGCCGACAGGGCCTTGGCGAAGACGTAGATGATGGGCATCGACGAAAGGCCGATGGCGATCGCGACGATCTTCTGCATCGTGCGACGTGCTTCGGAAAAGGGGGGCTGATATCCAGGGCCGGGCTTTCTGGCGGGGGCCGGTGGAGCGACCTTCTGCGCAGGCGTATCGGTTTCTGCGTCGTCGAAGATGGAGAAACCCGAGATGGCTGACCGCAGGCGCGATCCCGAGCCGTCTTCCTTAGAACCAGTATTATTGGTCGGAGAGGTATTCTTCGAGCGGTTGTTGTGAATAACTGGCTGCTTGTCCGGCTTGAACTGGTCGCTGCGACGATACATCAAGGCTTCTCCTGGTTTCGAGAAGCAGCATAAGAACTATTTTCTTGAAATCAAAATTCGCTTTTTTATCGCAAAACTCTCTAAAATTAACTGTTTATGCCGCGTTAGTAATTGTTGTGAGTTTTTTAACGAACTAATTATTTAATCGTTAACGTGAACACTTAATCGAACGGGCGCTGCCCGTGCTGATGGTCCTCGGCGATAGTGGCATGGGGGTGCAGGCAATCCTTTGCCGCCGTGCTGAGATCCAGCAGGCGCCGATAATAATCGGCGATCACAGCCCGATTTGGGGCCGTATTCGGGACGAAGAGTATGCCGCGATCATCGCAGTCGCTGCTGATGTTGAAGATGCTCAATGTCTGCCGGGCGTACGCATGGAGATTCCGGGCGGCCTGCGAGACGGCGGGGTCCGCATGCAGATCCTCGAGATCATCCAGCTCGAAGAAGACCGGCGGCGTATAGAAAAAGGTCAGGACCTCGCGCTGGTCCGTTGCGATCAGATCCAGAATGCGTTGGGCCATCGCCCCAACATCCCGGGCATTGAGGAAGATATGGTTCAGTCTTCCCTGTGGCGGGCCCAGGCTTTTGCGCGGTGTCTCGGATGCCGGCGCCGGCTTGCGGAGCGACAACAGATAGCCGGCGCCGATGAGGGCAAGGATCGCGCCCGCGATCAGAAGCTTGTTGTCCACGGCCCAGGTTAGCCCTTGAGATCGCCGCGCGTCAGCATCCCGTCGATCAGATCCATCAGTTCGAACATGAATTCCGGGTCGATCCAGATCAGGGTCGGGCGGTCGGCAGAAAACCACATCGTCCAGATCATGCCGTTGCCGAACGTGTCGAGCTGATGGGCTTGGGCGGTATGGGGGCGACCATCGCTGGCGCGTCCCTGCCAGTCTTCTGGACCCACATCCGGCCGTTCGGCGTAAAAACGCTTAAGGTGCGGCGGCATCTTCGGGCGCTGATCGACCCATTTGAAATGTTTGGCGGCATGTTCGCCGCGACCCAGAATATCCCGAGCCAGGGGCGCTGCGATATGCACCGTCAAAGCCGATCCATCCTCGATGGCGAACTTCAGCAGCAGGGCATGCCCGTCGAAATCCGCGCCGCTTGAGAAGGAGGTGATCCGCCGCTTCTGCGCCAGGAACTCCAGCATCTCGAGGGGGATCATCTCGCCGGGTTTCATCATCGGGTCAGTTCCTGTCCTTAAAGTCCGTGTTGCTGCCGGTTCAAGCCGACATCCCGGCGACCCAGCCGCTCGACCAGGCCCATTGGAAATTATAGCCACCGAGCCAGCCGGTCACATCGACCGCCTCGCCGATGGCATAGAGGCCGGGGATCTTTTTAGCCTCCATGGTCTTGGATGAGAGGGCATCGGTATCGATACCGCCCAAGGTGACCTCAGCCTTGGCGAAGCCTTCGGTGCCGTCCGGCGCGAAAGGCCATGCCTGGAGACGATCTGCGAGGGCCAGCAGCTTCTTATCCGACAGATCGGCGAGCTTGCCGTCTTCGACAAATTTTTCGACCAGCAGAGTTGCAAGACGCGCGGGCAGGCGTTCGGCCAGCAGGGTCTTGAGGCTGGTCTTGGGCCTGTCGCGCTTGGCATCCAGCAGCCACTCGCGCCCATCGCCGCTACCTGCCAGCCAATCCATCGTGATGCTTCCGCCGCTGGGGGGCAGATATGAGGAGATCTGCAGGATGGCCGGGCCGGAGACGCCCTTGTGCGTAAAAAGCATGGCCTCGGGAAAGCGGCGCTTGCCGGTGGATGCGATGCAGGGGAGCGCGGTGCCGGTGATGCTGCGCATCCAGTCGATATCTGCAGGGCCTGCGGTCAGCGGGACAAGGCCGGGGCGTGGCTCAATCAGCTTCATGCCAAAGCGCTTGGCGGTACGATAGGCAAAATCGCTGGCACCAAGCTTGGGGATCGACAGGCCGCCACAGGCCAGCACGACGGCATCCGCCGTAATCGGCCCCTGGCTGGTGGAGATCAGAAAGCGGTCCGGCTTCTGGATATCCTCGACCTTGACGCTAAAGCGGCAATCGACGTTACCGGCCTTGGCCTCTTTCATCAGCATGGCGACGATCTGCTTGGCCGAACCGTCGCAGAAAAGCTGCCCCAGAGTTTTCTCGTGGTAAGCAATCCCATGGCGTTCGATCAACGCGATGAAGTCGGTCGCCTTATAGCGGGCCAGCGCCGACTTGGCGAAATGCGCGTTGGCGCTCAGGAAGCGGTCGGGCTGAATATCGAGGTTGGTGAAGTTGCAGCGCCCGCCGCCCGAGATCAGGATCTTGGCGCCGGGGGCTTCGTTATGGTCGACAAGCATGACCCGTCGCCCGCGTTGCCCCGCGATAGCCGCACACATAAGACCGGCGGCGCCTGCCCCGATCACCAGAATATCGGTTTCGATCATGGCGGCAGGAATAGGGGAGGGCGGGCAAGGCTGCAAGGAAACCTTGACGCGCGGCTTGCGGTGACTACTTTCAGCGCCATAACCCCATTCTGTCCCGGAGTCCGTCACCGATGGCTGCCCAGCCGTTCTGGAAGAGCAAGACATTGCTGGAAATGTCGCCCGACGAATGGGAAGCCCTGTGCGATGGCTGCGGGAAATGCTGCCTTGCCAAGCTGGAATATGAGGATGATGACGGGCAGCCGACGGGGATCGTCGAGTTCACCGATATCGCCTGCAAGCTGCTTGATGGTCACAGCTGCCAATGCAAGGACTACGACAATCGCTTCGCCGAGGTGCCGGACTGCGTGAAGGTGTCGGCCAAGAATATCGACGACCTCTATTTTATGCCGCCCTCCTGCGCCTATCGGCTGGTGTCGGAACGGCAAGATCTTCCTTGGTGGCATCCCCTGATCTCGGGCGATCCGGAGACGGTGGTAACGGCGGGCTTCTCGGCGCGCGGCAGGGTTGTGTCGGAAGAAGAAGTGACCGACGCGGAGGACTGGCCCTCCCATATCGTCGATTGGCCGGGGCGCCTCGTTCCCGGTTGAGGAACCGCCCAAGCCGCTGCGGCGTTCAGAAGCTTGCATGCTACAGGCAAAAAACGGCACTGTTACGGGAAGACATGATATTTGCGGTATGCTGGGGGTCAGGCATGCCTTGCGTTGGGGGATGGAATGGGGTTGTTCGGGCGTAAAAAGAAGCCGGTCGTAGAGGCGCTTCCCGAGGAGGAAGAGCCCTTATTGCTGACCGATCTGGCGCCGGATCAGCCGCATATGATGATGGCGGAGGAGCCGGGCAAACTCTGGCCCATTTCCCGCATCGAAGCTGCCGAGCAGATCTGGGGCGAGGAAAACCTCGGGCCGGGCAATCTCAATTTCTCGATGGAACTGCTCAATCCCGTCGGGATCAATTCCGAAACCAACATTGTTGATCTGGCTGCCCGTGTCGGTGCTACCGGGCGCGAATTGCGCCGTCGTAACGGCACCTGGGTCACCAGCCTCGAACCCGATCCCGATCTTGCCAAGGATGGGCAAGCGCGCTCCACCCGTCAGGATCTGGACAAGAAGTCGCCGGTCCGTACCTACGATCCCAACGAGTTCGAATTGAAGGAAGGCGGCTTCGACTGCGTTTTCGCGCGGGAGATGTTCTATCTCGTCCCCGACAAGGCCCGGCTCTATAACTCCATCGTTTCCGGGCTGAAGCCGCGCGGCCAACTGATCTTCACCGACTTCCTGGTGACGCGGGCAGGTGCTGTCACCGCCGATATGGAAGCCTGGTACGCCTATGAGACGCCGCGCCCGACCCCCTGGTCGTTGGCACAGACGACCGACACGCTGCAGGGCGAGGGGATGGACGTGCGGATCGCCGCCGACATCACCGACCGCTACCGCGACATGATCGTGCAGGCCTGGGTCGGCCTGTCGGAGAAGCTCGAAAAAGGCGCCATTCCCCGTCATCTGTTGAAGGCGGTGGCCAGCGAAGCCGAACGTTGGGCGGCCTTCCGGCGGTGCCTGGATGCGGGCAGCCTCGTCGTCTATCGCTTTCATGCCTTTCGGTAGTTGACTCATCGCGGGCGCATCGGTAGGGTGCGCGCCTCATAACGTGTGACCCAATCTCGGCTAGGGCCTATCATGAAGATCGTCAATTCGCTTAAGTCCATGAAGACGCGCCACAAGGCGTGCCGTATCGTTCGCCGCAAGGGCCGCGTTTACGTGATCAACAAGCAGAACCCGCGCTTCAAGGCCCGCCAGGGCTAATGAAGACGGAGGTCGGCTTCGGTCGGCCTGCCTGTTTCAAAACAAACCCCGCCCCAACCCGGCGGGGTTTGTTTTGTTTCGGGAAATGCCTCCCGCTGCTGGCAATTCTCTCTAGTTGGTCAAAAGCCCTTGATGCGCGTACAATGGCGCATTAAATCAGTTACAGTTGTAGGGGAAGCCTCAGATGGCCGGACGCAGCAGTAGCCGATTTGCCGTCGCCGTTCACGCGCTGGCGGTGATCGCGAAGGAAAAGGCCTATGCCGAAAAGCAGGGTGATCACACCTCCAAGTGTGATGCGCCGTCCTGCTCGGATTGGATTGCCCGTTCGGTCGGCACCAACCCGGTCGTGATTCGCCGCCTGCTCGGCACCCTGCGTGAGGCTGGTCTCGTGTCTTCCATCGCCGGTCCCAAGGGCGGCTTCGTCCTGGGGCGTCCTGCCCCGCAGATTCGCCTGGGCGAGGTGTATCGGCTGGTCGAACCCGACGGCGCCTTTGCGCTCCATGACGGCACCAACCAGGACTGCATGGTCGGCAAGACCATGTGTGGCACGCTGGAGGTCATCACCGATCAGGCCAATGCCGCGCTTGCTGCCGACCTGGACCGCTGGACGCTGGCCGACGTCCTGACCCAAGTGCTGGAAGCGGCGGAGTAACTCTCCGGCCTTCGTCTCCCGTCAAATCCCATCAGCTTCCAGGCTTGGCGTAGCTGTCATGCAGCCGCTATGGTGGATGCAAGAAAAAGAGAATCTTGGGAAGGGACCAGGCCTATGGAGATGCCGCCGCCGGACGAGGGGCTGCTGGCGCGCCGTGCTGAGATCGCGGCGGATCTGGAAGCATTGCTGCCGCCGGGCTGTGTCGTGGTCGATGGGGCGGCGCTCAAGGCCTATGAAAGCGACGGGCTGACGGCCTACCGTCAGGTACCGCTGGCGGTGACCTTGCCGCGTTCGACCGCCGAGGTGGCGGCCGTTCTGCGCTATTGCCATGAGAACAAGGTCAAGGTCGTGCCGCGTGGCTCCGGTACCGGGCTTTCCGGCGGTGCGCTGCCGCTGGCCGATGGGATCATCCTGGGGCTGGGCAAGCTCAATAAGATCCTGGAAGTCGATTTGCCCAACCGCTGCGCCCGGGTGCAGCCAGGGGTGACCAATCTGGCGATTTCCCAGGCCGTGGCCCATGCCGGTTTCTATTACGCACCCGATCCCTCCTCCCAGATCGCCTGCTCTATCGGCGGTAATGTGGCGGAGAATTCGGGTGGTGTGCATTGCCTGAAATACGGTCTGACCACCAATAACCTGCTGGGTCTGGAGTTCGTGACTATCGAGGGCGAAGTCCTGCGGGTGGGTGGCAAGCATCTCGAAGCCGGTGGCTACGACATCATGGGCCTGCTGACCGGGTCCGAGGGGCTGCTGGGCGTGGTGACCGAGGTGACGGTGCGACTGCTGGCCAAGCCCGCGACCGCCCGGGCCGTGCTGCTGGGCTTCCCGACATCGGAGGCCGCGGGCGATTGCGTCGCGGCGGTCATCGCGGCGGGGATCATTCCAGGCGGCATGGAGATCATGGACAAGCCCGCGATCCACTGCACCGAAGCCTTCGTCAATGCGGGCTATCCGCTGGATGTCGAAGCGCTGCTGATCGTCGAGCTGGATGGCCCGCCGGTCGAGGTGGATATGCTGATCGAGCGGGTGTCCAAGATCGCGGCCGACCGGGGCGCGAGCTATAACCGCGTCTCGACCTCGGAGGCAGAGCGGGCCAATTTCTGGGCTGGACGCAAGGCTGCTTTCCCTGCCATCGGCCGCATTTCCCCGGACTATATCTGTATGGATGGCACCATCCCGCGCCGCCGCCTGCCCGAAGTGCTGCGGCGGATGAGCGAACTGTCTGTGCAACATGGCCTGCGGCTTGCCAATGTCTTCCATGCGGGCGACGGCAATCTGCACCCCCTGATCATGTTCGACGCCAATAAGCCCGGCGATACCGAGAAGGCCGAGGCCTTTGGCGCCGATATCCTGCGCCTGTGTGTCGAGGTTGGCGGAGTTCTTACCGGCGAACATGGGGTGGGGATCGAGAAGCGCGACCTGATGCCGACGATGTTCAACGAGACCGACCTCGATCAGCAACTGGCGGTGAAATGCGCCTTCGATCCGGACAGTCTGCTTAATCCCGGCAAGGTCTTTCCGCAACTGGCGCGCTGTGCCGATGCCGGGTGGATGAAAGTTTCGGGAGGCGCGCTGCCGCATCCCGATCTGCCGCGTTTCTAGAGGCCGCGAGCGACTCATGAGTAAAATAGATCAGCCGCGCGACGCGGCGGACCTTGTGGCCCTGGTCAAGGAAGCAAAGCCGCTGGCTGTTTCCGGTACCGGTACCCGCGAGGGGCTTGGCCATCAGGTTACCGGTCGTCCGGTCAGTCTCGCCGGTTTTGCCGGAATCGCGGATTACCAGCCTGAAGAACTGGTGATGACCGCCGGGCCCGGGACCACCATCAGAGCCTTGCGGGCGGCCCTGGATCAGGCGGGGCAGCATCTGGCATTCGAGATCCCCGACCATGGCCCGCTCTACGGTAAACCGGCGGGCGAGGGAACGCTGGGCGGTTTGCTGATGACGGCGACAGCCGGATCGCGCCGCATCTCGGCGGGTAGCGTCCGCGATCATTTCCTGGGCTTCACCGGCGTCAACGGCAAGGGCGAGATCTTCAAGGCGGGCGGTAAGGTGGTGAAGAATGTCACTGGCTATGATCTGCCCAAGCTGCTGGCGGGATCTTTCGGCACCCTAGCGCTGCTAACCGAAGCGACGATCAAGACTCTGCCGCGGCCCGAGACCGCGACAACCCTACTGATCGATCCTATCGATGAGTCGGTTGCCTTCTCCGCCATGAGTCTGGCGTTGGGAAGTGCGCATGAGGTCTCGGGTGCTGCTTATCTGCCGCAGGATCTGTTTGGATTGGGCGGGCCGAAAGTCGCGGTACGCCTGGAAGGCTTCGAGGCCTCGGTCAAAGCCCGTGCATCGGTATTGGCGGAAGAGTTGAAGGCCTTTGGCTCCATGGATCCGATGTCAGGTGGCGACCTCTGGCAGCACATCAGCGATGCGGCGCCCCTGGTGGGTAAGCCGGACCTAATCCTCTGGCGCTTGTCTGTCGCGCCTATGGAAGGGGCGGAAGTTCTGAAAGCTGTCGGCGCCCATGAAGTCGCCTGGTTCGACTGGGGCGGCGGACTTATCTGGTTGGGTCTTGCACCGGGTGAAGCCGATGGCGGTGCTGCGCGGGTGCGGGCAGCGGTGGCGGGTAAAGGGCATGCGACCCTGGTACGGGCGCCGGACGCTATTCGGGCGAGCGTGCCCGTGTTTCAGCCGCAGGGCGCTCTGGCGCCACTGGCCGCCCGCGTGAAGGCCAGCTTCGACCCACTCGGCATCTTCAATCCGGGAAGGATGGGGTGATGGATCTGTGCGCCCAAAAGAAACTGTCATCCCGGCCTCTGAGCCGGGATCCGGCCGCCGGAGTGGCCATTCTCCTGCGGCGACACGCTGCAACAGCTTTCGGCCGGATCCCAGATCAAGTCCGGGATGACAAAAGTAAGGGTCACTAACCCATGCAGACCACCTTCAGCCTGACCCAGCTTGCCGATCCTGATGTGGCTGCGTCCGAGAAGATCCTGCGCACCTGCGTGCATTGCGGATTCTGTACGGCGACCTGCCCGACCTACACCCTGCTGGGTGATGAACTCGACAGTCCGCGCGGCCGCATCTACCTGATCAAGGGCATGCTGGAGGCTGAAGACGAGCCGGTGCCGGAGAGCACCGTCAAGCATGTGGACCGCTGCCTGTCTTGCCTCTCCTGCATGACCACCTGTCCTTCGGGCGTGCATTACATGCATCTGGTCGATCACGCGCGGGCGCATATCGAAGAACATTACAAACGACCGCTCCTGGATCGCTCCTTGCGTAAGCTGCTGGGCTGGTTGCTACCGCGCCCGATGCTGTTCCGTCTTGCCCTGTTAGGCGCTGCGCCGGTACGGCCCTTCCTGTCCTGGCTGCCGGGACGGCTGGGCGCGATGCTGCGTCTGGCTCAGGCGCCTGCCGACCGCTCACGCAGCGAACATCCGGGCAGTTATCCGGTGCAGAACCGCAAGAAGCGCGTAGCGATGCTGACCGGCTGCGCCCAGAAGGTGCTGGCGCCCAGCATTAACGACGCCACCATCCGCCTGCTCAATCGCCATGGGGTCGAGGTGGTGGTGCCGCCGGGGCAAGGCTGCTGCGGGTCGCTCAACCATCATCTTGGCCAGGAAGAAGCCGCGATGGGCTTCGTGAAGGCTAATATCGTCGCCTGGGAAGCAGAGATCGCGAATGGCGGTCTCGATGCCATCGTCATCAATGCCTCGGGTTGCGGGACGACGGTAAAAGACTATGGCTTCATGTTGCGGTCCGAGCCTGAGTGGGCAAGCCGGGCCGAGCAGATCGCTGCCTTGGCCAAGGATATCGTGGAGGTCATGAGCGAGCTTGGCCTGCAGGAGCCGACAATCCCAACCGGTCAACGGGTCGCCTATCACTCCGCCTGCTCGATGCAGCATGGCCAGCGCCTGAAGACACAGCCGCCAGCCCTATTGAAGGCGGCGGGCTTCCAGGTGCAGGAAGTGCCGGAAGGACATCTGTGCTGCGGGTCGGCGGGCACCTACAATCTGCTTCAGCCTGATATTGCTTCCCAGCTCAAGGCTCGCAAGCTCGGCAATATCGCCAAGACGACACCGGATTTTGTCGCCACTGGAAATATCGGCTGCATTACCCAGCTTCACAGTAAGGCCCTTCCTGTGGTTCATACCGTCGAACTGCTCGACTGGGCGACTGGCGGGCCGATACCGGACGTACTGGCGGAACGAATTTGAGTATTGAAGCTTTTGACGCGACGCTTTGGGCATTGGACCAGGGCGCAATTGTGCTGCCCAAGGAAGGGCTGATCCTGATCGATGGCGCGGTGCCCCACGCCCTGCTGCGCTCGATCCCGCAGGAACGGATCCGTGTGCGCCAGGACTGGCAGCCCACCGCGAGCCAACTGCATCTGTCGGCTTGGTTGAACGAGCCTCTGGCAGCGGCTCTGGTGTTTCCGGCCAAGCAGCGCGACCGCGCCCTCGGCGATCTCGCGACAGCTGCCGAAGCGGTGGTGCCGGGTGGACTGGTTCTGCTGGCAGCCCCGAATACGGCTGGGGCCGGACGGTTCGCCCGCGATCTGACCGATCTGCTGGGCAATAGCGAGAGCGTGTCGAAACATAAGGCCCGTGTCGCCTGGGGGCGCCGGACCGATGATTTCGACATGGCGCTGGCCAAGACCTGGGAGCAGGCAGCGGCCCCTGCGCCGATCCTGGATGGTAGCGTGACGAGCCAGCCTGGGCTTTTCGCCTGGGACCGGGTCGATCCCGGTTCGGCTCTATTGGCAGAGTGTCTGCCTGAGAAAATTTCCGGTCGAGTGGCGGATATCGGCTGTGGTTGGGGCTTCTTGGCTCGCGAGGTCATTAGAAAAACTAATGACCTGGCCGTGCTGGATCTCTATGACGCCGATGCGCGTGCTGTCGCCTTGGCGGGTCATAATGTCGGGCGCCCGGCACGCGTGCTGTGGCGCGATGTGATGGGCGGGCTCGACGGGACCTATGACCTCATCTTCTCCAATCCGCCGTTCCACGAGGGGCAGGCGCGGCGGGTCGATCTGGGGCAGGGCTTCATCCGCACGGCAGCGGGCGCGCTGGCGCCGGGTGGGCGATTGATGCTGGTGGCGAATCGCTCGCTTCCTTACGAACGCATCATGGGGGAATATCTGAAAGACGTTGCGATGCTGGCCGATGCGGGCGGGTACAAAGTCCTGACGGGAGTGAAGGCATGAGCCGTCCTGAAAAGCTGTTGAAGATGATGGGTGGCCTTGGTTATGGCTCGCGCCGCGAAGTTGAACGGCTGTTCATCGAGGAGCGCGTCACGGATATCGACGGCGAACGCCTCTATGGCGATGACCGGGTGGAGCACAGCCGAGTTTTGCTGGACGGCAAACCGCTGGATCCCGCTGAAGGTTCGGTCATCGTGCTGCACAAGCCCGAAGGCTTCATCTGTTCGACCGACGATCCCGGCGGGCGATTGATCTATGAACTGCTACCCCATCGTTTCCGCCATCGCAGCCCGGTGCTCGCCAGCATCGGCCGTCTGGATAAGGACACCTCCGGCCTGCTGCTGCTGACCGATGACGGGCAGTTCTTGCATAAGGTCATCTCGCCCAAAAGCTCGGTCGAAAAGCTCTATGAAGCCGATCTGGCCCGCCCGCTTGAGGGTGGCGAGATCGAGACGCTGGCCAGCGGCACCCTGATGCTGAAGAACGAGACTAAGCCCTGCGTCCCGGCCAAGCTGGTGCCGATCGGGGAGAAAAAGGTGCGGCTGGTGCTGACCGAGGGTCGCTATCACCAGGCGCGCCGGATGTTGGCGGCGGTCGGCAATCACGTGGAGAAGCTGCGCCGCGTCGGCATCGGCGGCATCACGCTCGACGGGCTGGAGGAGGGCGCCTGGCGCCTGCTGACGCCGGAGGAAAAGAAGGCCGTCTTCACGCCGCTGGACGAGCGGTTGTTGAACGTCGGGTAAGTCTTATGGGTGACGGCGGGCAGCCCCAGCAGTTAGGATGGGGCAACCCCCGAGGAGGTCCCCATGCGCACCCTGCTTGCTGCCGTTTTCCTGCTGATCGCCGCACCGGCTCTTGCGTTCGAAGGCACCTACGAGGTGCGCGGCGGCAATCCCGACCGGGGCACGGGTTACGCCGGCATGGCCTATATCGGCAAGACCGGCGAAGTCTATCAGATCCTCTGGGTCATCAAGAACCAGCAGTACCGGGGCCTTGGCATCGTAGATGGCGATGTCATGGCGGTATCGGTCCCGGCAGCGCAGCAGGTGGTGCTCTATCGCAAGGACCCGAAGGGGCAGTTGCTGGGGCGCTGGGCGGTTGCCAATCAGAATGTCGTCGCGCCTGAAGTGCTGATCCTTAAGAAAGCCGGGCAGCCGGATAATATGGCGCCGCAGGCTCCTACGCCGCAGCGGCAACAACCACAGCCGCCAAAGCTTAACAATGGGAAGCCCGAAAAGGCGACATAAGGTCGGGTCCGATAAAGGCCCCGTCACCCCGGACTTGATCCGGGGTCTCGTGTAGTCGAGCCGCGTCGAGGGAGCGACGGAGCTTTTCCACCCAAGATCCCGGACAAGTCCAGGATGACGGGATCTCCGAGAGCGTCTTAAGCGGCCAGCTTGCCCGGTTCCTCGCCGGCTACAAAGCTGAAGCCTTCATCGGCCCAGCCAGTCATGCCGCCGATCATCAGCTTCACCGGGCGACCCAGCTTGGCCAGGTTCATCGCGCCCCGGTCACCGCCATTGCAGTGCGGACCGGCGCAATAGACGACAAAAACCGTATCGGCAGGGTAGGCGGCGAGAGCTTCGGTCGTGATCTTGCGGTGGGGCAGGTTGATCGCACCCGGCACATGAGCCTTGGCGTAGGAAATCGGGCCGCGCACGTCGAGCAGCACAAAATCCATCTCGCCCGCCCGCATGGCGGCTTCCACGTCCGAACAGTCGGTTTCAAGCGACAGGCGGGCGGCGAAATGGGCGGCGGCAACTGCTGCATTGGCGGCGGGGATCTGCGTCACGGAACTGGCCATCTCTAGCCTCCATCGGTTGGTGATGAGGAAAAGCTACGGCGAGACGATGAGGCTGGAAAGTGGCGTGATTGCCGTGTAGCGTCAAGATCATGCCAATCGAAACATCCATTGCCAATCCGCTGGTCGTCACCCTGGCTTATGACGGGCTCTGTACCTTCGAATTCGGGGTCGCGGTCGAACTCTTTGGCCTGTCCCGACCGGAGATGGGGCCGAATTGGTATCGTTTTGCGGTGGCGGGCCTCGACGAAGGCCCGATGCGGGCGACCGGCGGTGTTCGGGTGGTGGCCGACGGCGGACTGGATCTGCTGGCGGAGGCCGGAACCATCGTTATTCCTGGCTGGAAAGGCGTTGATGTTCCGGTGCCGGAGGTGCTGAGCACGGCTCTGCGGGCTGCCCATGGGCGCGGCGCGCGGATCATGACGATCTGCTCGGGTGTCTTTGCCCTGGCTGCCACGGGTCTGCTGGATGGTCGGCGGGCGACGACCCATTGGCGCTATATCGACCGGCTGAAGGCAGCCTATCCGGCCATCGAGGTCGCGCCCGACGTCCTTTATGTCGACGAAGGCCAGTTGCTGACCTCGGCGGGCAGCGCGGCGGGGATCGACCTAGGTCTGCATCTGGTGCGGCGGGATTTCGGGACCGAGTTTGCCAATGCCGTCGCGCGGCGTCTGGTGGTGCCGCCCCATCGCGAAGGCGGGCAGGCGCAATTCATCGAACGGCCGGTGCCGACGGTGCGGGAGGGGCAGCGCTTGGGACCGTTGCTGGACCGCATGCGCCGCTCGCTCGATCAGGATCTCAATATCGCCGGGATGGCGCAGGACGCGGGCATGAGCCAGCGTACCTTCCTGCGGCGTTTCAAGTCCACCACCGGCACCACGCCTGGCGAATGGCTGCTGAACGAGCGCCTCTCCCATGCCCGTGCGCTGCTGGAGGGTGGCCAGCGGAGCATCGAGGATATCGCGGCTGCCTGCGGCTTCGGGTCTACCGCGACGTTGCGCCATCATTTCCGCCAGCGGCTCGCCACCAGTCCCGCTGCCTATCGCGCAAGGTTCGCGGGCTGACTCTCATTAAATGCCTGCTTCAGCCAGTCAATGACTGCCGGTAGGGCTGGATGAGTGCTGGAGGCGGTAACGGCGTAATAACCATAGGAATCGCGGGCGGCGACGGTCGACAGGCGCGCCAGTTGCCCCCGCGCCAGTTCTCCTTCCACCAGACGGCTGCGTGCCAAAGCGACCCCCTGGCCCTGTAGGGCAAGGTCCAGCGCCATGCCCGCATCATGGATGATAAGCCCTCGATCCGGTTCCTGGTGCCCGGTCAACCCGGCGGCCATAAACCAGGGATGCCAGGGCTGGCTTGGATTGCGGATCAGAGGCGCGGCGGCGATGGCTTCCGGATCAGCCAATGATTGCGCTAGATCGGGCCGTGCCACGGGGAACAGCCATTCGTCGCTTAGATGGTCGGCCTTCACGCCCGGCCAGTCGCCGGGTCCGTATCGTAAGGCCAGATCGATGCCCTGGCGTTCCAGGTCCACCAACTGCGCCGCCGGTACCAGCCTGAGGTCCAGGTCCGGGAACCGTTCGGCAAAGTCACCCAGTCGCGGCAGCAACCAGCGTTGGGCCAAAGCGGGCAGAAGAGTCAAAGTCAGCGCTTGTCGTTGTGTCTGCCGCGCCCTGGCCAGGGCGGATCGCAGATTCTGCAGACTCTCGTCCACTTCCCCCGCCAGCAGCAACGCGGCTTCACTGGGACGCACGCCCCGGCGGTGGCGCTCAAAAAGCTGGACGCCGAGCCAGGCTTCCAGCTGCGAGAGATGATGGCTGATGGCGCTGTTGGTGAGTTGTAGCTCGCGCGCGGCCAGCGAGATATTCCCGGTGCGGACGACGACGGAAAAGGCCCGCAGACATTGGAGCGGGGGAAGCCAATCCGAGAATTTAGCCATCGATTTCATTGATCTCTCTGATCAAGGGAATTCGCTGCAGAATATGGTCTCCCGCCTCTATTGTCGCCCTTTCTCCCATCGTTGGAATTCAAAGGTGACGGCCAATGAAGCTCTATTATTCCCCCGGCGCCTGTTCGTTGGCCTGCCATATCGTTCTGGAGGAGATCGCGATCCCCTTCGAAGCGCAGCGGGTGGACATTGGCCAAGGGGAGCATCTGGCGGCTCCCTACCTGACGATCAATCCTGCGGGCCGCCTTCCTGCGCTGGAGGAGGATGGTTCGGTCCTGACCGAAGCGACCGCGATTCTGATTTCCCTGGCGCTGCGATATCCTGAGGCCGGTCTGATACCAAAACAGGCGGATAGAATGCTGGAGACTCTGGCTTGGCTCTCCAGCACGGTGCATCCCCTCTATGGTGCGCTTTGGCGGCCAGGCCGGATGTTTGCGGAGGAAGAGAGGCGCGGGGCTTTGTCGGCCGCAGCCCGGGCGCAGCTGCCACCAGTCTACGAGCGTTTCGCCGAACGCTTAGGCACGCAGGGCTGGCTTGCGGGCGAGGCATTCACCCTGGCCGATGCCTATGGCATCGTCTTTTTCCGGTGGGCCAATCGGATCGGGATACCGGTTTCGGACACCCTGACCGACTGGGCGCGGCGGGTGGAAGTGCGGCCAAGCGTACAGCGGGCGTTGGAACGGGAAGGGATTTCTCTCTGGTCATGAATGAATCACCGCGTAAGGCGCTGGTCGCCGCTGCCCTGCTGGGGCTGGCGGGGGCTGTTGCCCTGGGGTTTGCCCGTTTCGCCTATGCCTTGCTGGTCCCTGCGATGCAGGCGGATCTCGATCTCTCCTATGCCGCTATCGGTGGGTTGAACGGTGCCAACGCTGCAGGCTATCTGCTGGGTGCCTTAAGCGCCGGACCTCTTGCCAATCGTTTCGGACTGACCCGTGTCTTCATTGCTGGCGCCTTGGGGACGGCGGCGACGGTTGCCTTGACGGCGCTGGGTGGAGGGCTGGCGAGCCTGCTGCTGCTTCGATTGCTGCCAGGGGTCACGGGCGCCTGGTGCTTCGTTGCCGGTGGTGTGTTGACCGCGCGACTGGCGGCCGGCCTGGGGGCAAAGGGCGGATTGGCGATCGGGCTGTTTTACGCGGGGCCGGGCGTCGGCATTTTGCTGGGCGGACTGGCAATCCCGGAACTGCTGAGCTTTGGGTGGCGGACTGCCTGGGTGGGGCTTGGGCTGTTGGCCCTGGTGGCGGCCTGTGGCGCGGCGCTCGGTACCCGTACCAAGGTTGAGGCGCAGGCTCCGGCCAAGGGCGGCGCACAGCGGCCGGTATCCTTGAGTTTCTCCCTTGCCGCCTATGCCTGTTTCGCCATGGGCTACATCGGCTATATGACCTTTATCATCGCCGCCCTGCGTCGGTCGGGCCTATCTGCCGATATGACCACTGGCTTCTGGTGCCTGCTGGGGATCGCCACCATGCTGGCGGCCTGGCCCTGGGCGAAGGCGCTGCAGAACAGCCGGAACGGCCGCCCGCTGGCTGCTGCCCTGGCTCTGACATCCCTGGGGGCCGCCTTGCCTCTGGCAGGCTTGTCGCCGGTGCCGCTTGTTGCTTCCGCTATCCTGTTCGGGGGCTCTTTCCTGGCGGTGGTGGCCGCGACGACCGCCATCGTGCGAGCCATGCGCCCGGCCGAAGATTGGCCACGCTGGGTCAGCCACTTCACAGTTGTCTTCGGGGTGGGGCAGGTGGTGGGGCCGGTGCTGACCGGCACCTTGGGCGATATCTTCGGGTCGACCGATGTGGTCCTGGCAACATCGGCGGCAATTCTGGGGATCGGGGTCCTGCTCGCCTTGTGTCAGCCTTCAGCCGAAGCCGGTTAAGTCCGGCGGCGGAAGGTGCCGAGAAGGGCGAAGAGACCCAGGATCAGCATCAGCATGCCGCCCGCAACGAAGCTGGCGCCGGTGCCATAGGCTTTGGCGATCAAGGCGCCCAGGAAAGGCGCGCCCAGGATCGCGAGCGTGTCGAGAGTCTCGCCAACCGCCGAAACCCGGCCGATATGGTCGGCGCCCGCCTCCCGCTGCAACAGGGTGCGGAAGGGGACCATGACAAAGGATGTCGACAGGCCCAGTCCGGCGAAGATCGCGAGGAACAGGGCCGCAGGCATCGGCATGCCGTAATCGGGGCCGCCGCCGAGCAGGATCAACAGTCCGCCGGTCAGGAACGCACCGATGATGATGGCCAAAAGACTGTGCCGTTCCAGGTTGACGAGGCCGATGCCCAGGGCGCCGATAACGCCGCCGATCCCGACAGCGACCATCGACAGACCGTAGATCTCTTTGGAAAAGCCAAGCTCATTGGCCAGAATCGCAATGAAGAGATCATAGAGGAAGATGGCGGCGAAGCCGCCGGACATCATCAGCAGGCTCACGATCAGGATGGGCTTGGAGCCGATGAACCGGAGGCCATCGATGATATGGGCCCACAGCGAGGGTGTCGTCTCTCCGGTGGCAAGACTGGCGGGAGTGGCTGTCAGGCGTAGGAGGATCACGGCGGATGCAAGACCGAGGCAACCATTGAGGAGAAAGAGGCTGCGCGGCTCCAGGATCAGCAGCAGGGCCGAACCCAGCGATGGGCCTAGAACTTTCGATGCCTGCTTGATCGCATAGCTGAGGCCATTGGCGGGAAGGCGGTCTTCTTCGGGGACAAAGCCGGTGATCGCGACCTGCTTGGCCGGACCGTAGAACACATCGAAACAGTTGCGCAGTAAGATCAGGCCCAGCAGGACCGGAATACTCGGCGCCAGAAACAGCAGAAAGGTCGCCAGCGCCCGCAGCCCATTGCTGCCGATCAGGACGGGGCGGACGGGCCAGCGATCGACGAGGGCTCCTGCGATGGGACCCAGGACGACATAAGGCAGGGCCATGGCGACGCCTAGCCAGGCGAAAGTCGCGGCATCGGCCTGCCAGACGAAGCCGAGAAGAACGCCGATGGCGACAAAATCGAGCCAATCTGAGAAGTCGGCCGGAATCTGGGAAAGGGCCAGCAGGCGGAAATTGCGATGGCGCCGCAGGAGGCTCAGATAGCGCATGGGCGACGGAAACTCAGGACTGCCGGACGATCCGGGCGAGGATCTTGCGCACGGTCGGCGCCACCACCAGCACGGTCGGGAAAGCGACTGCCCAGGCTATCGGCCAGGAGGTGAGCCAAAGGTGCGGTACCTCAGCTGTAAGGCCCACTGCGCGCAAAGTCGCAATCAGCGAGACGACAGCGGACATCATGCCGGACAGCAGGAAGCCGAAGGCATAGGCCTCGTATCGTTTGGGGATGAAGGGGCGCATTTCTGTCAGGCTTTCACAAAATGCGGCAGGAATTCTGCCACGACCTGCCGATAGAGGTCCTGTTTGAAGCCGACGATCATTTCCGGCAGCAGATGGGGCGGCGCCCATTTCCAGGCGCTGAATTCCGGGTGTTCGGTTGCGATATCTATATCGCTATCCGACCCGGTGAAGCGGAACAGGAACCACTTCTGTTTCTGCCCGCGATAGCGGCCTTTCCAGACCTTGCCGCGGATCTCCTCCGGCAGGTCATAGGCAAGCCAGCCCCGGCTTTCCACCAGCAGCTCGGCCTTGGATGTGCCGGTTTCTTCTTCGAGTTCACGGAAGGCGGCGGGGAGGGGATCCTCGCCCGCATCGATGCCGCCCTGGGGCATTTGCCATGCACCGGGCGTGTCGATCCGCTCGGCCACAAAGATCAGGCCCTCGGCATTCATGAGGATGATGCCGACCCCCAGACGGTAAGGAAGATCGCTCATTGGGTGGCGACAGCGAACCGTTCGAGTTGGCGATTAATGGCGGAGGTAGCAGGGGCCAGGGCGAAGCCCTTTGCCTCCAACGTTTCCAGCCACGGTTTCAGCCGTTCGATGGCGCCCATGGAGGCGTCTACCGCCAGGACAGCCGTCCCGCGACCTCCGGCCAGACTTTCAACGGTATGCAGAGCATCGGGCAGCATCTCGGCGTCACTGACGATGATGTCGGTATAGCCGAAGGGGAGGGCGAAATCGCGGGTCAGCCGAACCATGGCCGGACGACCGACCGCACGGTTGTCGATCCAGGCGAGACCACGCTCGCGCAGGGATTTGGCCAGCGGTGCCATGGCCTGATCTGACCCCAGCATCCGTTCGCCATGGCGCGCCAACACACCGACGACGGCAGGGGCGCGGGCCAGAACCCATTCCATGCGGGCAATGTTATCGGTCGGAGAGAGATCCAGCAGCAAGGTCGCGGGACCGGGATCGTTGGTCGGGAAATCCTGCGGCTCGAACGCCAGATCGAGCCAGGCTTCATGCCCAAAAGCGCGTGCACGGCTGACCCAGGTGGGCAGGCCGGGCGAATAGGGGCTGTAGGAGAAGGAGACACCGGCCGGAAGCTCGGTGATCGCCTTGTCCGTGGTTTCCCGCGACAGGCCGAGCTGCGTCATGACCACGGCGATACGGGGGCGGGGGTCGCTGGCATCGAAATGCCCGGCATACAGCTTCCAGGGCTGCTTCGTGTGATCAGCCGACATCTTGGGCAGATCGCCACCATAGGCCGAGGGCTCGGTCAGGGCGGGATCGACCGGAGCCAGCGCCACTTCGGTCGGCTTCGGAGTCGGATCGGCTGAAACCGGGGCGGTGGTTGCAGCCGCCTGCGATGTCGGAGCGGTTGCAGTTTCGCCGGGCGCCGGAGCCTTGGCGCCTGCAACCTTCGAAAGGTCCGCCTCGGGCAGGGTGATCTCCACCCGAGGCACATTGAGGCTGATACGCGGGCGGAAGCGCCCGGCATCGAAGATCCAGGCGGCTGCGCCAGCGCAGGCCGCAATAAGCATCAACCACGCTGTGGTCAGTGCCGTGCTCGATTTCGCAGCCGCCATGGATCAGTTCGCCGGAGTACGGTTGGTGTAAAGCGAGATCGCCCGGATAAGGTCGACCGCGCGGGCAAGTTGGTAGTCCTCGGCGGAACCCAGCACCAGCGGTGCCTGCTCGGTCGGGGTGACCGGCTGGATCGGTGCTGCGCCAGAGGCTGGGGTTTCGTTCGGATTGCGGATCGCACCGCGCAGGGAAGCTTCCGAGCGACGCTCGCCGGTGTTGACCGCTTCGACCTTCGCCGCATTCACGACGATGTCCGGCTCGATCCCCTTGGCCTGGATCGAGCGGCCCGAGGGCGTGTAGTAGAGCGCGGTGGTCAGGCGCATGGCGCCATTGCCCGAACCCAGCGGCATGATCGTCTGAACCGAGCCTTTACCGAAGCTCTTGGTCCCCATGACGACAGCACGGCGGTGATCCTGCAGGGCACCTGCAACGATTTCCGAGGCCGAGGCCGAGCCATCGTCGATCAGTACCACGATGGGCAGACCGCCGGTGATGTCGTCCGGCTTGGCGTTGTAGCGCTGGGCGGCTTCCGGGCGACGCGGCGAAGAGGTCGAAACGATCTCGCCCTGGGTCAGGAAGTCGTCCGACACGGCAACTGCCTGATCGAGCAGACCGCCCGGATTGCGGCGCAGGTCGAGGACGAGGCCCTTGAGCTTGCCCTTGGACTGTTCCTTGATCCGGTCGAAAGTCTTGCGCAGGCCGCTGTCGGTCTGCTGGCTGAAGGTCGTGATGCGGACATAGGCGATATCCTCGCCCTCCAGACGCCCGCGAACGCTTTCGATCTTGATGGCGGCGCGCTGCAGCGACACGTCGAACGGCTCGCGGCCTTCACGGCGGATCGTGACTTTGATCTCGCTGTTGATCGGGCCACGCATCTTTTCGACCGCTTCGTTAAGGGCAAGGCCCTGCAGCGATTCGCCATTGAGGTGGGTGATGAAGTCACCGGGTTTCAGCCCCGCGCGACTGGCAGGCGTATCGTCAATCGGCGACACGACCTTCACGAAGCCTTGCTCCATCGACACTTCGATCCCCAGGCCGCCGAATTCGCCCTGGGTCTGGACCTGCATGTCCTTGTAATTTTTCGGGTTCATGTAGCTGGAGTGCGGGTCCAGCGACGTGAGCATCCCATTCACGGCAGCTTCGATCAGCTGCTCGTCCGTGACCTTGTCGACATAGTCGGCGCGCACCCGCTCGAACACCTGACTGAACAGGTCGAGCTGGCGATAGGTTTCGGAGGTCTTGTTCTGTGCCTCGACGACTGTCGGGGTCAGAAGCTGTCCACCGACCGCGCCCAAGGCGACCAGAACCGCGATGGCGGCGCCGCGCTTCAATGCGCTCGAGGACATAAGGCTTCGACGATGACCCATGAAAACTCCTATCTCGCCCTTTGGGCCGCGATCCACGGCCGCGGGTCGGTCGGTTGACCATTGCGGCGCAGCTCGTAGTAAAGACCTGTGTCGTCCTTGCTGGCGGCGCCCATCGCCCCAACCGGTTCGCCGGTCTTGACCGCTTTGCCGACTGATGTGTCGATGCGGCCTAAACCTGCAAGCAAACTATGATATCCATCGCTATGTTCCACAATCAAGATCAGGCCGTAACCCCTGAAAGGGCCAGCGAATAAAATTCGTCCCGATGATGGCGCAACAATGGTGGCCTCCGGACGGGTGGAGATCGAGATGCCACGGGTGGTCGAACCCAGGGTGTCTGCCTGTCCGAAACCCGCAGTAATCCTGCCTGAAGCGGGCATTGTGCGGCTTGCATCCCGCGCAATAACAGCGTCGCCAAGGTCTGGCCGGGCGACTGCCGGAAGCCGTTGAGCGGCCCGTCGGGCTGCTTCTTCCTGGCGTCTTTTTTCTTCAGCAATTCGTTCCGCGATCAGTTTTTCGATCAGTTCGCGCAAGTCTTTTGCGTTGTCGGTCAGCGCCGCGATGCGTTGTTCGGACTTTTTTTCTTCGACCGACAGCTTCTTTTCAAGATCCTGTTTGCGCTTCAACAGCCCCGCGATTGACCCGCGCTCCTTGGCAAGGCCCCGGATCGAGGCATCGACCTTGTCGCGTTGACGGCGCACTTCCACCTCAACCCGGCTCAGTTCTGCCAGATCGTCTTTCAGGGCGTTCATGCGGGCATCGAGGGTCGGAATGGCGCCTTGCAGGGCCAGGGCTGTGCGGATGGTCGTATCCGGCGCCTGGGGCAGCAGGATCATGGTTTCAGGCGGGTGAAGTGCGAGGCGCTGGGCGGCGGCAGCCAGCTCGATCAGTTCGCCGCGCCGTGCGCTCAACGCTTCGCGTTTGCTCCCCGCGTCCCGTTGCAGATCGGCGAGGGCGACTTCGAGCGAGGAGAGCGCGGTTTCATTCTCCGTGGCCGACCGTCCGGCGAGCACCAGCTGATCGCGCAGATTGTCGATCTCGGCTTCCAGCTCTTTCTGCTGACGCTCGATAGTGGCATGGCGCTCGCGCGAATTGGCGAGGTCATTCTCCAGGCGCTTCAGTTCCTGCTGCCGGGCTTCGGGCGATTGTTCCTGTGCGGCAGCCGGAAAGGCTGCCGCTATCAGGATCGCTGCCGACAGCGGGACCAGGAAACGCATGGGGCGCGACTATTCCGCTGCTTGGGCGATGGGTTCGGCGGACAGCAAAGAATTGCCCGTCATTTCTTCGGGCTGCGGGAGACCCATCAGGGCCAGCAGCGTGGGGGCCACATCAGCGAGACGTCCGGGCGCGAGTCCCTTCACCCAATCAGGTCCATTGACCAGGACGGTCGGCACCAGATTGAGCGTATGGGCGGTATGGGGTTCGCCGGTGATGGGGTCGATCATCTGCTCGACATTGCCATGATCGGCCGTGACCAGCAGAGCGCCGCCCACTTCCTTGACGGCGGCCTCGACCTCGCCGATGGCGACGTCAACGGCTTCGACCGCCTTGATCGCGGCTTCCAGGATGCCGGAATGGCCGACCATATCGGGATTGGCGAAGTTGCAGATGATCAGATCGAACGTGCCCGCGCGAATGGCGCCGGTCAGTTTCTCGGTCACGATGCCCGCCGACATCTCGGGCTGCATGTCGTAGGTCTTGACCTTGGGGCTGGGGACTAGGATGCGCTCTTCACCCGGATAGACCGTCTCGGCCCCGCCATTGAAGAAGAAGGTGACGTGGGCATATTTCTCGGTCTCGGCGATACGGAGCTGCTTCTTGCCAGCCTTGGAGACGATCTCGCCCAGCGTATTGGGGATTTCCTGGGGCGGATACATCGTGGTGAGCCAGGCGGAATGCTGGCTGGAATATTCCACCATGCCGAGGGCATTGGGGATCGACAGTTTACGCTCCCGCACGAAGCCGTCGAAAGCAGGGTCGAGCATGGCTGACAGGATCTCACGCGCCCGGTCGGCACGGAAATTGGTCATGAACAGCCCGTCGCCGTCCTTGAACCCGGTATAGTCGCCGACGACGGTCGGCTGAATGAATTCGTCCGTCTCGCCAGCGGCATAGCCCGTGGAAATCGCTTCAGTAGCTGTCGCTGCCGAGCGCCCCTTGGCTGCGACGATCGCGTCATAGGAGGCTTGCACCCGCTCCCAACGCTTGTCGCGATCCATGGCGAAGAAACGCCCGGCGACGGTGGCGATGGTGATGCCTTCCACTCCGGCCAGGCCTTGGCCAAAGGCAGTCAGGAAGCCCTGAGCGCTTTGCGGCGGGGTGTCGCGACCGTCGGTGAAAAGATGCAGGGCGACCTTGACGCCCTGACCCGCGATATGGCGGGCGAGCGCGATCATATGGTCCTGATGGCTATGGACGCCGCCATCGGACATCAGGCCCAGCAGATGGGCGGTGCCGCCATTGGCCTGGAGGCCGGAGACAAAAGCCGCCAGTTCGGGCTTGGCGAAAATCGACTTGTCGATGATGGCATTATCGATCTTCGGCAGCTCCGGCACCACGATGCGGCCCGCGCCCAGGTTCATATGGCCGACTTCCGAATTACCCATCTGGCCTTCCGGCAGACCGACATGGCGCTCGGACGCATTCAAGGTGCCGGTCGGGCTGGTCGCCATCATGCGGCGGAAATTCGGCAGGTTGGCGAGGGCGATAGCGTTGTTGTCGGTTTCCTTGCGCAGCCCCCAGCCGTCCAGAATGCACAGGACTACGGGGCGGATGGGGGAACCGGCAGACATATCGCGGACCTTTCGAAAACGGATCAAACCCGCCGATTATAAGCCCGGCAGGTCGTAAGTGGTAGATGCCTTTGGAATCCTGGCGATTTTCCGTGACGAGATTAGGGCAGATGCCGCTCTCTCGTCATCCCGGGACTTGATCCCGGGATCTTCTCCGGAAGCCTAGCCAATTTTTTTCGAGGCGGTGTGGATGCGCCCTCTCGGGAGATCCCGGGATCAAGTCCCGGGATGACGGCTAGATTTTCAGATAATGCGCGATCAGGGCCTTTGCCGGGGCTTCGTCCCATTCGGCGGTGCCCGCCAGTTGGCCCAACACTCGTCCGTCCGGTGAGATGAAAACCGTCGTCGGCAGGCCTGGGGTCTTGAAGGCGCGGGCCGACTTCATCGTCTTGTCGATCAGCAACGGCAGATGTTTCATGCCGATCTTATCGTAGAACTCCTGGGCCTTCTGCCGCCCTGCCCGGTCCTGGCTGATGGCCAGCACGACAGCCTTGCTAGGGTCGAGGGTCGCGCCCAGGCGGTCCAGCGAGGGCATTTCCTTGATGCAGGGGGCGCACCAGGTGGCCCAGAAATTGAGGATTATCAGCTTTCCGGACCATTCTTTGAGCGACCGGGGGCGGTCGTCCTTATCCTGAAATTCGATCTCCGGGATCGGTTGTGGATCGGCGCTCGGCTTGTATTTTGTCATCTCGCCGTCGAGCGGGAGTGCAAAAGCCGGAAATATCGGTGCGGCGAGGGTTGCGCCGAGCGCCGTCTTGGTGAGAATGGCGAGGGCTTCGCGTCGAGTGGGCCGCAAAATTCCAGTGGAGTTCGTTTCGTTCATGTCCTCGTCCAACAACGCCGATAAGACCGCGACCAATCAGCTCTGGGGCGGGCGTTTCGCCAGCGGCCCGGCGGCGATCATGGAAAAGATCAACGCGTCCATCGGTTTCGACAAGAAGCTCTACCGTCAGGATATCGCCGGGTCAAAGGCCCATGCGGAAATGATGACGAAACAGGGCGTCTTGAAACCCGAGGACAATGCCGCGATCCAGGCCGGGCTCGACAGCGTTCTTCAGGAGATTGAAGAGGGACGCTTCGAGTTCAAGGTTGCCCATGAAGACATTCACATGAATGTCGAGGCGCGCCTGTCGGAAATCATCGGACCGGCGGCGGGCCGTCTGCACACCGGCCGTTCGCGTAACGATCAGGTGGCAGTCGACCTGAAGCTCTGGCTGCGGGACGCCATCGATCAGCTGATCGGCGATGTGAAGGCCCTGCAGTCGATCCTGATCCGCCGGGCCGAAGAACATGCCGATACGGTCATGCCGGGCTTCACCCATCTTCAGCCCGCCCAGCCGGTGACCTTCGGGCACCACCTGCTGGCCTATGTCGAGATGCTGGGCCGCGACCGTTCGCGCCTTGCCGATTGTCGCGCACGTCTTAACGAATCGCCGCTGGGGGCGGCTGCCCTCGCCGGGACGCCTTATCCGCTGGACCGCCATTTCAGTGCCAAGCTGCTGGGGTTCGACAAGCCGACGGAAAACTCGCTCGACAGCGTGTCCGACCGCGATTTTGCGATGGAGTTCCTGGGCCTGGGCGCCATCATGGGCGTTCATCTGTCGCGCCTGGCCGAGGAGATCGTGAACTGGTCCTCGCCTGCGTTCGGGTTCGTGCGGGTGGCGGATGCCTTCTCCAGCGGTTCGTCGATCATGCCGCAGAAGCGCAATCCCGATGCCGCCGAACTGATCCGTGCCAAGGCGGGCCGCACCATCGGCAACCTCAATTCGCTGCTGATCGTAATGAAGGGGCTGCCGCTCGCCTATTGCAAAGACATGCAGGACGATAAGGAGCCGGTGTTCGAGGCGGTGGAAACCCTTTCGCTCTCGCTGGCTGCCATGACTGGCATGTTCGAAGGCATCACCATCAACAAGGATCGCATGCGCGGTGCTGCCGAGGCTGGCTTCATCACGGCGACCGATCTGGCTGACTGGTTGGTCCTGGACTTGGGCATGCCCTTCCGCGATGCCCATCACGTGACCGGCCGCATCGTTGCGCTGGCCGAAGCCAAGGGTCAGCGTTTGGATGAGCTGACTCTGGAGGAAATGCAGTCCGTCCACGGCGCCATCCACAAGGGCGTGTTCGGCGTGCTGACCGTTGAAGGATCCGTCGCGCGTCGCACCTCTTATGGTGGGACCTCGCCGACCCAGGTGCGTGACGCCATCACCCGCGCAAAGGCTCGCTTCCTATGATCCGCCAAGCAACCGTTCTGCTCCTCGTCGCCCTGGCGCTTGCTGCTTGCGGCAAGAAGGGCGACCTCGACGCGCCTGACACCAAGTCCCGCACTTTTCCAAGGACCTATCCTTCATCATGATGACAGGTATCGAATATCGCGGCGGCATTCTGGCCGTCGATGGCGTTCCACTTCCCCGCATCGCTGATGCCTTCGGAACCCCGACCTACGTCTATTCGACCGAGGCCATGGTGTCGGCCTATCGCGGGTTCGCGAGTGCTTTTGCGGACCGCGACAACCTCATCTGCTATGCGCTGAAAGCCAACAGCAACCTCGCCGTGATCAGCACGCTGGCTGCCGAAGGCGCGGGCGCTGATGCCGTCTCCATCGGCGAAATCCGCCGGGCGCTCGCCGCTGGGGTCGAGCCGAAGAAGATCGTCTTCGCAGGCGTCGGCAAGACGGCCGAGGAGATGGCCGCCGCCCTTGAGATCGGCATTCTGCAATTCAATGTCGAAAGCCTGTCCGAGCTGAAGATGCTGTCGGAAGTGGCGACGGCGCTCGGCCATACGGCAGAGATCGCGGTGCGGGTCAATCCGGACGTCGACGCCAAGACCCACGCCAAGATCACGACCGGCAAGAAGGGCAATAAATTCGGCATCGACCTGGATCAGGCCGCTTCGGTCTATGCGCTGGCCAAGAGCTTGCCCGGCATTAAGGCGACTGCCATCGGGATGCATATCGGTTCGCAGATCCTCGATCCGACGCCGTTTGAAGAGGCGTTGCGGCGCCTTGTTACCCTGACGCGTGAGCTGCGCGATGCGGGACATGACATCCAGCGCCTCGATTGCGGCGGTGGTCTCGGCATTCCCTATAAGGGCGAGACGCCGGTGTCGGTCGAAAGCTATGCCCAATTGGTCAAGCGCGCCACCGACGGGTCCGGTTGCAAGCTGATTTTCGAGCCGGGCCGGTATTTCGTCGGCAATGCCGGGGTGCTGATCACCAAGGTCGTGCATGTGAAGGACGGCAGTGCTCACCGCTTTATCATTCTCGATAGCGCGATGAACGATCTGGTCCGCCCGGCCATGTATGATGCCTGGCATACCATCGTTCCGGTCAAGGAACCGGCCGCTGACGCGCCTATCGAACCTGTCGAGATCGTGGGGCCGATCTGCGAAAGCTCCGACCAGTTTGCCAAGGGCCGCCCCATGCCGCCCTTGCAAGCGGGCGATCTTGTCGCCATCCTTAGTGCAGGTGCCTATTCGCGGGTGATGTCGTCCAACTACAATACCCGCCCCGAACCGCCCGAAGTGCTGGTGAAGGAAGGGGTATTTGCCATGATTAAGCCGCGACCCGCCGTTACCGATCTGTTTGCGAACGAAACTCTGCCCGAGTGGCTCGTCGATACGGGTGCCAGCCCGCGTCCGCGCGTCTACGGCACCCGGTAGGAAAGGCGGCGGGCATGGGAGACATCGACCTGCCCGCCTCCCTCGGCGCCCGTCTGCGGCGCCTGCGGGCGCTTGCCCGCTTCTGGCTGGTCCTGGAAGCTGTCTGGCCTCCGCTCTGGCCTGCGGTCGCAGTGGTTGGACTGTTCCTGGCCGTCGCCTGGATGGATCTACCAGGGTTGCTACCGCTCTGGGCGCATATCGTCCTGCTGGCCGGATTCGGCATCGCGTTCCTGGTCGCACTTGTCGCCGGGGTGCGGGCGATCCGCTGGCCATCGAGCACTGCTGTCGACCGCCGCATCGAACAATCGAGCAATCTTGCCCATAATCCGCTGACGGCCCTGGCTGATAAGCCGGCTGGCGATTCCCCGGAAGCCAAGGCTCTCTGGTTGCTGCATGTCGCCCGCATGGCCGAGGCCGCGCGCCGACTGACCGCTGGGACGCCGCGCGCCGGGCTCGCCAAACGAGATCCGCGGGCATTCCGCGCCGTCGTGCTGCTGCTGGCGCTTGCGGGGTTCGTCGGGGCAGGGGAGGACCGTTGGGGCCTCTTGACGCGGGCCGCGATTCCCGAAAGCCGGATCCCGCCGATTCCCGTCGCCCTGGAAGCCTGGATCACGCCACCGACCTATACCGGCGCACCGCCCGTGTTTCTTGGGGCTTTGCCGAATGGCGAGACGGTTACGGTGCCCGAGGGCTCGGTGCTATCGGCTCGCATAAGTCATCTCCAGCGCAATCCTGTTCTGAAGATCGATGACGTCGAAAGCCCGTTCGAAGGCCAGGGCAATAATGCCTGGAGTCTGGAACGGTCGCTGACGGGCGGCGACCGCCTGATCATTGGCGATGGTCGCAATACTCTTGGGGACTGGCCGCTGGTGGTCCGCCCTGACGATGTGCCGGATATCGAATTCACTCAGGAACCCTCGGCCAGCCGTCGCGGGGCGCTGCGGATCGACTGGAAAGCGTCGGATGATTACGGCGTCGAGACGGTGGCTGGAGATATCCGACGTCCTGGAGAGACGAAGACAGGTATCGATCCGATTGCCCTGAAGCTCGGCTCGCCCCGACGCCCGCAGGCGGCGGCAACGTCTTATCAGGATTTGACAGATCACCCTTGGGCCGGTCTGACGGTCGAGCTGCGGCTGATCGCGACCGACGGCAGGGGGCAGGCCGCCTCGACGGCGCCCAAGACTTTCACACTGCCGGAACGCCAGTTCACTCACCCGATTGCCCGTGCCATCATCCTGAACCGCAAGCTGCTGGTGCAGGAACCGGAAACATCTCGTGAGATTGCCCAGAACATCCGGGGACTTCAGCCCCAGGCAGATCTCTATGGCGGCGATCCGGTGGTCTTCATGGGGCTCGGCTCGGCTTATGCCCGGCTGTTGATGGAGGATTCCGATACGGCGCTGGCGCCGGTTCAGCGGTTGCTGTGGGATCTGGCCGTCCGCGTCGAAGAAGGGGATATGGGGACGCTGGAGCGCGATCTGCGGGCTGCCGAACAGGCGGTGCGCGATGCGATCGACCAGCAGGCCCCCGACGCCGAACTGCAGAAGGCCATCGAGGAGATGCAGCGGGCGCTCGACCGTTATCTCCAGGCCCTGGCCCAGCGCGCCATGGAAAACCCGCGTCAGGCGCAGCGTCCACGCGATCAGAACACCCGCACCGTCTCCTCGCGTGATCTCCAGCAGATGTTGCAGAAAGCCCGCGACCTCGCCCGCATGGGGCAGCGGGAACAGGCGCAGGCGCTGCTCGACCAACTGCGCGAGATCATGGAAAACCTCGCCAATTCCGAGCCGATGATGGCCGACGACCAGGGCGGCGAGCAGATGGATGACGGCAACCCCATGAATCAGGCGATGCAGAATCTGCAGGACCTTGCCCGCCGCCAGCGGGATCTCATGGATCGGGGGGCGCGTCAGGCCAATAGTCAGCGCAACCGCCAGCAACAGGGCCAGCGGGGGCAACAACAAGGTCAGCAGCAGGGCCAACAACCGGGCCAGGGCGAACAGCCGGGTGAAGGCAGCGAAGGCATGGCGGGTGATCAGGAAGGTCTGCGCCGTCAGCTGGGCGAATTGATGCGGCAGTTGGGCGAGATGGGGAATATCCCCGGCGCCCTCGGCCGGGCCGAACAGGCGATGCGGGAAGCCGAACAGGCGCTGGGCCAGGGGCAGCCAGGTCAGGCGACCGGGGCGCAGGGGCAGGCCTTGAACAACCTGCGCGAGGCGCTGCGCCAGTTGGGTCAGCAGCAGGGGCAGGGCCAAGGTCAGGGGCAGGCTCAAGGGCCGCAACGCGGCGCGCAACCGGATCCTGCAGGCCAGCGGGGACGCGATCCGCTGGGCCGCGAGCTGCCGAACCAGGGCCGGGCGGAAAATGGCCCGGTGAAGATTCCCGACGATAATCAGGTCGAACGCTCGCGCGCGATCTTCGACGAACTCCGCCGCCGTGCCGCAGAGCCGCAGCGTCCGCCGGTCGAGCGCGACTATATCGACCGGCTACTCAGGTGGTTCTAGCTAACGGGCAGTGGCGTTTCTAGGAAGGACCTAGAGCGGGTAAGCGTGGGGCGGAGCAGCATCTTCCGCCATACCTAGTTAAAAATCCTGTCATCCCCCGACTTGATCGGGGGATCTGTGGCCGGTCTCCCGTCTTCGCATAAAGATCCCCCGGTCAAGCCGGGGGATGGCGATGAAGGGGAGGGAGGTTTGCTTGAGGCAAACGTCTCACGCCCCCCGCGGTCCCCAAAGGATGATCGCTGCACCCGCCAGACAGATCGCCCCGCCGATGAGGTCCCAGCGGTCGGGGCGGCTGCTTTCGGCAAGCCACATCCAGAGCAACGAGGCGGCGATATAAACCCCGCCATAGGCGGCATAGGCGCGTCCGGCGAAATCGGCTTCTACCTTCGTCAGCAGGAAGGCGAAGAGCGCAAGACAAGCTGCGCCCGGAACCAGCCACCAGGGTGACTTGTCCAGGCGCAGCCAAGCCCAGACGGCGAAGCAACCGGCGATTTCCGCCAAGGCTGCGCCGACATAGACGGTAAGGGTCAGCCCCACAGGTCGGGTGTTGCCGGGGCCGCGTGGCTGCCATGGAAGCGCAGACCGCCGGGACGATCCTTGGCCAGCAGCAGCGGCGCATCGATATCGGTGAAAGCACAATGCTGGGCGATCAGATGGGTCGGCGCCATGCCGAGCGATGTGCCGACCATGCAGCCGACCATCATGCCCATGCCGCGCGAATGGGCGGCTTCCAGCAGCGCCAGCGCCTCGGTCAGGCCGCCCGACTTGTCGAGCTTGATGTTGATGAAGTCGTAGCGGTCTGACAGGCCTTCGACGTCGGTTGCCACATGGCAGCTTTCATCGGCGCAGACGGGCACCGGACGGGGCAAGCCGCGCAACTGATGATCGTCGGCCTGGGGCAGGGGCTGTTCGACCAGCAGCACACCCAGGCGTGCCATTTCGGGCATGAAGGCCTTGAACTGCTCGACCGTCCAGGCTTCGTTGGCATCGACGACCAGCTTGGCCTTGGGGGCAGCGGCGCGCACGGCGGCAACGCGCTCGACATCGCCTTCGCCGCCCAGTTTGAGCTTCAGTACCGGGCGGTCCTGCTCGCGCTTGGCAACTTCCGCCATGCTTTCCGGGGTGCCGAGGGAGAGGGTATAGACGGTGATGATCTGGCGCTGCGGCCCATGGCCGATCAGGCGCCAGACCGGCTGTCCCTTGCTCTTGGCTTCGTAATCCCAGAGAGCGCAATCGACCGCGTTGCGGGCGGCATTCGCCTTCATCAGGGTCTGGATATCCTGGCGGGTGGCACCGTCTGCCAATGCCTGGCGGACGGCTTCGATCTCCGCTATTGTCTGCTCGATGCTCTCGCCATAGCGGACGTTGGGCACGGCCTCACCCCGACCGGTATAGGTGCCGTCGGTGACGCTGGCGACCACCACATGGGTCTCGGTCCGGCTACCACGCGAAATGACGAAAGGTTGAGCCAGCGGCCAGGTTTCGGCCTCGACCGTCAATGTCAGCTTGCTCATGCCGTCACCATCAGCTTGTCGACGATGGCGCCGACACCGGTTGCGAGCGGATCAACCACAGGAAGTCCCAATCTTTCCTCCGTTTCCGCGATCAGGCGCTTGGCCTCGACCTCGGGTAAGTTCTGGGTGTTGAAGCTTATGCCGACACATTTTACGGCAGGGTTGGTCAGCCGCGCCATCGCAAGGTTCGTTGCGATGCATGCTTCGAGTGAGGGTAGGGGGAATTGCTGGAGCCCCCGCATATGCGGTCGCCCCGGCTCGTGGCACAGGACCAGCGCGTCAGGTTGCGCACCATGGAGCAGCCCGAGACTCACCCCGGCATAGGAGGCGTGATAGAGCGACCCCTGACCTTCGATCAGGTCCCAATGATCCGCTTCGCCTGCGGGGGTCAGATGTTCGACCGCGCCCGCTACAAAGTCGGAGACGATGGCGTCGACGGGAACGCCAGAGCCCGCGATGAAAATTCCCGTCTGGCCAGTGGCGCGGAAAGTGACCTTGAGCCCACGTTCCTGCATCTCACGCTCGAGAGCCAGCGTCGTATACATCTTGCCGACGCTGCAATCGGTGCCGACCGTCAGCAGGCGCCGTCCGGACCGCTTGATGCCGTTGGCGACCTCGAATTGCTTACCGCAGTGGCGGATGTCGATGAGGCGGCGGCCAGTATTGGTTGCGGCCTCCCAGATATCCGGATGATCGCCCAGGCGCATATGCAGGCCGGAAGCGAGGTCGAAGCCGATGGTCAGCGCCTCAATCAGCAGGGGAACCCATTTTTCCGACAGGGTGCCGCCGCGATTGGCGATGCCGATGATCAGCGTCCGGGCGTCCTTTTCGTAGGCCTCTTTCAAGGAGAGATCGGGTAGGCCCAGGTCGGCTTCGCACCCGGCCATGCGGGTCTGACCAATGCAGAGTTCGGGGCGCCATTGCGCGATGCCTTGGGCGGTCTTGGCGGCCAGCCGGTCTTTCACATCGCCGAGGAAAAGCTGATAGGGCCGCTGCAATTCCACGTCTTCTTCCCCCGAACGCCGCGTGATTTCTTGCGGGGAAGAGCGTTGCACCCGAGGGGCTTTATTGGCAACCGAACAATCGTGAAAGCGGATTGTTATCCACAACTTGTCGCGTGGTGGAAGAACTCAGGCTGTCATCCCGGCCTTGAGCCGGGATCCGGCCGCCCGTTGGTCTATCTCAACCGTTGGCGCGCTGTAACATCTATCGGCCAGATCCCGGATCAAGTCCGGGATGACAGCTAGATTTGTTGTGAAGCAGGGCGCCCCTCAAGCCATCTCAGGCGTGCGGCGCTGTTGCGGACGGCCACAATGTTCATGGACCATGCCGCGCACCATAGGAACGCAGCGCCCGCAACGGGGGGCGCAGCCAGCCTTGGCATAGACGTCGGCAACCGAAGCCACGGTTCCGTCGGTGAGACTGCGACGGATGTCGCGGTCGCTGATGGCGTTACACAGACAGACGATCACGCCTGCTTTACTCCTGCGTTGGCACCTTCGGCGACCGCTTTCCCGGGATGGGATAACTCTTATTCGCCGACTTGTGACTGTAGGTAGTTCTGGACCCCTACGCTCTCCACCAGGGAGAGTTCGGTTTCCAGCCAATCGATATGTTCTTCCGAATCCGCCAGGATCTTCCCCGCCAGCTGGCGGCTCACATAATCCTTGGCGTCTTCGAACACCCCGATCGCTTCCACCAGATCGAGCCGTGCCTGGCTTTCCAGGCGCAGATCGCAGGACAAAGCTTCCGGGACGTCTTCCCCAATCAGCACCTTGCCGAGATCCTGGAGGTTTGGCAGACCTTCCAAGAACAAGATCCTCTCGATCAACAGATCGGCGTGTTTCATCTCGCCAATCGACTCGTGATAGATCTTCTCTCCCAGCTTTTTAAAGCCCCAATTCTTGATCATGCGAGCATGAAGAAAGTATTGGTTGATGGCAGTCAGCTCGTTGAACAGTAATTTGTTCAAGTGCTGAATGACGAGGCGGTCTCCTTGCATGGTCTTAGACCCTTCCGATATTGGTTCTCATTAGCGTTTTCCCCCAGTTTTCCTGGGGTTTCGAGACCAACACCTTATCAGGCTAAGTCGTTATCGCCAACCCGCACGGTCGGCTAGTTTCACGGCATCGGCCTGCAGCTCGCCAAGTTTGGTCAGCGGCAGCGGGTCGACTTTAAGGGTTGAGAGGGCGGGTAGCCCGGCAGGTTGCGGGACGCCGGCGCGCACCGGGAACTCCGACGTTCCCTTTGTCGCCATGGCTTCCTGGGCTGTGGGGGACAGCAGATAGTCGATGAACTTGATCGCATTGGCCTTGTTTGGCGACCCTTTGGTCAGGGCGACACCCGACACATTGACATGGACGCCCCGACCATCCTGGTTCGGGAAGATCAGCCCCACCTTGTCGGCAATGGCCCTATCTTCGGCCTTATCCGAGCCCTTGAGGCGTGCGTAGTAATAGGTGTTTGTGAGGGCGACCGCGCCCTCGCCGACGGCCAGGGCCGCAAGTTGGTCAACGTCGCCGCCCTGCGGCTTGCGGGCCATATTGCCGGTGACGGCTTTGGCCCAGTCCTCGGTCTTTTCCGGGCCATTGGCGGCGATCAGCGAGGCAATCAGGCCGACGTTGTAGGGGTGGTTCGAGGTGCGGGCGAGGACCTTGCCCTTCCACTTTGCGTCGGCCAGATCTTCATAAGCCTTGATCTCGTCCGGCTTCACCTTGGCGATGGCATAGGCGATCACGCGGGCGCGGAGTGAAATCGTCGTCCAGTGATTATCGGCATCACGCAGATTGGCGGGCACGACTTCATTGACCGTTGCGCTCTCGATCGGCTGGGTCAGATCCTTGGCTTTGACACGCTGAAGATTTGCGGCATCGACGGTGATGAACAGATCGGCGGGGGAGGCGGTGCCTTCGCGCTGGAGCCGCTGCGACAGGCCGTTGACGTCACCTTCGACGACATTAACCTTGATGCCGGTGTCCTTGCTAAACTGATCGTAGATTGCCTGATCGCTGGGATAGTGACGTGCGGAATAGACATTAACCTCGGCAGCCCCGGCAATCGATGTTCCGATTAGCCAGAGAGCAAGGCCTGTCAGAACCAGGGCATTGATCCGCTTTACCACACGCATCTTCATCTCCAACGACAGCCCTTTGCTCAGTTTGCAAGCGTGTCGCAGTTTCAATCGCCAAACACTTTAGGCTATTGCGAATTGATTGCAATGGCTTTGCGGTGACAAATTTTACAGGGGAGGGGTGCGTATCGGTAAGCTCGTCCCAGGCCTCAAGTAGCGCGAAGCGCGGTAGGCCAACACAAAGAGTCCTGCCTCAAGTAGCGCGAAGCGCGGTAGGCCAACACAAAGAGTCCTGCCTCAAGTAGCGCGAAGCGCGGTAGGCCAACATAGACAAACCAAGCCAGCCCCGCGTGCGGGGCAGGCCAGCAGTGTTTGCTGCATTGCGGGAATAACTTGACCTGGAAGCCCCTCGCGCGCAGTTTCGCGGCAGTCTAACCAAGGATATCTAATGACCGATTTTGCCGCGCTTGGGCTGTCGCCCGCGCTTCTCACCGCCCTGGCCGCTGAAGGCCACACGACTCCGACCCCGATCCAGGCTCAGACGATTCCGTCGCTGCTGGAGGGACGTGACGTGCTCGGCCTCGCCCAGACGGGTACCGGTAAGACGGCTGCGTTCGCGCTGCCGCTGCTTCACCGGCTTGAGGCGCGCCGCCGTCGTCCCCCCGGCAAGTCGTGCTTTGTCCTGATCCTGGCGCCCACGCGTGAGCTGGCGTCCCAGATCGAAGAGCGTATCCGCGCCTATGGCCGGAATATGCCGATCAGTTCGATGACCGTCTTCGGCGGTGTCGGCATGGGTCCGCAGATCCGCACGTTGGCCCGTGGCGTCGACATCGTCGTTGCCACGCCCGGCCGCCTGATGGATCACATGAGCACCGGCGCCGTCCGCCTCAACCAGGTCGAAGCCCTGGTTCTGGACGAAGTCGACCAGATGCTCGACCTCGGCTTCATGCCCGCGATCCGCAAGATCGTTGCCGCCATTCCGCCGCAGCGTCAGACTCTGCTCTTCTCGGCGACCATGCCGAAGGAGATCGCAGGTTTGGCCGACGATCTGCTGCGCGATCCGCTGAAGGTCAGCGTCGTTCCGGCCTCGACCCCAGCCGAGCGTATCGAGCAGCGCGTCGTCGTGCTGCCCGATCCGCAGGCCAAGCGTCGCGCGCTGGTGAAGCTGTTGTCGGCCGAAGGGGTCGAGCGCACGCTTGTCTTCACCCGTACCAAGCACGGCGCCGATAAGGTCGCCAAGCACCTGGGCGTCGATGGCATTCCCTGCGCCGCGATCCATGGCGAAAAGAGCCAAGGCCAGCGCGAGCGCGCCCTTGCCGATTTCAAGACCGGCCGGATCAAGGTTCTGGTCGCGACCGACATCGCCGCCCGCGGCATCGACGTTGCGGGCGTGACCCACGTCATCAATGCCGATCTGCCCGCCCAGGCGGAAACCTATGTGCATCGTATCGGTCGTACCGGCCGCGCAGGCGCCGAAGGCGAAGCCATCAGCCTGATGGTCATGGATGAGCTTCCGGCTCTCTGGGATATCGAGAAGGTCATCCAACGCCGCGTTCCGGCCGTCGACATGGCGGGCGCAACGATGGAGCTGCCCGAACGTCCGGCCCGTCGCGCCCTTGCCCCCAAGAAGCAGGGTGGCGGTCGTGGTAATGGCGGCGGTCGTCCCGGCGGTTTCGGCAAGCCGAATGGCGGCAACGCCAGCCAGGGTCGTCCCCCCCGCCGCGAAGGCGGCCATGACGGTCGTCGCGAGGCAGCCTACGATCCCCTGGGTGACGGCACCGCGCGTTCCAATAGCGGCCGTGACGGCCAGTATGCCAAGCCTGCCCATGCCGGTAAGCCTGCCCATGGCAAGCCGTCGCATGGTAAGCCCGCCCACGGTGGCCAGCGCCCGGCTAACAACAATGGCGGTGGCGACAACCGCGTGCGTCGTCCGCGCGCTGGCTGATTGCGTAAGTCTATGAAGAAAAGAGGGGCTCATAGCCCCTCTTTTTTTGTCAGAAATTCCGGCAAATACTATTATTGATTGTAATTATTTTGTTTGTTGACGATATTTGGCATTGAGAAGAGCGCTTTATAAAATACGGAAGGTTTTCGGACATGCCGAAGACGCGTCTCTTCATTGCTACTGCTCTTCTGTCTTTATCTGTACTGTCTGCCCAAGCGCAGACCAAGCTGAAGGCCGGCTATTTCGGTCTGGCGCCTTATGCGATGGATGTCGGCGGCAAGGCCTCCGGCTTCGCTGTCGATCTGGTGCGGGAGAAATTTGTGCCCGCGACCAAAATCGAGGTGGACTTCGTCTCGCTGCCAATCCTCAGGATGCTGGGGGAACTGGAGGCGGGCAATCTCGATATGGTTGTGCTGCTGGCTAAGAACCCGGAGCGTGAGGCCAAATTCCTCTTCGCCGCGGCGCCCTTCTATACCGACGCCTGCGCCTTGGCGGTTGCCAAGGACAGCCCGCTGACCACCATCACTGGTCCTGCCGATTATGCGGGCAAGACGGTGTCGATCAATAAGGGTGGCTATCGCTGCCCGTCACTGGCGGCGGCCAAGGACGTGACGCTGGACGAGATGGTGGTCAGCGACAATCTGCTGGAACAGCTTTTACGCAAAGCAGCGTCGGGGCGTGTGGCGGGGGCTCATCAGCCAACGAAGCTGGCGTTCCAATATGTGGCTCAGCAGATCGGCATCGAAGCGGAGGTGCGTTTCATCGACCTTCCCGATCCGCCGCAACCGCTGTTCGCGGCCTTCCGGAAGGGTATCGATCCCGCAATCATCGCCGCCTACGACAAGGTGAACGCCGACGCGGCAGCGGATGGATCGATGGCAGGGTTCATCGGCCGTTATGTGAAGAAATAAAAAAGAGGGCGCCGGAAGGCGCCCTCTTTCTCTATCGGACAGGCCGATGTCTTAGTTGTCGAGGCCTTCGAAAAGAGCGGTCGACAGGTAGCGTTCGGCAAAGCTCGGGATCACGATCACGATACGCTTGCCTGCATTTTCCGGGCGCGAACCGATCTCGATAGCAGCGGCCAGCGCAGCACCGGAGGAGATGCCGACCGGCAGACCTTCGAGACGCGCGCTTTCGCGGGCGGTGCGGAAGGCGGTGTCATTGCCGATACGGATGACCTCGTCGATCACCTTGGTATCGAGGATCGAGGGGACGAAGCCCGCACCGATGCCCTGGATCTTGTGGGGGCCGGGAGCGCCGCCCGACAGCACGGGGCTGTCCTCGGGTTCGACCGCGATGATCTTGAGGTTCGGCAGGCGTGGCTTCAGCGTATCGCCGACACCAGTCAGGGTGCCGCCGGTGCCGACGCCGCCCAGGAAGAAATCGAGATTGCCGCCGGTATCGCCCCAGACTTCCTCGGCCGTGGTGCGGCGATGGATGGCGGGGTTCGCCGGGTTTTCGAACTGCTGCAGGATGATCGCGTTCGGATCGGCGGCAACCAGTTCGTTGGCATGGGCGATGGCGCCCTTCATGCCCTGGGCGGCCGGGGTCAGACGCAGATCGGCGCCTAGTAGGCGCAGCATCTTGCGGCGTTCGACCGACATGCTTTCGGGCATGGTCAGGATCAGCTTGTACCCCTTGGCAGCCGCGACGAAGGCCAGCGCGATGCCGGTGTTGCCGGATGTCGGCTCGACGATGGTGCTGCCCGGCTTCAGGCGGCCTTCGGCTTCGGCGGCTTCGATCATGGCCAGGCCGATGCGATCCTTGACCGAGGCGAGCGGATTGAAGAACTCCAGCTTGGCCAGCAACTCAGCCTTGACGCCATGGGCTTCGGCCAGCTTGGAAAGGCGGACCAGCGGGGTGGCGCCGATAGTGTCCAGAATACTGTCGTAAATCTTACCGCGGAAGGGCGCAGGCGCGCTGGTCATGGCAGTTCCCCTGAAATGCGCTGTTGTTGCATCGGATATAGCACCCGATTTTCAGATGATCAAATGGTGAAATCGAGAATTTCCGCAGTTTCGCTGTGAATTCCCGCTGCCCGCGCACGTTCGCACAGGTCTTCCAGGGAAATACCGTCGAGGCGGCTCATAAGTTCGACCGTCAGTTCTTCCCACAGCGGAACAACGACGCGGGTGCCGAGTTCGCCATCGGACCCTTCGGTGTCCTCCTCGCCCACCACGAGGCGGATGATCTCGCCAAGGGCGATGCGGCGACGCTCGCGGGCCAGGCGATAGCCGCCTTTGGGACCGCGTACGCCGGTCAGGATGCCAGCGCGGGTCAGCTGCTGCAGAATGGGCTCCAGCGAGCGGCGGGGAATGCCCTGGCGCGCGGTGATATCGCCCGACTGCACGGTTCCGCCACCGGCGTGATAGGCGATATCGAGTACGGCCTCGATGGCCAGCAGGGTCTTGCGGGGCAGGCCTAACATCAGATGCTCTCCTTCACGCCGGTCGACCCGAAACCGCCGACGCCGCGTACCGTGGCGTCGAGATCCTCGACCTCCACGACGGCGACCTGGGAGACCGGGGCGATGATCAGTTGGGCGATGCGCATGCCGCGCTCGATGACAAAAGGATCGGGGCCGAGGTTGATCAGGATCACCTTCACCTCGCCGCGATAATCCCAGTCGATGGTGCCCGGCGCATTGGCGACCGTGACGCCATTCTTGGCGGCAAGACCGGAGCGCGGACGCACCTGCCCTTCGAAGCCTTCGGGAATAGCGACGGCAAGGCCGGTCGGAACCAGGGTGCGGGCGCCAGGCGCCAGGGTGACGGGGGCATCGACGGCTGCGGCCAGATCCATGCCTGCCGCACCGGCAGTGGCATAGGCGGGCAGGGGCAGGTCGGCGTTATGGGGCAGGCGTTTGATCAGGAGAGACGGGGTCACGATTGGCTCCGTTGGGCAAAGTGGTCGGTGATCCGGGAGGCAAGGCGGCGGCCGACGTCGCCCTTGGGCAGGGTCGGCCAATCCTCGTGTCCATCCTGGGTGATGAGGTGGATTGTGGTGCTGTCGCCGCCAAAGACGCCGCGCTCGGGCGAGACGTCATTGGCAAGGATCCAGTCGCAGCCCTTCCGGCTGAGTTTGCTTGTGGCGTGTTCGATCACGTTTTCGGTTTCAGCGGCAAACCCCACCACCAGCGCCGGGCGCTGGGCGTGGCGCGAAAGGGTCGCCAGAATGTCGGGGTTTTCCTGCAAAGCGAGGGCGGGGGGCATGCCGCCGGCCTGCTTCTTGAGCTTCTGACCAGCCTCGGTCGCCGGACGCCAATCGGCGACAGCGGCATTGCAGATAAGAATATCGGCGGGCAATGCACCTTCGACGGCTGCCAGCATCTCGCGCGTGGTTTCGATATGGGTGACGCGGACGCCCACGGGGTCGGGCTGATTGGTCGGGCCGGTCACCAGGTGCACCTCCGCCCCCAGATCGGCCAGGGCAGTGGCGATAGCATTGCCAAGCTTGCCCGACGAGCGGTTGCCGATATAGCGCACCGGATCGATCGGCTCATGGGTCGGGCCGCCAGTCACGATGGCGCGTTTGCCCGCCAGGGGCTTGGGGCCGAAGAAGGTCTCGAGGGCGGCAATGATCTCCGGCACTTCCGACAGTCGGCCGGAGCCGATCTCGCCGCAAGCTAGATCACCCGCCGCCGGACCGATGACACCGATGCCGCGCTTCTTGAGGGTCGCGAGATTGGCCTGAGTCGCCAAGTGAGCCCACATCTCGGTATTCATTGACGGCGCGATCAGGACCGGCTTGTTGGTCGCCAGCAGGGCGGTGGTGGCAAGGTCATTGGCATGACCGCCCGCCATCTTGGCCATCAGGTCGGCCGTGGCCGGGGCGACCAGCACGACATCGGCCTCGCGGGACAGGCGGATGTGGCCCATCTCTGCCTCGTCCGTCAGGGAGAATAGCTCCTGATAGACCTTCTCGCCGGAAAGAGCGGAAACGCTAAGTGGCGTCACAAATTGTTCGCCGGCTTTTGTCAGGATGCAGCGAACGCTCGCCCCGCGATCCCTCAGACGGCGGATCAGCTCAAGGCATTTATAGGCGGCGATACCCCCGCCGATAATTAACAGAATGCGCTTGCCAGCCAGCATGAATGATTTCCAGCGTTAAGTTGGAAATAGACATAATCGCTAGCTCGCTGCAGGGCAAGGCGCAAATCCGCGCGGCGGAACTGTTATTTGTAAAATGTGACACACTTCTGAAAATGCTCGTCATCCCATGGCTTGACCATGGGATCTTGTGTGGCCACGCCGCGTCGAAAAGCGGCGGAAGGAGATCCCCGGATCAAGTCCGGGGATGACGAGCTGTTGTCGGTCGATAAGGCCTTAAAACCCTGCGACCTTCCCGATGGGAGCGCCGCGCAACTCGCCGACCTGCAAGCCTGCCCGATTACGGATAGCGCGGGTGAGCTGCTGGGAGAGGCCTTCCATCTCCTCGTCGCTCAGGGCACCTACCGACTTGAGGATGGCACCCAACGCAGCTTCAGCGCCACGCGCAGTGCCGTCATCGACCTTAAGGGCGAGGCCCAGACCCTTCTTGCGCAGGATGGCGGTGAACATGCCCTCCGCACCGATTTTGCAGACGACGCTGCCGCCCGCCACGACCATGATCTCAGTCGTGAAGTCGCCGGTACCCGACACCATCACCGGGGCGGCAGCCTTGGCGGCAACCAGCCGTTCGACGGCATCCTTGCGCTTGGGCGAAAGCTTGCTCGGGTCGGCGCAGCGGGCCATGGCGGTGGCAAGATTGACCAGGGGCAGGGCGATGGTCGGGATACCGCAGCCGTCGGTGCCCCAGGGCTGATTGAACAGATCGACGTCCAGCATCTCGGACATGGTCTGGGTCACGCGCTTCTGGACCGGATGGTCATAGCCGACATAGCCGCGCACATCGTCGCCCATATGGACGGCGGTGGTGACGAAACCGCTGTGCTTGCCGGAGCAGTTGTTGTGGGCCGGGGTCGGGACCGAGCCGGATTTGGCGAGCGCGATGGTGGAGGCTTCGCTGTAGGGCCAGTGGCTGCCGCATTCGAGATCGGTTTCCGACAGCCCAACACGGCCAAGCCATGCGCGGACCCGTTCCACATGGATCGTCTCGCCCATATGGGACGCGCAGGCGAGCGCCAGTTCGTGCTGATCGAGGTTATAGCGGTCCGCCGCGCCGGTTTCGACGAGCGGAATCGCCTGCAGGATCTTGTTGGAGGAGCGCGGATAGATCAGGCGGTTCACATCGCCCCAACCAGCAATCACCTTGCCGTCGGCGGTGGCGACGACGGCACTGCCGCGATGGACGCTCTCGACGAGATCGCCGCGGGTGACTTCGGCCAGAACCGGATTTTCGCTCATCATCTGCTCCCCAGAAAAGACGCGCGGATACTAGATCAACTGCGCCCCCAAACGAAAGCTTCTCACCTGTTTGCGCAATGAGCGGCATATTTTACGGGCTATTTTAGCAATTACCGTTCGTTGCGCCTGAAATTGATATCATCTTGGCGAGATTCAGGCATGACAACGGCCCAGCCCTGCGCTAATCAGAGGGCAACCTTGCAGTATACGCAGGGGAGGGGAGCAAAATTTTTGCAACGAATGGGGGATAACGTGACCCGTTTCCATCGTGCGCTGATTATCGGCGCCGCCACAGCGGCCTTGATGGCCGGCTCGGCTTCGGCCAAGACTCTGGTGTTCTGCTCGGAAGGCAGCCCGGAAAACTTCTCGCCGCCGCGTGCGACCTCGGGCACCGCCTCGACCGCTGCTGCCGAGACGATCTATAGCCGTCTGGTCGACTTCGAACGCGGTACGACCAACCTGCGCAACCATCTGGCCGAGAAGTACGACGTCTCTGCCGATGGCAAGGTCTACACCTTCAATCTGCGCAAAGGCGTGAAGTTCGGCGCGACGTCCTACTTCAAACCGACCCGCGATATGAACGCCGATGACGTGATCTTCTCGATCGAACGTCAGCTGAAGCCCGACCATCCCTATAACAAGGTCGGCGGCGACAAGTTCTACTACTTCGAATCGCTGAACATGGCGAAGGTCATTGAGAAGGTCGAGAAGGTCGACGACATGACCGTCCGCATCACGCTCGTCGATGCGCTCTCGCCCTTCATCACCAACATGGCCATGCCGTTCATGTCGGTGTTCTCGAAGGAATATGCCGACCAGCTGACCAAGGCTGGCAAGATGGAAGACATCGACCTGAAGCCGGTTGGCACGGGTCCGTTCGTGTATGTCGACTATCAGAAGGATTCGACGATCCGTTATCGTCCGAACCCGGATTACTTCGAAGGCAAGTCGACCCTCGACGGTCTGGTTTTCGCCATCACTCCGGACGCAACCCAGCGTTCGAACAAGCTGAAGGCGGGCGAGTGCCACATCGCGGCGCTGCCGAACCCGAACGATATCGAAGGCCTCAAGAAGGAACCGAAGCTTCAGGTTCTGCAGCAGGCTGGTCTGAACGTCGGCTACATCGCGTTCAACGTCGAGAAGAAGCCGTTTGACGACGTTCGCGTCCGTCAGGCGCTGAACCTCGCGATCAACAAGAAGAACATCATCGACGCCATCTATCAGGGCGGTATCGGTGAAGTTGCTAAGAACCCGCTGCCCCCGGTCATGGCCTGGGCCTACAACGACGACATTAAGGATTATTCCTATGACGTCGAAGCGGCCAAGAAGCTGCTGGCGGAAGCCGGTGTGCCGGTCGGCACCGAAATTGACCTTTGGGCAATGCCGGTCAGCCGCCCGTACAACCCGAATGCCAAGCGCATGGGCGAAATCGTCCAGGCCGATTGGGAAAAGGTCGGTATCAAGGCGAAGATCGTTTCCTACGATTGGGGCGAGTATCTGAAGCGCACCAACGATGGCGAACATCAGACCATGATGCTCGGTTGGACCGGTGACACTGGTGATCCCGACAACTTCCTCTACGAACTGCTGGGTTGCGCTGCTGCCAAGGCCGGCGGTAACCGCGCCCGCTGGTGCAATGCCGAGTTCGAAGACCTGATCCAGAAGGCCCGCAAGATCGGCGACAAGGCCGAGCGTGCGAAGCTCTATCAGCAGGCTCAGGTCATCTTCAAGAAAGAGGCTCCGTGGGTCACCGTCGCGCACGCTGTTCAGACCGTGCCGATGTCCAAGGACGTCGAAAACTACAAGGTCGATCCGCTGGGCCGTTACAAGTTCTACGGCGTCACCTTGAAGTAGGAACCGTCGAACTGACGGGACCGGGGCAATAGATCCCGGCCCGTCGGACGGACGGAAAGATTGGATCGGGCCGGGGGAAACCCCGGCCCGGCTCCTTAGAGAACAAAGAATACAGTTACGGTCGACCGCCTTTGTCGGAAGGGTGGAGACGCGCGCGAGGGGCGCAGCGGAACGATGGTTTCCTTTATTTTGCGGCAAGTGGCGATGGTGATCCCAACGATCATCGGCATCACGCTACTGGCCTTTGTCATGGTCCGGCTGGTTCCGGGCGACCCGGTGCAGGTGATGGTCGGCGACCGCACTTTGACACCTGAGGCTCATGCCGAGGCGCTGAAGGCGCTGGGTCTCGACCGGCCGGTCATGGAACAATATGCGATGTATATCGGTCGCGTTCTGCAAGGCGATTTCGGCAAGTCGATCTATACCAAGGAATCGGTTCTGACCGAGTTTTTCGACCGTTTCCCGGCGACCTTGGAACTATCGATTTCGGCGATCCTGTTCGCGGTGATCATCGGTCTGCCGGCGGGGATCATAGCGGCGGTCAGGAGGCGCAGCGTTTCCGACTATTCGGTGATGACAGTCGCGCTGACCGGCTATTCGATGCCGATCTTCTGGTGGGCGCTGATTCTGGTTCTGCTGTTTTCGCTCACCCTGGGCTGGACCCCGGTTTCCGGCCGCCTGGCGCTGGTGCATTTCATCGAGCCGATCACCGGCTTTCTGCTGATCGACACCCTGATTCAAGGCGAATATAGCGCCTTCTGGTCGGCACTACGGCATTTGGTTCTGCCGACCATCGCGCTCGGTACGATTCCCATGGCAGTTATCGCCCGCATGACCCGTTCGGCAATGCTGGAGGTCCTGCAGGAGGACTATGTTCGTACCGCCCGCGCCAAGGGCCTGTCGCCGTTCCGGGTGATTTCGATCCATGCGCTGCGCAATGCCCTTATTCCCGTCGTGACGGTGATCGGCCTGCAGGTCTCGACCCTGTTTTCGGGCGCGGTGCTGACCGAAACGATCTTCTCCTGGCCGGGGGTCGGCAAATGGCTGATCGAAGCTTTGAGCCGCCGCGACTATCCCATTCTGCAAGGTGCGCTGATGCTGATCGCGTCTGTGGTCATTGTCGTCAATCTGTTGATGACGCTGACCTATGGGATGATCAACCCGCGCATCCGATCCAAGCGTTGAGAGGGTCGCCGCGATGAGCAGCACCACCCAAACCACAATTATCGCCCCTCCGTCCCCCCTTTCGGCTTTCTGGCATGACTACCGCGGCAATAAAGGCGCGCTTGCCGGATTGATCCTGATCCTGATCCTGGTCGTGATGGCGGTGTTCGCCCCTTGGATCGCGCCACACAATCCGACGGAACAATTCCGCGATGCCCTGCTGCGTCCGCCCGTCTGGGCCGCAGAAGGCAGCTGGCGCTATGTCCTGGGGACCGACGATATCGGCCGCGATATTTTCTCTCGCATCGTCCATGGCAGCCGCGTGTCGCTGTCGGTTGCGGTTGTTGTCGTGACGGCCAGCATCTTCGTCGGGGTCGGCTTGGGCCTCGTCGCGGGCTATGCCCGGGGTGTGGTCGAAATCGCCATCCTGCGCATCATGGACATCTTCCAGTCCATGCCGACTCTGCTGCTGGCCCTGACCATCGTCGCGATCCTGGGGCCGGGCCTCAATAACGCGATGATCGCGGTGTCGATCGTCCTGCTGCCCAGCTTCGTCCGCCTGACCTATTCGGCGGTGCTGGCGGAGATGACCAAGGATTACGTCACAGCCGCCCGCATGATCGGTTCCTCGGAATTCCGCCTGATGGTGCGGACCGTGCTGCCGAACTGCCTGGCGCCGCTGATCGTGCAGGCCTCGCTGTCGCTGTCGACTGCGATCCTGGACACGGCTGCCCTGGGCTTCCTGGGGCAGGGTGCCCAGCCGCCGACCCCGGAATGGGGCACGATGCTGTCCGATGCGACGCAGTATCTGCAGCGCGCCTGGTGGGTCACCTTCCCCGGCGTTGCGATCCTGATCACGGTGCTTGCTTTCAACCTGATGGGCGACGGTTTGCGCGACGCCCTCGATCCGAAGCTGAAACGCTCATGAACATGCTCGAAATCCGCAATCTCACGGTCGAGTTCCCAACCCAGAGCGGCCTGTTCCGGGCCGTCGATGGCGTCGATATGACGGTCAAGGCCGGTGAAGTCCTGGGCGTTGTCGGCGAATCGGGGTCCGGTAAGTCCGTCTCAATGCTGGCGACCATGGGCCTGCTGCCCGCCTATGCCCGCATCTCCGCCGACCGTTTGGCGTTCGATGGCAAGGACCTGCTGTCCTTGTCCCCGGCCCAGCGTCGCAAGATCGTTGGCAAGGACATTGCCATGATCTTCCAGGAGCCGACGACCAGCCTCAATCCCTGCTACACCATTGGCTATCAACTCGAAGAGATGCTGAAGGTCCATATGGGCATGGATGCCAAGGCGCGGCGCAAGCGTGTGCTTGATCTGCTGTCGCTGGTCGGCATCCCGGCGCCGGAAAGCCGTCTCTCCTCCTATCCGCATCAGCTGTCGGGCGGCATGAACCAGCGCGTGATGATCGCCATGGCGATCTCCTGCGAGCCGCGTTTGCTGATCGCGGACGAACCGACGACGGCGCTCGACGTCACCATTCAGGCGCAGATCATGGATCTGCTGACCGGCCTGCAGCGGGATCGCGGTATGGCCATGGTCCTGATCACCCATGACATGGCCGTGGTCTCGGAAAGCGCCCACCGGGTGCAGGTGATGTATGCGGGCCAGTTGGTCGAACAGGCGACGGTGGACAATCTGTTCACCACCCCAGCCCATCCCTATACCGCCGCGCTGTTGAACGCCTTGCCCGAACGGGCGCTGGGTCGCAAGCGTCTGCCGACCATTCCCGGTGTCGTGCCGGGTGTTATGGATCGTCCGAAGGGATGCCTGTTCAACCCGCGGTGCGACTATGCGACCGACCGCTGCCGTACGGTTCAGCCTGCGCTGTCCGATTTTGGCAATGGCCGGGTTCGTTGCCATTCCCCGCTGGGCCCCGATGGGCGCCCCCGCGTGAAAGCGATCGAAGAGGTGCGGGCATGACCAGCGCTCCATTGATGGAGGCCAAAGGCCTCAAGCGTCATTATAAAGTCCGTCGTGGCATGTTTGCCCCGACGGCAAGCGTGAAGGCGGTCGACGGTGTCTCTTTCAGCCTGACGGCGGGCGAGACCCTCGCGGTCGTCGGCGAAAGCGGTTGCGGCAAGTCGACCCTGGCCCGCATGCTCGCGCTGTTCGAAGAGCCGACTGAAGGGGAGTTCTTCATCGACGGCCAGCCGACGCTGAACGTCAGCACCGAACAGCGGAAGAAGAACCGCGAAGCGGTGCAGATGGTCTTCCAGAATCCCTATGGCTCGCTGAACCCGCGCCATACCGTCGGGCGCGCCCTGATGGAGCCGCTGATCATCAACCGCCCGAATATGTCATCGGTAGAGCGCGAGGAAACCGCGCGGGCGATGATGACGAAGGTCGGTCTGCGGGCGGATCATTTCCAGCGCTATCCGCACATGTTCTCCGGCGGGCAGCGTCAGCGTATCGCGATTGCCCGTGCTCTGATGCTCAACCCGCGGGTCGTTGTAGCGGATGAGCCGGTCTCCGCCCTGGACGTCTCCATCCAGGCCCAGGTCCTCAATCTTATGATGGATCTGCAGGACGAGATGAAACTGGCCTATATCTTCATCAGCCATGACCTGGGGGTGGTGCATCACATCGCCTCGAGCGTGCTGGTGATGTATCTCGGCCGCCCGGTCGAATTCGGCACCACGCAGCAGATATTCGATAACCCGCGCCACCCCTATACCCGTGCTTTGCTGGGCAGCCGCCCTCACCTGAAGAAGCCGGGGGAGAAGGTAACGCGCAGCGTGTTGACCGGCGAATTGCCGTCACCGCTCAATCCGCCGACCGGATGTGCGTTCCACAAGCGCTGTCCCTTCGCCGATCAGAAATGCTCGACCGAACGGCCCGAGATTCGGGAAGTAGATGGTCGTCAGGTCGCTTGCCATCACACCGACAGGGTTCCCCTGGCGGCGTGAAAACCGATTCCATACCAAAAAGGTATGAATAAGTTGAAGGCGGCAACGAAATTGATTTCGTCGCCGCCTTTTTTATTGATCAAGACGGCCTATAACATTCGTAGTCGTTGAATGTTACTTGGGGCGCAAGATGATCGAGAAGCTGGTGATGAACAATGAGGCGGAATTTGTTCGCCAGCAGATTCTTGATGTGATTCGTGCGGGGCAGGGGATGGAGATGGCCCGCGCCTTCTATGATCGGCTGTTTACGGCAGAGCCCGATCTTCGAGGGCTATTCCGGAGCGACATGGAAACGCTCAATCGCAAGATGATTATGACCCTGAAGTCCCTGTTCGACACGATGCCGGACAAAAAGGGCATCGACGATGTGGCGCCTAACCTTGCGGTGCCGCACCTTGGCCTGGGGCTCACGGATCAGCACTACGAGCTGTTCGTGACCTGCCTGATCCGTGCGGCCGAGGATGTGCGGGGATACCGCATGCCGCCGGAGGCCAGCGCGCCGTTGCGGCGCTATTTCATCGCGCTGGGCGCAGCGATGCGGGGCTTCGAAGATAGGCTGCGAGCTCCCAACGGTTAAAAAAATACCGCGTTATACATAAAAAGCTTAACCTTTTCCGTATGTTCGCGATGAGTTCGCTTGACGTGTGATCGGGTATGACGTAACAGAGTCAGTGTGTTACGTGGTATTCTTGGACTGTTGACGCAGTTTTTGGCGCCAACTGGTCACTATCAAGGGAGCGAGAGCGGGCGATGAGTCTCGACCGTCGGCAGTTTCTGACAGCAGCTTTGGCCGTTGCGGGGGGCACTATGCTTGCCACCGGCGATGCGCTTGCGGCGACAGACCCGAAGGCCAAGCCGGCTGCTCCCGCGATCAAGAAGACCCCGCCCAAGCCGCCCGTCATCAAGAAGAAGATCATTGCCATCGACGCTGGTCATGGCGGCAAGGATCCTGGCGCCATCGGGGCGACGGGGATCTATGAAAAGCTGATCACCATGTCGGTGGCGCTGGACCTCGCCAAGCGGCTGGAGGCGACCAAGCGCTACGACGTGGTTCTGACGCGCAACAATGACACCTTCATTGCCCTGTCCGACCGGGTGCGTCTGGCGCGTGCCGGTGCCAGTGCGCTGATGATCAGCCTGCATGCTGACTCGATCCCGACCAACCCCGATGCGTCGGGTTTCTCCGTCTATACCCTGTCTGAAAAAGCGTCCGACGGCATGGCAGCTGCGTTGGCGGATCGCGAGAATGCAGCGGATCTCGTCGGCGGTATCGATCTGACCAAACATTCGAAACACGTGAAGACGATCCTGCTGGATCTGATGAGCCGGGAAACCAGCAATAACTCGCTGATGATGGCGGCAACCATGGTGGATACGCTTCACCCGCCGTTCAGCGCGTTGCATCATCCCCATCGTCAGGCGAATTTTGCGGTCTTGCGGGCGCCCGATATTCCTGCTGTCCTGGTGGAGATGGGTTTCCTCTCGAACAAGAACGACGAGAAGCAGCTCAAGACCAAGACTTATCAGCAGAAGCTGGCAGAGCGGCTGCACGTCGGGATCGACCGGCACTTCTTCAACGCCTAAGAGGGTTCTTTATGCGGTTCCTGGCGATAGCACTGTTGGCCGGAGCTGCATTGCTGGGGGCCGAATCGGCTTCTGCACAGGCGGCGGCCAAGCCAGATCGTCAATTGGTGACTGCGGTGAAGGGCCAGACGATCCGTGGCTCGGTTTCGGCCCAGGGCACGTTGTTCATCACACCGGAAAGTCGTTACCGCGTCACTGAGGCCAAGGTGACCGGCCCAATGATGATCTCCTATCAAGGTAATGAAGGGATCATCGTGCGGTCTTCCGGGCGAGGGACCAAGAGTGGTACGGCCCAATTCAAGCTCTATCTGGAAGATGGGCGCACCGTGACGGTGCAGGTCCAGCTTCAGGCTGCCAAGGCGTCCAAACAGAGCTACCTCGTCATCCGCTGACTCTAGTTTGATTTGGAGAGTGCGAGATGGGCGCCAAGGCCCATCAGTGTCGCTCCTCCAAAGGCCCGCACCATCCGCTGCCAGGGGCTGGATGCCCGTACCCGCTTCAACACGATGGCGGCAGCCAGCACCACCGCGATATCCGCCAGCCCGGCCAGCAGATTCATGATCACGCCGAAGAAGACGAGCTGGGCGATGATCGGCCAACTCGCCGCTGGTTCGACGAACTGCGGCAGGAACGCGAGATAGAAGAGCGCGCTCTTGGGGTTGAGAATCTCGACGATGGCAGAGTGGGTGAGGGTCTTCAGTGGACTCGCCTCGACCGTTGCCGATGTCTGTTGGCGGCGCATCAGGTTGAAGCCCAGCCAGATGAGATAGGCGGCCCCTGCTAGCTTCAGGGCGATATAGAGCGGCGGTACGACGGCGAGCAAGGCCGAGAGACCAAAGGCGGCAGCGCCCACATGGACATAACCACCAATATGCATGCCGATGCTGGCTTTGAGCCCGCCGCTGCGGCCGTTGCTCATCGTCTGGGCGGCGGCATAGAGCATCGCCGGGCCCGGGATGATCGCGAAGATGAGGGCGGCTGCCAGAAACGGTAGCAGATGATCGAGGCCGGGCATGGGCGTGGTCCTTCTTGTCGATGGTCCAGCATCGCAAGGGGCGGGGCTGAGGAAAAGCGGAAGAGTGTCCCGGAGACAAGATTGGGCGCCTGCGCACAAAAAAGGCGGCTCCTTCCAGAGCCGCCTTTTTTATTGGAAGCAGAGCGGTGGTTTATGTGCCGGTGCGGATCGAGCCGACGAAATAGTCGACCTGTTCGCGCAGGGCGGCGATCTGGGCGTTGATGGCGCCCGCAGCATCCGCGACCTGATCGGCCGATTGTTTGGTGGAAGCGGTACCCGCCGCCACCTGCTGAGCCTCGGACACCACGCTCGCCGCGCCGGTATCGGCATTGGCGATATTGCGTTGCATGTTACCTGCCGCCTGCTTCTGCAGGTCGACCGCCTGATTGACCGATCCGGCGATGGTATTGAGAACGCCGATAGTGGTGCCGATCTGCTCGATCGAAGCGACAACCTCGCTGGACGAGCGCTGAATCTCACCGACCTGGGCCGCGATATCCTCGGTCGCTTTGGCGGTCTGATTGGCCAGACTCTTGACCTCGGATGCCACGACCGCAAAGCCCTTGCCTGCTTCGCCCGCCCGCGCAGCTTCGATGGTGGCGTTGAGGGCCAGTAGATTGGTCTGGCTTGCGATCTCGTTGATCAGGCGCACGACGTCGCCGATGCGGGTGGCGGCTTCCGCCAGTCCCCGGATCTGCTCTTGGGTATTGGCGACGTCGCGCACGGCGCCGCTGGCCTTGTCCACCGACTCCTCGACCTTGGAGGTCAGTTCGTTCAACGTGCCGGTCAGATCTTCGGACGCGCCGAAGACGACCATCACGTTCTCTTTGGTACCGGAGGCGGCGTGACTGAGCTTGCCGGCGTGACCGGTAGTATCGGTCGCCCGGTTCGCCATATCGCCGGCCAGTCCGGCAAGTTCGACGGCGGCGCTGCGCACCTCGCCAACCATGTCGCCGACATTGCTTTCGAATTCCGCTGCCAAGCGCAGCAAGGCTTCGCGTTTCTCCGCCGTGGCAGCTTCCTGCAAGGCTTCCTGCTGGGCCTTCATGGCTTCGACGTGACCGGCATTATCCTTGAAGATCTGCAGGGCGGCGGCCATGGCGCCGATCTCGTCCTTTCGTTCGGCTTCAGGCACCGCAATAGTGCTATTGCCATCGGCCAGGGTCCGCATGGCGCTGGCAAGCCGCTTCAGGGGCTGCGAGACCATTCGCCCGAAGACGAAGAACAGCAGGATCGAGAGGGCTATACCAATGCCGACGGCAATTGCCGCCGCATTAATACCCGCCTGGAAAACGGCGCGATTCTGAGCGTCGAGACTCCAGGCCAGTGCCAGGGTGCCGCGTAACTCATCGCCACGCCGGTTGGTGACGGGCGACAGGATGACCAGGTGGTCGGGTTCGACGGCAACGTAGCTCTTAAAGGCTTTGAGCTGTTCTTGAGCCTTGGGCAGATATCCTGCCAGTGCCAGAGGTTTCAGCGTCTCGCTGTCGTATTTGATGATCTCCTTACCTTCGAGATCGAAGGCGCCGACCGACGCAACAGTGCTGTCTGCGCGCTTGGCAAGCGGCAGATATTCCGCCTCGACACCAGACGGGTCCTTGCCCTGCACGCCGATGCGGACGGCGACTGCCAGCATCTCGTTCTTTTGCAGGGCTTCGGCGCCGAGAGTATCGATCAAGCGGTCGCGAAGTTCGCGAACTTCAAGGAAGATTAGAAGAGTAAAGCTGACTAGGACGGCCAAAAAGACCGACGCGGCGAGTTTTCGCTGTAAGGTCCAGAACGACATGAAAGGTTCCAAACTCGAAAATCGGGGGTGATGTAGGGAGCAGTCTTGGCTTTTGCTACGCATATCGTGTGCCAGCTTTTGAAGCCGCTGTGACGGACGCTCCCTTTGGTTAACGACCATTTTCAGAAAATTTTACACGACGGCAATAGGTATTCTTTTTTGCGCCTGAGCAACTTTCAGGATACGGTCAAGAACGCGCTTACAAATCAAAAGGTTAACGCTGCATGCGGGTTATTCGTCAGGTCGCGATATGGGGATCGTTTGCTGCCGTATTTCTGCTAATGGCTTGCGCTCCACAGAGGCCCGCGGCGACTTTGCCACCTACTCAGGAGCCGCCGAAGGTTGCCGGTGTCGATCGCTATGCCGTGTGCCAGGCCAATCTGTCGGAGGTCGGCTGGGATTTCGCGCCGGTTGCCAGTTTTGTAACCCCTGAAGGCTGCGGAGTTGAGCAGGCGGTGCGCCTCGAGCGCTCAAGTCTGACACTGACACGGCCGGTGGTCGTCACCTGCGACCTCGCCTATACGATTGCGCGCTTCGAGTTCGAGATCATCCAGCCGCTGGCCGAGGAGATCTTCGGTCAGGAGGTGGCGCGCATCGACCACGTGGGCAGCTACAACTGCCGGGGGATTGCGGGCAAGAACAGCGGTGCTCGCCTGTCGCAACATGCCAATGGCCGGGCCATCGACATCACCGGCTTTGTCCTGAAAGACGGCACCCGCATCCGGATCCTGCAGGACTGGCGGGGGCAGGGGCGCAAGTCGGACTTCCTGCAGCGCATCACCAAAGATGCCTGTAAGCTCTTCTCCGTGGTGTTAGGCCCCAACGCCAACAAGGATCATCAGGATCACCTGCACCTCGATGTCGGTCCCCAGCGCTATTGCGGTGCGTGAGATCAGTTCTTCCGCGGGCTGAGAAACAGGACGGCTGCGCCCGCCAGCGTCATGGCGAGTGAGGAGAGATAGCCCCAATGACCCGCCCAAGTATACAGAGGCCCGGTGACGGCGAAGATGGCAGCGGAGGCGAGCCCGCCTGAGAAAGCGGCATAGACCCCCTGCGCCGATGCGCTGAGGCCCGGCGGCGCCTTATCCGTCAACTCGATCATCGCGGCGAGATGGCAGGCACCGAAGGTGAAAGCGTGCAGGAAGTTGACCAGGATCAGCGCCGTCGGATCGACTGTCGAGGCGAGGGTGATCCAGCGGATGATACCGGCGCCAATGGCAGTCGCGAACAGCACGTTGGGCCGTCGCATAATGGCAAAGCGGGGGGCGAGGGCGAAGAGCAGAACCTCCGCAATCACGCCTTCCGTCCACAACCAGCCGATCAGCGGATCTGAGAGGCCCGACTTCTGCCAATGAATGGTGCCGAAAGCATAGTAGAAGATATGAGCGTTCTGCAGCAGGGCGGTCGCGATATAGATTCGGATCAGGGGGGGATGGCGCAGGAGTTGTAGCCAACTGACCTTGGGCGCTGTATCGGCGGGTACCGCGCTGTTGGGGGCGGCTTCGGGCAGGTAAATCGCCGCGGCAAGCCCCGCAATGGATCCGGCAAGCACGACCCAGACGATTCCCTCCGCCCCAAAAACGGGCAGCATCGCGCCAAAGCTGATGGAGACGATCAGCCAGGAGATCGAACCCCACATCCGGACCTGACTATAGGCAAAGCCTTCGACGCGGGCCCGCAGCAGGGTGATATTATCAACCAGTGCCACGCAGCCGGCTCCGGCACCGGTCAGGATCGCGCTGAAGATCAGGATAGCGGTAACCGAACTGACGAAAGCGAGAACGAAGGTCGCCGCCACGCAAACACCCATCAGGACCACGACGAGGGCCCGACGCTTTCCCAGCTTGTCCGCAAGGGCCGTAACGGCAGGAATTCCCAGCGTTTTGGCGATCATACCTGCTGCGAAAGTGGCGCCGATATAGTCTGGGGTGAGGCCGCGATGAGCAAGGAAGACTGGCCAAAATGGCGTAACGACACCATATGCGGAGTAGTAGAGCGCAAAAAACGCACTTAAGCGAATAGCTGGGGAAAACATCAGGTTTGAACCAAAATTTGTCGGGCTATGATGCACCCGCATGAGTTTACTGGCAATCCCGTTACCCCGGCGATAGCTTGACCAAAAGCAGCCGAAGAGAGCCGCGAAGCATGACAGAGATTGATACCGCCCGACTGACGGCGACTTTGGCTGAAGTCAAACAGCAACTTGAGTTTATTCAAAGTGAGATTGCCTCTATCCGGCATCCCATGGCGACCGAAGATCGTTTAAATGCCGCTAGTCTTGAACTGGACGCTATTGTTCAGGCGACTGAAAAGGCGACGAACGGCATTTTGGGGCTGGCCGAGAAGATTGCTGACGAGGCCGGAAAGGTTCCCGGCGCCGAAAAGATCTCGGAACTCGCCGAGGAGCTTTTCACGGAATGCGCCTTTCAGGACATCACCGGTCAGCGTGTTGCAAAAGTCATCACAACTCTGACGTTTGTGGATGAACGTATAGGCACGATCATCGATCTGTTCGGTGACGAGTTCAACAATGTACCTGTCCCGGAAAATGGCCCGGCCGACGCCGATTCCAATCTCCTGAACGGCCCGCAGCTTAACAAGCCGGGGGTCAGCCAGTCCGACATTGATGCGATGTTCGGCTAACGCCGAGGGGACGCGCTAGTCGGCTAAGTCCGCTCAGTGATCCTGCCGCCCGCGTGTCGTCAGTTCGGCGCGGGTGGTGGCGAAACGCTCCAGCACCTTGTCGAGCAAACCTGGCAGCGTGTTGGGTGGCGTTAGCGGTACATGGCTGTCATCGCTGTCATGGGCGGCCGATGGCTTGTTGGCTGCGCGGATCAGCGGCTGAGCGATATCGGCGATGGTGCGGAAATAGAACAGCACGAAGACGCGCACAGCGGACGCGAGGCTAGACCCCAGCCGCCGCTGGTCGATCAGAGTCAGAATCTCCGCCAGCGTCAATTCTTCCCGGTTGGAGATATCTTCAAGACCATCCCAGACAACCGTCTCTATACTGATAGAAGTGCGTCTGCCGGATACGGTAACGGTGCGACGATATCGGGCACCTTCATCGCTCTCGCTTGTGCTCAAGTCTAGGAATCCACAGGGTACGTTGTCACAGCAGCACACAATTGTATGCAGAGACGCGCACAGTGACGCATTTTTCCCCTCAACTCAAGTCTATGCGGCACTGCACCGTAAAGATCGGCGTTAAGTTTACTGAGTCTCTCTCGGTCGCTATAGTCGCCGCCAGAGATAGGGCCCCAATGAGGCCAAAAAAATAGCTGGAGGGAATGGTTGCATGGGCGAGTTTACCAAGCCGGTGTTGGATACTTGGGAGGCGACTGTTGCTTCGGAGCTGAAGGGCGCGGGCTCTGACAGCCTCACCTGGATGACGCCGGAAGGTATAGCAGTCAAAGCGCTTTATACTGAAGCTGATCTTCAGGGAATTAACCATTTGGGCTCACTGCCGGGGATCGCGCCTTTTACCCGCGGGCCACGGGCGACGATGTATGCGAATCGCCCCTGGACCATCCGGCAATACGCGGGTTTCTCTACCGCCGAGGAATCCAACAAATTCTATAAAGCCAATCTTGCCGCCGGTCAGATGGGCTTGTCGGTTGCCTTCGATCTCGCGACGCACCGTGGCTATGACAGCGACCATCCGCGCGTGGTGGGGGATGTCGGCAAGGCGGGTGTCGCCATCGATAGTGTCGAGGATATGAAGATCCTCTTCGACGGCATTCCGCTCGACAAGATGAGCGTGTCCATGACCATGAACGGCGCCGTGCTGCCAGTGCTCGCGGGTTACATCGTGGCCGCAGAAGAGCAGGGCGTTCCGGCGGCCAAGCTTTCCGGGACCATTCAGAACGACATCCTCAAGGAGTTCATGGTCCGCAATACCTATATCTACCCGCCAACCCCCAGCATGCGGATCATCGCCGATATCATCGAGTACACGGCGCAGAACATGCCCAAGTACAACTCGATCTCCATCTCCGGCTACCACATGCAGGAGGCGGGGGCGACGGCGGTACAGGAGCTGGCCTTCACCCTGGCAGACGGCTTGGAGTATGTCCGCGCCGCCCTTTCCAAGGGGCTCAAGATCGATGAGTTCGCGCCGCGCCTGTCCTTCTTTTTCGCCATCGGCATGAATTTCTTCATGGAAGTGGCCAAGCTGCGCGCCGCGCGTCTGCTATGGGCCGAACTGATCCAGCCGTTCGATCCCAAAAACCAGATGAGTCTGGCGTTGCGCACCCACTGCCAGACCTCCGGCGTCTCCCTGACCGAACAGGATCCCTATAACAACGTCGTGCGTACGGCGGTCGAAGCCATGGCGGCGGTGTTGGGTGGAACCCAGTCACTGCATACCAACAGCTTTGACGAGGCTCTGGCGCTGCCGACGCCTTTTTCGGCCAAGATCGCGCGTAACACCCAGCTCATCATTGCCGAGGAAACGGGCGTCACCAAGGTCGTCGATCCGCTGGCGGGCAGCTATTACGTCGAAAGCCTGACGGCAGAACTGGCCGATGCCGCGCGCAAGCTGATTGCCGAGGTCGAAGCGATGGGCGGGATGACCAAGGCGGTCGAAACCGGCATGCCCAAGCTGCGCATCGAAGAGGCAGCGGCCCGTCGACAGGCTGCCATCGACCGTGGCGATGAAGTGATCGTCGGGGTCAATAAATATCGCTCCAACGATCCCTCGCCGGTCGAGATCCTGGATATCGATAATACTAAAGTGCGCGAGCAGCAGATCGCCCGCCTGAAGCAGATCCGCGCCAGCCGCGATGAGGCCAAGGTCCAGGCCACGCTTGATGCCTTGACCCGTATGGCGGAAACCGGCGAGGGCAATCTGCTGGCAGGCGCCATTGAGGCGACACGCGCCCGCGCCACGGTTGGGGAGATTTCGGATGCTCTCGAAAAAGTCTATGCACGCCATCGCGCGGTTATTCGCTCCGTGACCGGGGTCTATGGGTCGGCTTACGACGGTGACGATGGCTTTGCCAAGATCTGTGCGGATGTGGCCGCTTTTGCCGAAAAAGAGGGCCGCCGCCCGCGTATGCTGGTGGTCAAGCTGGGTCAGGATGGTCATGACCGTGGTGCCAAGGTGATTGCGACCGCCTTCGCGGACATCGGCTTCGACGTCGATATCGGCCCACTGTTCCAGACACCGGAAGAGGCGGCGCGCCAAGCCATCGAGAATGACGTCCATGTGGTGGGGGTCTCCAGCCAGGCTGCGGGCCATAAGACTCTCGTGCCTGCCCTGATCCAGGCGCTGCGGGCCGAAGGGGCCGACGACATCCTGGTGGTTGCAGGGGGTGTCATACCGCCGCAAGACTATGATTCTCTTCGATCTGAGGGCGTGGCGGCAATCTATGGGCCAGGTACCAATATTCCTGCGGCGGCGGCTGAGATTCTCTCCTTGATTGAATCTGGTCGTAATAAATCGTAACACCAAGTATTACTTCGTCTTGATTGAAAAGATCAGAGGTTAGATTATTGCCTCTGGTCTTTTTTATTGGATTTGCTAAAATTTGCCCTATTGAAAGATGGGGGCAAGAATGCCGCGTTTGATGATTGTCTTGGGTTTGCTTGGATTCGCGGGGACCGCCATGGCGCAGACTCCCGATGGTCCGCCATCTGCCAAAGGCGCCGAGGTGCGCTATCTGGCCCTGGTGAAGAACTCACCCTGGTTCCGCGCAAACCGCGAGCGTGTCGAATGTGGTCCCATTCAGGACACGTCGGTCCGTGCCACCTGTGTTGCAAGCTTCGGCCCGCGTCCCGTCGCCCTGCCTGCCGGTTTCGTTGCGCCGCCGCCGACGAAGCAGGCCAAGGAATGGACCGTCCCCAAAGACTGACGGCGCTCGGCCGGAGGGGGAATCTGCGTCGTTCCTTGAGATGCTCGGATCTTCACTTACCTGAAGTACGCTCCGGTCCTGCGCTCTCAAGCGCCTAGCATCTGACCCCTCCCGCCTTCGCTTCTACACTTAGAAAAGATCTGTCATCCCGCACTTGATGCGGGATCTTTTGTGGCCAAGCCACGTCGTCAGCCCTTAGCCCGCCCTCGCAGTTGCTCCTGCATTCCCGCCACCAGGGCATCCACGGCCGCGCGGACCTTCGAGGGCATGTGGCGCGTCTGCGGCCAGCAGGCGTAGACGTCGTAATCCAGCGTCCGATAGCTGCCCAGAACCGGCACAAGCGCACCCGACGCGACGCGGTCCCGCACCAGCCAGCAGGGCATGGAGGCGATGCCAGCGCCCGCGACGGCGGCATCCGCCAGCGACTCGATATCCTCGATCCGGATACGTCCCGTCGTATCGATCAGCTCTTCCCGGCCGCCCTCTCCGAAGAAGGTCCAGGCCTTTGCCCGCCCCCCGCGTCCGTAGGCCAGGCAATGGTGATCGCGCAGATCGGAAGGGACCTTCGGTTCGCCATGGCGCGCGAGATAGTTGGGCGCCGCGCAGAAGACCATCCCGAAACTGCCGATCTTGCGCGCCGTCAGACCGATGCTTTCCGGCAAGGGCGTGATGCGGATGGCAAGGTCGATCCGTTCCTCGGTCAGATCGACAAAGCGGTCGGCCAGGGAGAGATCGAGCTGCAGTTTCGGATGCCGTGTCGCAAGGCCCACCAGGATCGGCGCGACGCAATGGCGACCAAGCTGAACGGGTGCGCTGACACGAAGAGTGCCGGTCGGTTCCGCCCGGCGGGCATCGAGAGCGGTCTCGGCCTCGATCAGTTCGGCGAGCGCGCGCTGGCAGCGCTCGAAATAGGCCTCCCCTTCGTCTGTCAGACTCTGTTGACGGGTGGTGCGGTTGAAGAGGCGGACATCCAGCCGTTCCTCCAGCCGGGCAATGGATTTGCCGATGGCGGAGCGCGAGAGGTTGAGGCGCCGTGCCGCGCCGGCGAAGCTGCCTGCTTCCACGGCCTCAATGAAGGCGGCGATACCGCTCAATCGATCCGACATCGTCATCTCCATTGTAGATCTTTGATCTACAGATAAACGATATCTGACCGCCACTGGAGAGTTATCTGATCCGCTACCGTCCGCTCATCACTTTCCCAAGGAGTTGACGATGGGTAATCAGATGAAGCAATGGCAGTTCGGGCCCGAGGGGCGGGCGTCCCTGGCGCTGGCAGAGGTTCCTGTGCCGCAACCTGGACCCGGCGAGGCGCTGGTCAGGGTCAAAGCGGTATCTCTCAACTATCGCGACAAACTTATCCTGGACGATGTGGGCTATGTGCCGCTGGGCGGGACGAAGGTCCTAGGCTCCGACATGGCGGGTGAGGTTGTCGGTTTGGGCGAAGGGGCAGGCCGGGTCGCGCTGGGAGACCGGGTGATCGCGAATTTTGGTGGCGATTGGATCGATGGCCCGTCGCCCCGCATGGTCCCAACCCTGGGGGGAGCTTTAAAGGGCGTGTTGGCAGACTATGTGACGATGCCGGTCGAATGGTTGGTGAAGGCCCCGGCGAACCTGGATGATATCGAGGCAAGCACCTTGCCCATTGCCGGGCTTACAGCCTGGACGGCCCTGGTGGAGAATGGCCCGGTGCGTCCGGGACAGAGCGTGCTGGTGCAAGGCACCGGCGGTGTCGCGCTGTTTGCCGTGCAGATTGCGCTGGCAATGGGCGCGCAGGTTATCGTGACCTCCAGCGGTCCGGACAAGCTGGCACGCCTGCAGGCGTTGGGGCCTGTGCAGGGCATTGACCGCAAGCAACGCCCCGACTGGGAGGTGGCGGCCTTGGAACTGACGGATGGTCGCGGCGTCGATCATGTGCTTGAGATGGCGGGCGGCGACAATCTTATCCGGTCGGTGAAGGCTATCGCGCCGGGCGGCAAAATCTCGCTGATCGGGGTCATCGACGGTTTCTCTGCCAACCTGCCGCTGTTCGATGCCTTCCAGGCGCAGGCGACTCTGCAGGCTTTGCTTGTCGGGCATCGGACGGGATTGGAACATCTGATTCAGGCGGTGGAGCGGATCAAGCTGAAGCCGGTGATCGATAGCTCCTTCGATTTCACCGATGTGCCTGCGGCGCTGACCCGCCTGGATGAAGGTCCCCTTGGCAAGATCGTCATTCGAGTGGGGGGATGACGCCGCGCCGAAGGTGCGCTAACAAATCTGCATGACCTTCATCGCCCCCCTGATCGAAACGGCGCGGCTGCGCCTCCGCCCCCGCACCGCCGAGGATTTCGAGGCACAGCTCGCCATCGATCTTGACCCGGCGGTGCGCCAGTTCATTCCGATGCTGGCCTCGACGCGCGAGGAATTTGCTGAACGGTTCTTCGCGCGTCTGACGGGCGATCTGGCCGGGACCGGCTTCTATTGGTCGGTCGAAGAGCGCGATACTCCTGGCCTGATCGGGACGATCTTCATCGTTCCCTATCTCGAAACCACCGATTTCGAGCTGGGCTATCGCTATGCCCCCTCCGCCTGGGGTAAGGGCCTCGGCGGTGAGGCGGCGATAGCTGCGGCGCGTCATTGGTTCGAGATCCTGGGCCGCAAAAAGCTGGTCGGCGTGACAGGCGACAGCAATCACGGCTCTGCTGCCGTCCTGACCAAGGCTGGGTTGATCGAGACAGGGCGGGCGAGCTATCGCGGTCACGATGTCCGCTATTTCGAGAAGATCGCAGGGCAGGATTGCAGCGAGCGCGGTTGACCCGCCCTTAGGTTCCAGCCGACCGTTCCTCCCAATAATCAAAATCGATGCTGGGAGGAAACGGCACGTGACTTTGTTTGAAATCGCCCTGTTGGCCGGGTCGGGTCTGGTGGCCGGAATGATCAATGCGATCGCGGGCGGTGGTACCTTCTTCACTTTCTCGGCCCTGGTGGCGACCGGGGTTCCGGCCATCGCCGCCAATGCCACCAGCGCCGTGGCCGTCACGCCTGCCAATATTACCTCGACCCTGGCCTATCTGCCGGAAATCCGCCGGGATGCGGGGCGTTTCAAGACGCTGATCATCGTGAGCGTGCTGGGTAGCCTCTTTGGCGCCTGGCTGCTGACCCGGATCGAGAATGCCCAGTTCCGCGCGCTTGTACCCTGGCTGATCCTGCTGGCGACGGCGCTGTTCTTCGCCAGCCCCTATATCAAACGCTTCACTAGCCGCCATCACACCGAAGCAACCACCCAAGGACCGCTAAGGCGGTTTGCCGGGCGCATCTTCCAGACGGTAGTCGCGATCTATGGCGGCTTCTTCGGGGCCGGGATGGGTATCATGATGCTGGCGGGGCTTTCCCTGACCGAGCAGGAGAATTTCCACACCCTCAACGCTTTGAAGAATCTGCTGGCGATGCTGATCCAGATCACCTGCATCGCCCTCTTCATCTTCGGCGGGCTGATCGATTGGCACGCCTGCTTCCTGGTGATGGCAGGTGCCATCGGCGGCGGCTGGCTGGGGGTGAAGGTCGGGCGCAAACTGCCGGAAAAGGTCATCCGCTGGGTCGTCATCGGAACCGGCGCCATGCTGACCACGGTGTTCTTCGTCCGGGGGTAAAGTCCTTCCGCAAAAATGCAGAGAGATTTGGCAAAAGCTCGGATCGCCCTGAAAGATAAGACGGATTATTGCTGAGGCATCGCAAAACCTCCGATGGAGATTTCCATGGCCGCTCCCAAGACGCTACTCGATCATTCCAACGCCAAGCTGCCGATCCATTCCCTGGACCAGGGGCTTGTCGTGATCGTCGATGCCCAGACAGAATATCGCGAGGGTCGCCTGCCGCTTGATGGCATCGATGCCGCTGCTGCCGAAGTTGCCAAGCTGCTGGCGGCGGCCCGCAAAGCCGGGACACCTATCGTGCATATCAAGCAGATGGGGCGGCCGGATGGGCTGTTCGATCCGGCGACCTTCGGTGCCTTCCTGCCCGAGGCGATGCCGCTGGTGGGGGAGACCGTCATCGATAAGCGCAAGCCGAACTCCTTTGCCGGAACCGATCTGGAGACGGTCTATCGGGCCAGTGGGCGCCAGGGGATCATCCTGGCGGGTTTCATGACGCATATGTGCGTCTCCGCCACGGCGCGGTGTGCCCTGGATCTCGATATTCCGGTCACGCTGGTGGCCAAGGCGACGGCGAGCCGCGATCTACCGGCCATCGGCGGCGGAGTGGTTCCGGCCAAGGTGCTGCATGAGGCCGAACTGGCGGCGCTGGCGGATCGTTTTGTCTCTATTGCCCAGACTGTGGACGATCTAACCCAGGCTTGAGCAGAGGCGAACCAGCCAATCGGCGGCGGCGCGGACTCGGGCCGCGTCGCTTAAGTCTGGATGGAGCACCAGCCAGAGTTCCCGGTTGATGCCGGTATCAGCCAAGCGATAGAGGTCGGCTTCTTCCCGCGCAAACACATCCGGCAGGCAGGCGATACCCAGCCCCGCCCGACAGGCCGCAATCTGGCCCGTAAGGCTGCTGAGGCGCGCCATCACCTTGGCATCCCGCCCCTGCTCTGAGAGCCAGCTCGCCTCGGGCGTCGCCCCGATACTGCTGTCTGGAACGATCAGCGGGCGGTTATCGAGGCCAGGGTTTACGGGCCATTGCCAGTCGATCCCCGTCGATCCGTAAAGGCCAAGGGTGAGTGTGGCGAGCTTGCGGGCTTTCAGGTCCGGTTCCGTCGGTCGCCCCAGGCGCAAGGCGAGGTCGGCATCCCGGCGCGTGAGGTCGAGGGTGCGGTTGTCGGCGATAACCTCCAGCACCAGTCCCGGATGTTCCTGTGCCAATTGGGGCAGGGCGGGGGCAATGACGCGGGCAGCGATCATCTCCAGTGTGGTCACCCGCACGGTGCCGGTCGGGCGGGCGTCGAGGCCGGAAAGCTGGCGCTCGACCCCCAGGGCCGCGGCTTCCATCGACCGGGCGCCAGCCACGGCGGTTTCCCCAGCGGCTGTCAGGTGGATGCCATCCCCGTTCCGTTCGATCAGCCGTACCCCCAGGCGGGCCTCCATGGCTGAGAGGCGGCGGGTGACGGTGGATTGATCGACGGCCAGTGCACGGGCCGCACCGGACAGGGTTGCACCCCGGCTCAAGGCCAGCAGTGTTTTCAGATGTTCCCAGTCGAGCGGGCTGCTCACGGCTGCTTTTTAGGCAGGGGGGCTTTCTCAATCAGCGGCTTCAACCCATCGACCGCCCCTTCGGCGGCAAAGAGCGCGGTTTCACCCCAGGTGCGATCCAGGCTGTTGGCAGGAATGTCGTTTTCCTGAGTTATGGTGCCGATTTCGCTGCCGTCGGGCTGGAACAGGCCCCAGTTGAGGCGGATGGCCTGCAGAAGGCCAACGGGCTTGCCGATCTCGATCTTACCGCGAATGGTCAGGGTTGTCGGACCGGCCTTGTCCGCGATCAGCACACCCCGCTGCTTCAGGGTATATTCCAGCGCGCGCTTAAGGGCGGTATTGCCATCCCCAGGCGCGCCGGTGACATCCCCGATCAGCACGCCGCTATCGAGCGGCACGGCAGCGGTGGAAGTGGCAAGCAGCGGGATCACCCGGCCCGAGATGGTTTGCCCCATGCGGGCAACTTGCCCCGGCGTCGGGCGCAGGCCCGCAGCGCGCGGCACCGTCTCGCGCTGCTCCCACTGAACCTGTTTGCCGTCCGGCCCGACGAACTGCCACATCAGGGCCAACTGATTCTCTGCCGGTCCGATGGGGTAGATCTGCCCCGCTGCCCGCAGAAGAGCGGAACCGCGATTACCCGTACCGACGGCGGCGGGGATATCTGCGGTGCGCAAATTCTCGGCGACGGAGTCGGCGAGGGCTTGAGCCAGATCGGGGGGTATGCCGCTTGGCACCTCTACCCACACGCCGGTTGCATCCCGCAGCATCAGCAGCGGACTCGCCTTTTCCTCGAACGTCGGGGCGTAGGGGGCAGGCAGCGGCTGACAGGCGGCAAGCAGCGCCGTCAGCACCAGGATCACAACATGACGCATCCGACCAACATCGCTATGAACATCATGGCAAGGAGCATGAAGAAGTGCGGCATCACGGCCTGCCGGTCAAGCCGTGGGAAGACAGATGGCGCTGATCTGGCGCCCATAATCGCCGCCCCCCGCAAGCGTCACGCGGCGATAAGAAAAGAAACGGGCATCGTCGGGCAGCGTATCTGCTTCGACCCACTCAACACCGCCGATGCGCAGCTTGCCGATCTGCTTCAGCAGGTATCCGGGTAAGTCGAACATCGCGTGGCCATCCCGTTCGGCAGGAATGAAGAACTCGACGTTGCCCTCATCGGCTTCGACAAAGGTGTTCATAAAATCCAGCGACACCTCGTAGGAGGCTGGGCCGATGCAGGGGCCAATGGCACAGCGGATACTCCCGCGCTTAGCACCCAAGGCCACCATTGCCTCGACCGTGCGGGCGGCGACACCGCCGAACGCCCCCCGCCAGCCTGCATGGGCAGCGCCAATGACTCCTGCGTCCTTGTCGGCAAACAGCAGCGGTGCGCAATCGGCGGCCAACACACCCAGGGCGATGCCCGGTACTTTTGTTACGAGGCCATCGGCCTTGGGGGTATTCTCACGCGTCCAGGGTTCGGTGACGGTGACGACATCGGGGCTGTGGATCTGATGGACGGTGAGCAACTGGTCGGCGCCCAGATATTTGGCGACGCGCGACCTGTTCTCGCCTACCGCGATGGGATTATCGTCCGATCCAAGACCGCAGTTGAGGCTGTCGTATATACCCTTGCTGATCCCGCCCTTGCGGGTGAAGAAACCATGGGGCAGACCGGCAAGCTGCGGGGAGGTCAGGGGCGAAAGGCTCATCAGCGAACAAAACCAGGTAGGGGTTTCAGACCGCGCGGACCAAAAGCGACCACTTTGAACAGCGATCCCATGCGATCCTGCGCCGTGAGGCGGGCAAGCCCGTCGAGAATTCCGATGGAGGTAACGGTATCGGTGTCGCGGGTCAAACGATCCGCGCGCTCGTGAATCCCAAGGCGCTCCAGGAACACTCCCTGTTCAACGGGACCATGAACCTCGACACCTTCCAGCCCGGCGGCCGCCACGACGGCGGAAAAATCCACATGGGCGGTCAGATCTGCCTCGCCTGGGCGCGCCAGAACAGGATGGAATTTATGGCCTCGGATCGCCTGGAGCGAATCGCCGGTGGCCGGGCGCGAATAACCATAGTCGACCAGAACAGCGGCCCCGCCGGAGCGTTTGATGCGCCTTGCGATTGCCGTGGAGACCGAACGGGCGTCCGGCGACACTTCCGCAATCGTCCCGTCGGGGGCGTTAGTGACCATGGGCGACAGCAGGCGGGCCAAGGGCGAGGGCTGTTCGGAGCGGCCGAAGGTGAAGCCGCCGTCTTCGGCCGAAAGCATGACCTGGCGCTCGTACCACTCACCCTCATGCTTGATGAGCTGATGGATCGGCAGGGCGTCCAGAAACTCGTTTGCGATCAGCAGCAGCGGACCGTCTGGCACGGTTTCCAGATCGTCGTGCCAAGTCACATCGATCCCGTCGAGCGCCCGGCGCTGACGGGCTCGTAAAACCGGGCTGGTCTCGACCAGATGGACTTCGACGGCTTGATAGAAGGTCGGGACCACGCTTTTGACCGCGCGCAGGGCGTCCGCCATCAGGGTGCCGCGGCCCGGTCCCAGTTCCACGAGGCGGATAGGCTTAGGCTGGCCGATCAGGGCCCATAGGTGGGCGCACCAGAAGCCCAGAAGCTCGCCAAACATCTGCGAGACTTCCGGTGCCGTGACGAAATCGGCAGCACCCAAGGGGTCGCGAGTGCGGTAATAGCCATGCTCGGGATGGCCGAGCGCAAGGCGCATATAGTCGGCAATGGTGATCGGCGCCTCGGCAAGGCGCCGTTTCAGCAGGTTCTCAAGGGGCGTAAGCGCCGTCACCGGGTCGCGGCCGCAGGCCGGGCGGGCGCGAAGCTGCCCTGCAAGGCCTGTCGAATGATAAAGGCTCCGACCGCGATCATCGGCAGCGAGAGCAACTGGCCCATCGACAGACCAGCCGTCAGAAGGCCGAGGAAGCTGTCGGGTTCGCGGAAGAACTCGCCGATGAAGCGCGCAACGCCGTACCCGGCCAGGAAGGTGCCGGAGATGACGCCGGGATACTTGCGCATGCCCTTCTTTTCGAGCACCAGCAGAACCAAGAACAGGATCAAGCCTTCCATCGCGGCCTGATACAATTGGCTCGGGTGGCGCAGCACCTGCTTTTCGTCGTGCGGGAATACCATAGCCCAGGCCACATCGGTCGCCCGGCCGTAAAGCTCGCCATTCACGAAATTGGCGATGCGGCCAAGCCCCAGGCCAATCGGAACCACGGCGCAGACGATATCGCCCAAGCCGAAGACCGGCAGCTTCTTGACCCGCGCGAAAATGATAATGGCAACGATGACGCCCAGCGCCCCGCCATGGAAGGCCATGCCACCGTTCCACACCTGCAGGATCTCGCCGGGGTTCTGGAGATAATGCATCGGCTTGTAGAACAGCACATAGCCCAGGCGCCCGCCCAGAATCACACCTAACGTCGCGTAGGTGACGAAATCCTCGATCAGCTTCGGATTCCAGCCCCAGGAAAGCGCGGCTTTGCCTGCGAGCTTCTTGGCATAGAACCAACCGAGCAGAATCCCAACGATATAGGCCAGCGCATACCAGCGGATCGCAATCGGGCCGACGGCGATGGCGACCGGGTTAATCATGGGGAAGGGAAGGGCAAAGAACATCGTAAAAGGCTTACGCTCTGATCAGAGATAGGGGTCTTCAGCAGCAAGATACTCTTGCACGTAGCGCGCCACGCCAGCTTCCAAGGGGGTGGTCTGGCGGTCGTATCCGGCGGCGCGCAGACGGTCCAGCGAGGCTTGCGTGAAGTATTGATACTTGTCGCGGATTTCGACGGGCGTGTCGATGTATTCGATATCCGGCGCCTTACCCAATGCGGCATAGACAGCGCTCGCGAGGTCCTTGAAACTACGGGCGCCGCCCGATCCGACGTTGAAAAGTCCACTGACGTCCGGGCGTTCGAGCAGCCAGATCATCACATCGACCACATCGCCGACCCAGACGAAATCGCGCAGCTGCCCGCCGTCTTCATAGTCTGGCCGATGGGAGCGGAACAGCTTTGCCGCCTCTCCCTTCGCCGCGCGCGGGAAGATATGGCCGACGACGCTCTTCTGGCCGCCCTTGTGATATTCATTGGGGCCATAGACGTTGAAGAACTTGAGGCCTGCCCATTGCGGCGGCGTCGGCTCGCCGCGCGAGACCATGCGCGCGATGCGCCGGTCGGTCGCATGTTTGGACCAGCCATAAGCATTCAGTGGCTGGAACTTCGCCAGATCCTCGATAGCAGAACTGTCTTCAAAGCCTGCCGAACCATCGCCATAGGTCGCGGCGGAGGAGGCATAGATGAAACGGGCGCCGCGCCAGGTGCACCAATCCCATAACTTCATCGTCAGGCGGAAATTGCTGTCGTTGATCAGATCCGCATCGGTCTCGGTGGTCGCGGAGATGGCGCCGAGATGGAAAATGGCATCGATCTCGGCCGCGTGATCATCGAGATAGGCGAAGGTTTCCTCGGGCGGGATGACGGCGACGAGTTCGCGTTTGGCGATGTTGCGCCATTTGTCGTCGCTGCCCAGACGGTCGATGACCACGAGATCATGGTGACCTTTGGCCTCGAGAGCCGCCAGAAGGTTCGATCCGATGAATCCGGCACCACCGGTTACGACGATCATGCTACACGGCCCCTTGCGCTTCTGTCCGGCGCTTTATAGGACGCCTCCCCCTCACCTCACAAGGGGGGTGGCCCATGCGCGTTATGCGTGCATAGTGACTAAGGGCGCCTGCAAGCTTGTGCGATTAGGTGAAGGTTTACAGGAATAACGGATGAGCGATTTGGGTTCTCCAGGCCCCAGGCAATCCCCGGATCAGGCATCCGATGTGACCTTGGCTTATGACGGCACGGCGAAGGCGGTCGCGGCCCTGTGGATCTGGAACGGTTGCGTTACGTTCGTAACGCTGGGGATCTTCTTTTTCTGGGCCAAAAACCGGATGCGCCAATATCTTTGGAGCCGCTTTAGTCTGGATGGGAGCCGGGTCGAATATACCGGGACGGAAGCGGGGCTCTTCAAAGGTTTCATCGTTGCCTTCCTCGCCTTCCTGGCCGTCACGATGGCGTATCGCTTCGCCCTGTCGGCGGTCCCATCGGATTCCTGGAAGAGCGCGAGCCTGACGGTCGGATATGTGAGCCTGCTGCTGCTTCTGATCAGCACGGCGCGCTATTTTTCCCATCGATATCGGCTGAACCATACGCGTTGGCGCGATATGTCGGCTGGTTTTGGGCGGCAAGCCTCGGTCTGGGCCTATGGCGGGATGGTGGTGAGATACGCTCTTCTAAGCCTGGTGACGTTCGGTATCGCTTATCCGCTGGGATCCATGGCCCGCCGCCGTTACCTCTGGGGCCATAGCCAATTCGGTCAAACTGGCATCCACTGCAATGCCAAGGTGGGAAGCGCCTGGACACCCTGGCTGATCCATTGCGCCTTTTGGCTGGCCCTGATCCTTTTCGTGGTTCTCGGCAGATTCTATAGGCTGGCAACGGTGGACCTTCTTGGGTCCCATCTTCAGTTTCACTTCTATTCATATGGTGCCGTGGTCCTCTGGTACGTCGTGGTGGCTTTCCTGCTGACCGGTGCCTTCACCAGCCTGGCCGCCTATCGGTTGGCAGAGTTCAGGCAGTTGATTGACGGGATCTCCAACGCCGGTGTCACCGTCACAAGCGCGCTGCGATTGGGCCCCCTTCTGGGCCGGATGGTACTGGTGAAACTGCTCTACGTCATAATCATCATGGCGCTACTGCTAAGCTGTCTTGTCATGGTGATGACGACGCGGGTGACGCTTAACCAACTGTTCCCTCTGTTTGCCCTGGCGATCCTGGCGTGGATCATTCTCGACATTCTGGGGAGGTTGCTGCTGATGCACCCGCTCTATCGAGCCTTAGCCCGGACGATCCAAATTCGGGGCGCGCTGGATGGGGGCGGGCCGGGGCTGGGGCTGGGGCCGGGCGCGATTTCTGTTGGCGATGGCTAATCATTGTCTGTGGCGGCTACACATCTCGCGTGCATACTAGGCTCAAGTTCTCGCTCGCAGTCGCTGTTCCAGTGGAAGGGCGGACGGATTGCAGGGCGGATGAAACGACGTCGTGTTTTTTGAACAAGAGGTTTTGATGAGCGACATTAATTCCCTTCCCCCGGTTGGCGCTCCCCAGCAACCCGCCCAAAGCCTCGGCTACGACGGTGCGGGCGGGGAGATCGCGAAGATCGCGCTCTGGAACGGTTTTCTGACCCTGATCACCTTCGGTATCTTCCGCTTCTGGGCAAAAACCCGGATGCGCCGCTATGTCTGGAGCCGGTTCAGCTTCGATGGCGACCGGGTGGAATATACCGGGACGGGCGGCGAACTCTTCAAAGGGTTTCTGGTCGCCTCTCTGCTTTTCCTGGCCTTTGCCTTCCCGCTGCAGATCGCAATAGTTTTCACTGGCGAAGAGACCGCATTGGCGGGGGTTCTGAACCTTGTTTTCCTGATGGTTATCCTAGCACTGGTCTGGCTTGCGGGCTTTTTCGCTCATCGCTACCGCCTGACCCGCACCCGCTGGCGGGGGATCCGGGGTGGCATGCAGGCGAAGATCGGGCGTTACTTCGGGCTGGTGCTGGGGTATGGCCTGTTGACGATCATTACCTTGGGGATCACCTATCCCCTTGGTTCGTTGGCTCGCAAACGCTTCCTCTGGAATAACAGCCGTTTCGGCACCGCTGCGATTACCTGCGATGCGAAAGTCGGGCGCGCCTGGCTGCCTTGGCTGCTGCAATATGGTATCTGGATTGCTTTTCTGGTCTTCTCGTTCTTCGTCATATTTGGACAGCTCACCGCCGACGCGATGTCGGGCGATATCGATTGGGAAGACAGGGATAGCCTTTCCACCTATTTCGCTGGCATGGGCGCTGCGATGGTGGGCTGGGCTATTGCCTATCTATTCACTATCGCCGTCTCGACGGGGTGTATCGTCGCCTATTATCTGCGGGAACTACGCCAGATCTTGAATGGCCTTAGCGTGGCGGGGGTCAAGGTAATCTCGACCTTGAAGGCCCGTACAATGCTATGGCGCATCGTTGCGCTTGCGGCAATTCAGACCGTGGCGTTGCTCGTCGTCATGGTGGTCTTCACCGTCGTGGCAGGCGTCAGTGTCGGCGTCGGCTCCGGCGGTGGACCCGATCCGTCGGGCGTCATCATTGGTGCTGGCGTTCTTGCTTACATCGGCATCGCCGTTCTCTCAGTCGTTCTGGTCGCGCTGTTCTGGACCAATCCGCTCTACCGCACGATTGCCCAGACCACGGTCCTTATGGGGGCGATCGATATGGCGGCAGTTGGCCAGAATACCGATGCGCTTCCCACCCGTGGGGAGGGGCTGATGGAGCTGTTTGCAATCGATGGCTGATGGGATACTGCCGGTTTACCGCTTTTTCGACGGCGAAGTTGCTGTCCCCCGCGAGGTCTGGGCTGTTGTCGATACCGGTGCCCTGACGCTTGTGGATATCCATACACGGCATGAAAGAGCGCGCTGGCCGCGGGCCGATCTCCGGTCGGTGCCGGCCGCCTCGAAGGAGGATGCGGTTGTTCTGACCCTGGGCAATACCTCCGCTGCCCGGCTGATCACCGATGGCGATCTGCTGTTCCAGTTGGGCGGTCCACCTCCCTTCACCGGCGGCACCAGGCAGGAAAAGCTTAAAGCTTTCGGCTGGGTTGGAGCCTTTGGGGTGGCAGCATTGGCGATCTACTTCGGTCTGCCGCTGCTGGCCCGCTTTGCGCTGATCCCAATCCTGCCAGCCAGCTTCGAGCGGGGTCTTGGCACCAGTGTCGAGGGGCAGATGGTAACGCTGCTCAAGGCTATGGGCGGTGGGAGCGGGCGTCGTTGCGCTGATCTCGAGACTTCGCCCGAACTATCGGCGATGGCCCGTCCGCTGGGAGAGGTTGCGCAGCTCGATCCGCCTCTGACCCTCACCGTTTATGATCTTTATGTCCCCAATGCCTTCGCCATGCCGGGCAACCGAGTGGCGGTAACCCGGGGATTGCTGGATCGGCTGCGGACAACGGATCAACTGGCGGGGGTGGTCGCCCATGAGGTGTCGCACCTGCGGACCCGTGACCCGATGACGCGGCTGATCGCCAGCTTCGGTTGGCAGGCGATTTTCGGCCTGATCTTCGGGCAGGGTGTCGGCGGAGGCGTCGCCCAGCATGTTCTGCTGAGTGCAGATAGCCGGGCGGTGGAAACGCGGGCGGATGCCGGTGGGGTCGAACTGCTCGCGGCGTTGGGCTGGCGGCAGACTGGGCTGGCGGATGCCTTGGAGCGTATTGACCGTCGGGCCAAAGAAACCGGCGAGCGGACCGCCCTGAGCTATCTCATGAGCCATCCGCCTACGGCAGACAGAAAGACTGCACTGGCCCAGGCCGGGGAGGGAAAATCAGCTCCGCCTGCCGATTACACAATTTTGCAAAAGTTATGCTCTTAACTGACATCGGCAGAGGTTCGCTGCTGTAACGCTTGCGTCGCAGCAATAGGGACGCCATGTTCGGTTAAGAACATAGTCGAGGAGACTAATCATGATCGGTCAAGGCCGGCTATTCGAAGATATGAGCAAAGTCGCCGGGGGCGCCATGGGCGCGCTGTCAGGCTTGCGGGGCGAAGTTGAAACCATGATCAAGGCGCGGGTCGAAAAGGTCGCGTCCGAAATGGGCCTTGCCCGTCAGGATGAGGTAGATGCAGCGCTCGCCATGGCATCCAAGGCTCGTGAGGCTGAAGAATCCATGGCTGATCGACTGGCTGCGCTTGAGGAAAAAGTTGGCGAACTCGAAGCCAAACTGGCGGCCAAGCCCAAGCGGAAAGCCGAGGATAGCCAAGGTAAAGACGGAGCCGAATAGGCCCCTTTGCACTTGCGTCGGACGGGGGCATAGGCTATCACGCCCCGTCCAAAGTCCCGCCGATGCGACTTGTCGATAGGTGGGTTTTCTGGCAATCTTCGATCATGTGGTGGATGGTCGCGGACGTGGCCACAAGATATCGCTACGGTTTCGGTTGGAAAATCGGTCCGTGGCGCCGCTTCAAGGAGGCGACTTCATGACGACAACCGGATTAGCGACGGGCCAGGAAATCCCTGCCAATCCGCTCGACATCGTCGAAGAGATCATCGCCGCCAACGATTGGCCCTTCGACCGGGCTTCGGATGACGAGCTGGTCGCCGAGTCGCGCGGCCGCTGGTGCGATTATCGCCTCTTCTTTGTCTGGCGTGACGATGTCTCGGCCTTGCATGTCTCCTGCGCCTTCGACCTGAAGGTCCCGCAGACCCGTCGGCGCGAGGTCAATGATCTTCTGTCGCTGCTGAACGAGAAGCTCTGGATCGGCCATTTCGATATTACCGCCGAAGAAGGCATGCCCGCCTTCCGCCACACGCTGCCCCTGCGCGGTTTGCCTGCTGGGGCCAGCGTCGAGCAGCTGGAAGATGTGGTGGATGCGGCATTGACCGAATGCGAACGCTTCTATCCCGCCTTCCAATTCGTGGTTTGGGGTGGCAAGAGCGCGAATGAAGCCATGGAAGCGGCTTTGTTCGAAACCATCGGCGAAGCCTGAGTTCATCAGGCTTCTTTTCTTCTAAGGAAGTTTCTCCATGTCCCTGGGTTCGGTGCTGCTTGTCGGTTGTGGCAAGATGGGCGGCGCGATGGCGCGCGGCTGGCTGAAGGCCGGTGTCGAGAAAATCGTGATCGTGGAGCCTTATCCGGCGGCCATCGGCGATGATCTTGCGAACCATCCCAAGGTGACTTCGGCTGCCACGATTGATGCACTCGGCGTCGAAATCCCATCGACGGTCGTTCTGGCGGTAAAGCCCCAGATGATGGCGGCTGCCCTCGAACAATTAGCGCCCAAGCTTTCAAGCGGTGCACTCGTCGTCACCATCGCGGCGGGCAAGGTGATGGAATTCTATCGCCAGTATCTGCCCAAGGCTGCCCTGGTCCGCGCCATGCCCAATCTGCCAGCCTCCATCGGCAAAGGTATTTCGGTTGCGGTTGCCTCGCCCGAGGTTACGCCTGCGCAGAAGGCGACCGCCGAGGCGTTGCTGAAGGCTTGCGGAGAGGTGGGCTGGGTTCCCGAAGAACCGCTGCTCGATCCCGTCACGGCGCTTTCCGGCGGTGGCCCCGCCTATGTCTTCAATCTGGTCGAAGCCATGGCGGCGGCTGGGGTTGCAGCAGGGCTGGAGGCGGATCTCGCCATGCGGCTGGCTCGGAATACCGTTGCGGGTTCGGGCGCGCTCCTCGATGAGTCCGAGCTTCCTGCCGCGACCTTGCGCGAGAATGTTTGCTCCCCCGGTGGCACCACTATCGAGGCGATCAAGATCCTGCGGGCCGAACCGGGCCTGGAGGAGCTTATGACGCGGGCGATTGGTGCAGCCTCTGCCCGCGCGACCGAACTCGGCAAGCTTTAGGGGCCTCGTTGTGGATAATCATGAGGGGATTGCCCGGGTGCGTGCAGCCCTGGCGGCGGCGGGGATTGAGGATCGGACCCGCCTCTTTGCGGAACCGGCCCGCACCTCGCCCGAGGCGGCGCAGGCCTTGGCGTGCGATGTGGCGCAGATTGCAAAATCCATTGTCTTCAGAGGCGAGGGCGACCGGCCGGTGCTGGTGGTTGCGAGCGGCGCGAACCGGGTCGATGAAAGCAAGGTTGCAGCCCTGCTGGGCTACGGCCTTGGCAAGGCGAATGCAGCCTATGTGCGAGAGGTTTCGGGCTTCGTGATCGGCGGCGTTTCGCCGATTGGATGGCTGACCCAGCCCGCGGTGCTGTTGGATCGTGATCTGCTGGCGTTGAGAGAATGCTGGGCCGCTGCGGGGCACCCCAACGCGATGATGCGCCTGACGTCTGACGAGTTGCAGCGGCTGACACAGGCCTCTGCCGCCGATATCGCTGCCTAAAAAGTAACCGGCTTATTCTGCCTGCGGCGTTGACGGGCCAGGGTATCGGGCGCAAGCTCCACCCTTCTCGCGACAGAACCCCTTTCCTTTCGGGAGGCTGCCGATGACCGATCAGAATGATGCTATCCGCCTGGCGGCAGCCGAGGTCTTTGCGGAAAATGGCTGGCGTCAGCCCGCCTGGCAGAAGGTGGCCGACCGGGCCGGAGTTCCCCTGGCCGAAGTCTTTGCCCTCTACCCTGATATCCCGGCTCTGCTCCGTGATTGGCATGCGGTTGCTGATCGCGCCATGCTTGCTGATCTAGGGCCGGATGAGACCGAGGGGTCAGATCATGATCGGTTGTTTGCCCTGATTATGCGGCGCTTCGATGCGCTGATGCCTTTCCGCCCTGCGCTGGCGGGGTTGACCGAGAGCAATGCCGGTCTTGCCTTTCTGATGCTGCCCCTGGCGCCGCTCATGGAGCGCTCGATGCTTTGGGCGCTTGAAGCCGGTGGCATGACGACCAATCCCATACGAGATCTCTATCGCGCGGCGTTGCTGGTCGCGGCGGATGCGGCATTGTTCCGGGTCTGGCGGCAGGATGCCTCCGAGGACCTGGGGTCGACCATGAAGGAACTCGACCGTCAGTTGAAACGGATGGCGAAATTGCCGGGTTTTGTGCGCCGCAATATCGACCTTGACGATGACAGGAAGGCTGCGGCATAGTGCCGCCTGTTGCGTTGCAGCATAAATAGAATTCCACTTATTGGGGAGAAGCGTCGTGGTGAATGCTCCGGGTAACCCGTTCAAGGATTTCGATTTCTCGAAGATGGACTTCGGCAAGGTCCTGTCGGATATGAAGGTCCAGGTGCCGGGCATCGACGTTGACGCGTTGGTCCAGGCACAGCGCCGCAATATCGAAGCGGTGACCCAGGCCAATCAGCTGGCCGTGGAAGGTATGCAGGCTGTCCTGCGTCGCCAGACCGAGATCATGCGCCAGACCGTCGAAGAGACCCAGACCGCCTTGCGCGATGCCATGACCCAGGGTGCGCCCGACGCCAAGATTGTGAAGCAGGCCGATCTGGCCAAGGTGACTTTCGAGAAGGCCCTCGCGAATCTGCGCGAACTGGCCGAAATCGTTACCAAGTCGAACCAGGAAGCCGCCGACGTGATTAACAAGCGCTTCTCGGCCAGCATTGACGAGCTGAAGGCTCTGATCAAGACCAAGTAAGTTACTGGCCTATTATTTGGGCATTGAAGGCGTTATTTCCGGGCGGTCGAAAAAACATCGACCGCCCGGTTGCTTTTTGAAAACATTTAATTAAAAGTTCATTGCGTGAATTGGCCAAAATCCTATTAGGCTAAGAATTCTTGATTTGAGGTATAGTGAATGCGTATCGGCGTTCGCGGTCGTTTGTGGGCTGCTATTGGACTGATTGCTTTTTTGCCAGTGATGGGGGCCGTGGTTGCTGAAAATGCTTTCGAGCAGTTCAGTGCCGCTTTAGGCGGAATAATCGATAGGCAGTTGCCCCAGACCGAGCAGGCACTTTTACTGTCGGTTGAAGGTGAACGTCTGGTTGGTTACGGGCCTACGCTCATTCAGGCGCCGCCAGGTCAACATAAGGCCCTGCTGGCCCAGGCAGACCAATCGTTCGAGACGTCAAGACAATTGCAGACACGCCTCAAAGAGGGTGGCGCGGACGAGGTTGTCATTGATGCGATGGCTTCCTTCTTTTCCGATATGCGTCGCAATCTGGCTCAGATGTCGCAGTTCGCCTTAAGCATCGACGAACGCCGCGTGACCTTGAACAATCTGATGAAGGAGACCGACGCGGCGGTCCAGGCGACCAATCATGCGGCCGACAGTTTTACGGATGCCAAGGGGATCGCGCTGCGCCAGGGAAGCGCGCAGATCGCGACCCAAATCATGGCCGTTCCCTTCGAAGCGGATCCTGATCAACTCGATCATCGCAAGACTGCGACGAAAGCCTATCTTTCCACTCTCCAGCGTCAGATGCGGAATATAGAGGGCGATGCGGCGCCGCGTGTGGCCAATGCCCTCGGGCTCTGGAAAGCGATCTTGGACAAGGATCCTTTCGGCCTGCGACAGCAGATGCTGCTGGACCAGGAAGATCTCGACCTTCAGCTGACCAGCAACCAGACCTTAAGCGAGCAGATCCGCGCCAAGACGCAGGATCTTGCCAAGGATAGTCGCGAAGCGGTCAGCGGTGCTGCGGTTGACGCCAAGGTCTTCATCAATAACAGCCGGATCCAGTTGGGTGTGATGGCTCTTGGCGCTCTGGTGGCGGCGGCGCTGATTGCCTGGCTTTACGTCAACAGGTCGATTGTTCGGCGGCTGCTGGCCGTGGAAGGCGCGATGGGGCGGCTGGCCGGTGGTGACTTGAGCGTCGAGGTTACGCCGCGTGGTCGCGACGAAATTACCGCTATGGCAGCCACCTTGCAGACCTTTAAGGATAACGCTCTGGCGGTCGAACGGCTGAATACGGAGAAGGCAGCTCAGGAGGCCCGCGTGGCTGAGGAGCAGCGTGCGGCCCTCAATGCGCTTGCCGATAGTTTTGAAGGGTCGGTTAGCAAACTTGTGGGTGAAGTCGATCAGGCCGCAACGGCTGTGAGCGGGGCGACCGGTCACCTATCCAATGCCGTCACCGTGACCCGCAGCAAGGCCGAGGCTGTTACGTCAGCTTCCGATCAGGCGACCAGCCACGTGCAATCTGTGGCGACGGCAGCCGAACAGCTCGCAGCGTCCATTGGCGATATCGGCCGTCAGGTACATCAGGCAGCGGAGATCTCCGTGCGCGCTGCCGAGACGGTGGGAGTCAGTCGGACCCAGGTGGACTCCCTCGTCCAGCAAGCCAACCGGATCGGATCGGTTGTTGGTCTGATTACCGAGATCGCGAGCCAGACCAACCTGCTGGCCCTGAATGCCACCATCGAGGCAGCCCGTGCCGGCGAAGCAGGCAAAGGGTTCGCTGTCGTGGCGTCGGAGGTGAAAAGCCTTGCGACCCAGACAGCCCGTGCGACCGACGAGATCCGCTCGATGATCGACGCCATCACCCATGAGACGGGCTTGGTGGTGGGGTCCATCGACGATATCGCTGGTATCATCGCCGAAGTCCGCAATGTATCGACCATCATCGCTTCGGCGGTGGAGCAGCAAAGTGTGGCGACCGCGCAGATCGCCAATACCACCCAGGATGTAGCCGGGGCGACGGTGCGGGTGAACGCCAATATCCGCGATGTCACCGATGCGTCTGACCAGGCCGCCGGGGCTGCGACCAGCCTAAACCAAGCCTCCAGCCTGCTCGACCATGCATCGGTCAGTTTGCGGGGGGAAGTGCAGAAGTTCCTGATGACGGTGCGTACCGGCTGACCTTAAACAGAGCGGGGCATCTTAGGCAGCCGTTCGTGTGTCCATGTTCCAGGACTAGCCGTATGACGCGCGTCGCGCTATATCAGCCGGATGTCCGAACAAGCCCCTACCTCGCTGCCGCCCTATGTGGCTGGTCTCAATCCCGCACAACGCCAAGCTGTCCTGACGACTGACGGGCCGGTACTGGTCTTGTCAGGTGCGGGGACCGGCAAGACGCGGGTGCTGACCACCCGGATCGCCCATCTGATCGCGACCCGGAAAGCCTGGCCATCGCAGATCCTGGCGGTCACTTTCACTAACAAGGCTGCGCGCGAGATGCGGGATCGTATCGCCGCGCTGGTAGGGCCAGTGGCGCAGGATCTCTGGCTCGGGACGTTCCATGCCTTGGCTGCGCGCATGTTGCGCCGACATGCCGAGATGGTCGGGCTGCGCTCTAATTTCACGATTCTTGATACCGACGACCAGCTGCGTCTGCTGAAGCAGATCCTGACGGCAGCGGAAATTGACGAGAAGCGCTGGCCTGCCAAGGCTGTTCTGGGCGCTATCGAGCGCTGGAAGGACAAGGGCCTGACGCCGGAAAAACTGGCCGGCGATGCGGGGGGCGAGATGGCGGGTGGACGCCTCGTCCAGCTCTATGCCGATTATCAGGAGCGGCTGCGCACGCTGAACGCCTGCGACTTCGGCGACCTGATGCTGCATATGGTGGCGCTGCTGCAGAAGGAACCGGACCTGCTGCGCGAGTATCAGCAGAAGTTCAAATACCTGTTGGTGGATGAATATCAGGATACCAATACCGTCCAGTATCTCTGGCTGCGCCTGCTGGCCCAGGGGCATAAGAATCTCTGCTGTGTAGGCGATGACGATCAGTCGATCTACGGCTGGCGCGGGGCGGAGATCGACAATATTCTGCGCTTCGAGAAGGATTTCCCTGGCGCTGCCATCGTGCGCCTGGAACAGAACTACCGCTCGACCCCGCATATCCTGGCGGCGGCGTCGGGGCTGATCGCGAATAATGCTGACCGCCTGGGCAAGACCCTCTGGACTGAAGTGGCGGACGGCGAGAAGGTCCGCGTCAACGGCGTCTGGGATGGGCCGGAAGAAGCCCGGACGATTGGCGAGATCATCGAGGATCTGCAGCGCGAGGGCCATTCGCTCGCCGAAATCGCTATCTTGATCCGCGCCGGTTTCCAGACCCGCGAGTTCGAAGAACGTTTCCTCACCCTCGGCATGCCCTACAAGGTGGTCGGCGGTCTGCGCTTTTATGAGCGCGCCGAAATCCGTGATGCTGTCGCCTATCTGCGGGTCATTGCTCAACCTGACGATGATCTCGCGCTGGAGCGCATCATCAATACGCCCCGCCGAGGACTGGGGGATACGGCGCTCGCCAATCTGCGGCGCATCGGCCGGGCGCTTGGTGCTTCCCTCATGACCACCATGTCGCAGGTGATTGGGACCGATGAGCTGAAACCCGCGGCCCGCAAGGCGGTTGCGGCGCTGGTCAATGACTTCGACCGTTGGCGCACACTCGCGGCGGGTGTCCCGGCCCAGGAGCTGGTGGAAACCATCCTGGAGGAATCTGGCTATACTGACATGTGGCGGGCGGATAAATCGCCTGAAGCCCCCGGACGCCTCGACAATCTGAAGGAATTGGTCCAGGCGGTCGGCGAGTTCGATACGCTTGAAGGTTTCCTGGAGCACGTCTCGCTGGTCATGGAAAATACGACCGAGACTGGTGCCGAACAGGTCACCTTGATGACGATGCACGGTGCCAAGGGACTGGAGTTCGACAGTGTCTTCCTGCCGGGGTGGGAAGAGGGGGTTTTTCCCAGCCAGCGATCCCTGGATGAAAGCGGTTCGAGAGGGCTGGAAGAGGAGCGTCGGCTTGCATATGTCGGCTTGACCCGTGCTCGTAAGCGTGCCTATGTCTTCCATGCGGCCAACAGACGCATCCATGGACAATGGGTATCGTCGGTGCCGTCACGTTTTCTGGCCGAGTTGCCGCCCGCTCATCTGGAGGAAGAGAACGCCAATGGTCTCGTCGGATCCCGCGCAGCAATGCGCGACGGTGGGTATGATTGGCAGGTGCCGACGGCGAATACTTGGACCCCGCGCCGACAACCTGTTCAGAATGTGACTTTAACACCTAGCCACACACAAGTAGCCTCCCGTAAAATTCCAAGTGTTAATGTGGGGGATCGTGTATTTCATCAGAAATTCGGCTATGGAAGTATTGTTGGGGCGGAGGGTGATAAACTAGAGGTTGCATTTGAGGTCGCGGGTTTGAAAAATGTGCTCGCGGGATACGTAGAAAGAGTTTCTTAACCAATCGGCTCGGCGGTATAGTGCAACCGTCATACTGCCAAGACGGCGGTCACCACGGAGAAGAGATTTCGGAATGTTGCTGCGGCCTGGACCTGCTGCCACCCGCAATAAGATCCGCGATAAGCGGATCGAACACCCGTGGCTATGGATTGATCTGAACGAACGACGCTATTCCACACGCCTGTGGTCACCGTCGCGTTTCATCATGGATGTTCTCGACAATCGTCTGGTGCAAGACCAGGAATTCTGTGCAGTCGCACGTCTGGACAACAAGCCCGACGTGTTCCTGATGGACAGTGTCGTGACGATGCATGACCGCAAGAACGCCAAGATGGCGATCAACTACGAGATGACGAATCCCGAACAGTCGAAGATGATGTTCGACGTTTATTCGGAAAGCAAAAATACGACCGAGGAAGAGGGCAAGACCCGGCAATTGCCGATGCTCGATTTTTCCATCGCCTATAAGTCGGTGAATTGGTCGCTGACCGGCTTCATGATCGCGAACTTCACCGGTAAGGTCGAAATCGGCCAGACCTTCACTGGTCTGATTCGCTTGCCGAAGACGCAGCGCACCGGTGGCTTCCGTGCGCAAGCCGTGCGCTACCAGGATAATGTGCAGGGCCTGGGGTGCCGTTTCCTCGAAATGAGCCAGACGCTGTTCGATATGCTCGAATATGCGTTGAAACGGAGCGAAAACCCGTAAAGAGTGCTGTCGGTTTTCGCCAGCATAGGTCGGGTTCTTCAATGGGTCATTCTTCGGGTTACAAGATCGAACTGGTTGTCCGCCAGAGTCAGGTCAATGCGTTCGGCGAGGCGCTGGATCCGCTGGCGGTTGCCATCGCGGCCTTCGAGATCGTGCCGGGTGGCGAATGGCGCATGGAAGCCTATTGCGTCGACGAGCCGGATGCCGAGGCCGTCAAGGACGCGATCCGTGTCGTGGCCGACGCCTTCAATATCGGCATGCCCGCCTATCATATTGCCCCGCTGCCTCCCAAAGACTGGCTGGCTGAGAATCGCCAAAGCTTCCCGCCCCAGGGGCTGGGTCGCTATTTCATCTATGGCTCGCATTTCGAGGGTAAGATTCCAGCCAGCCGGATCGGTTTGCTGGTCGATGCTGCCACGGCGTTTGGCTCGGGCGAACATGAAACCACCCGTGGATGCCTGCAATCCATCGATATGATCGGTCGGCGCAAGAAGCCCAAGCGGACCTTGGATGTTGGCAGCGGATCGGGGATCCTGGCCATGGCGATGGCCAAAAGCTTCCGTCGCCCCGTGATCGCCAGTGATCTGGATCGTGAAAGCGTTCGTGTCGCCCGCGAAAATACCGTGCTCAACCGGGTCAACAAGCTGGTCCGTGTGGAATATGGCGCGGGCTACCGTGTCCCGGCTATCCGTGCCAAGCGCCCCTACGACCTGATCGTTGCCAACATCCTGGCCCGCCCGCTCTGCATGCTGGCCAAGGATCTGAAAGCCCATCTGGCGCCCGGTGGTCATGCGATCCTCTCGGGTCTGCTCAACCACCAGGAAGCCATGGTGCTGGCAGCTCACCGGGCTCAGGGGCTCCGCCTCGTTCATAAGTTCCAGCGCAAGGGTTGGTCGGCGTTGGTTCTCGCCCGGACCCGGGATTGACCCTAGGACATCTGCCGATGATCGACGCCGTCTTTGCCCCGGTCGAAAGCGCCATCGCCCAAGGAAAAATTCCGGGGGCGGTGCTGGGTATCCTGGATAAGGAGGGCGTGCGCCATATCCGTCATGCCGGTGTTGCGCAACGGGTTCCGACCGAGCGGGCCATGACGCCGGATAAAGTCTTCGATCTCGCCAGCCTGACCAAGGTGCTCTTGACGGTCCCGAGTGTTCTGAGGCTGGTGGCCGAGGGGCGTATCGATCTGGACGATCCGATCAGTGCCGCTATTCCCGACCTCTATCAGTATGTCGCGGGGCATGCGTTGCGGAAGATCACGCTGCGCCAATGCCTCTCACACCAAAGTGGCCTCCCTGCGGTCGAGCCGATCTATACCTGGGGATCAGACGCCGAAACCCTGAAGGCGCTTGTGCTGCAGAAAGACTGGCCGCTCGGTGCCAACGTCTATTCCGACATCAACTTCATTTGGCTCGGGTTGGTCGTGGAGCGCCTGACAGGCAAGAAGCTGCGGGATCTTGCCGTCGAGGCGGGCTTTCAGGCGGGCGCCCCTGCCAGCCAAGCCGTTGCGACCGAGAATTGCCAATGGCGTGGCCGCGTCATGTGCGGCGAAGTGCATGACGAAAACGCCTATTCCCTGGGCGGAATCTCCGGTCATGCCGGTCTGTTCGGGACGGTCGATCAGGTGCTGGATGCCGCCGAAGCGATCCTGAAGCAGACCTGGTTGCCGAAGGCGGCGCTGGACGCGATGGTCGAGCCGCAGAGCGATCAGCGCGCGCTGGGGTGGGAGAGGCGATATCCGGGTTGGCCGGGCGGATCGCTTTGCTCACCTGGCACGATTGGCCATACCGGCTTTACTGGGGTTGGTCTCTGGGTAGACAGGGATCGGGGCTTTGCCTGGACTTTGCTGACGAACCGGGTCCATCCCTCCCGCCACTTCGACAGTGGCATCATGCCTCTGCGAAGGGCGGTCGGGAATCTGACCTCGGCGCTCTTAGCTTAGCCCTCGCCGGGCGGGCACATCCGTGCCCTTGGCCGCGGCCTCAATGGCCGCTGGTGGCCTAGATACCGGCGGGCAGATCAGCCAGCAGGACCGAAGCGTCGCCTTTAGCCGTCAGTTTCAGAACATCGAGATCCTTGATCGCGAGGCCGTCGCGATTGTTGATCTGGATGCCATCAACCTCGACCATGCCGTTGAAGCCGACGAGATAGCCCAGGCGATCCTTGCCGATGGCATGCTCGACAGTCTGACCGGCGGCCAGATGCGCCACATAGAGACTGGCGTCCTGGGCAATCGGCATGGTGTCGGGGATGCCTTGACCGCTGACCAGCGGAATGAAGCGGCCATTCTCGTCGGTCGGCAGATTGCGGGTTTCCCACCGGGGTTTCAGACCACGCTGGTTAGGCATGATCCAGATCTGAAAGAGCGTGGTGGGATCATATTCGAGATTCATCTCGGAGTGCTGGATCCCGCTGCCCGCCGACATAACCTGAACCTGGCCAGCCTCGGTGCGACCCTTGTTACCAAGGCTGTCGGCGTGGCTGATCGCGCCCTTGCGGACATAGGTGATGATTTCCATGTCGCGATGGCCATGGGTCGGGAAGCCGCTCTGTGCCTGGATCGTGTCGTCGTTCCAGACCCGCAGCGGACCCCAGTTCATGCGGCTCTGATCGAAATAATCCGAGAAGCTGAAGTGGTAACGCGCGGCAAGCCAGTCGTAGTTGAACTGACCCAGGCTATTGAACGGACGATAATCCAACATGATCCATACTCCTCCTGTGGCAAATCATCTTAGATGCCTTTGCCGTGGTTAAGGCGGGGCGACGTCCTGAAGCGGCCCGCCGCCCGCGCCAAACTCTTTACTTCGCCAGTTTCGCGGCGATACCCGCTACGTGCTTGCCCTGCTGACGGGCCATCGACAGTTCCTTGGCGCTCGGCTGACGCGAGCCATCCGGGGCTGCCGTTGCACCGGCGCCATAGGGCGAGCCGCCGCGGAATTCCGAGATATCCGACAGTTCGGGTGCCGAGTAGGGCAGCCCAACCACGACCATGCCCTGATGCAGCAGGGTCGGGATGAAGGTCAGAATGGTCGATTCGTTACCGCCGCCGACGCCGGTCGACACGAAGACCGAACCAACCTTGCCGATCAGTGCGCCCTTGGCCCACAGACCGCCGGTTTGATCCAGGAAATTACGCATCTGCGCGGCCATATTGCCGAAGCGGGTCGGGGTGCCGAAGATGATGGCATCATAATCCGCCAGTTCGGCGACCGTGGCGACCTCGCCAACCTGATCCTTCTTATAGTGAAAGGATGCCTGAACTTCCTCGGGCACCAGTTCCGGCACGCGCTTGATGGTGACTTCGACGCCCGGCACTTCCTTGACGCCCTCGGCAACCGATTTTGCCATCGCCTCGACGTGGCCCCAGCTCGAATAATAAAGCACCAGCACTTTAGCCATGAAATCTCTCCCAAGAGTGGGCCCCGATGTGGGGCCTTCCGATTTGCCCCCAATAGGTACGCCCTTTCTGGTTGGTTGATAATCCATCGCTTTTTCATCACACTGTTTCCTTAAGGAAACAGTGGGTGTGTGATGGACAATCTCGCGGGCATGCAGGTCTTCGTTGCGGTGGTTGATGCCAAAAGCTTCACAGCGGCTGCCGAGCGTCTCAGGGTCTCAAAGGCTGCTGTTTCCAAACAGGTGGCTCGGCTGGAGGATCATCTCGGGGCGCGGTTGCTCAATCGGACGACACGGCAGATCAGCCTGACAGAGGTGGGGCAGGCCTTTTATGATCGGGCGCGGCGAATCCTGGCTGAAGCGCAGGAGGCTGTTGAGGCGGTAGGGCGTCTTCAGGGCGAGCCGCGGGGGCAGCTAAGAGTGAATGCGCCGATGAATTTCGGCATTCTCTATATAGCGCCGCTGGCAGCTGCATTCGCGCGCCGCTTTCCGCTGGTTAATCTCGATGTCGATTTCGATGACCGATATGTCGATCTTGTCGAGGAGGGCTATGATGTGGCGATCCGCATCGGTCAGTTGCAGGATAGCCGCCTGATTGCCAAGCGGCTGGCACCTGTCCGGCGTTTGCTTGTGGCGTCTCCCACCTATTTGGCCAAGCATGGGCGTCCAACCTCGATCAGTGATCTCGCTAACCATGCCTGCCTGACCTATTCCCTGCAGCGGTCGGGAGATGCATGGCCCTTCGTGATGTCGGATGGGCGCATTCGGACAATCGCGGTGCCGGCTCGGGTCAGGGCAAACAACAGCCATACATTGCGGGCCTCGGTCCTCGAAGATCTGGGGATCACCTTGCTGCCGATCTTCGCGGTGGCAGAGGATTTGGCGACAGGGGCAATGGAGGAAATCCAGTTGGATGGCGTCCCGACCTCCATCGCCGTGCATGCCGTCTATCCCCATAGTCGTTTGCTGTCGACCAAAGTCCGCCTGTTTATCGAAGAGTTGGCGGCCGCTTTCGCGGATCCAGCGCCTTGGGAAGGAAGTGGTCGCTAAACATCTTAAAGTAGTTATATAGCATTTAAGGAAAATTATAAGAAATACTTGGATATGATTTAGGTGCCATACCGGCACAAATTTCATGTTTGGAGAAGATGGGGGTATTTTGCGATGACATGCTTAGCTGTCTGTCTATTTTTTATAAGGAATTGAAAAATATATAAAAAATATGGTTAACTATCGGTTCTATGGGTAAGCATATAAGTCGGCTTTGTTACATATGCTCGACCTTTGAATGTCTGGAAAATCACAAGGCTCGGATGCTGATTTCGAATTTATTCCGCTACAGCGGTATTTCGGAGGGGATTATATAGCCGAAAAGGATGATCTTCTGACCTATTTCGGGTGGCGGTCGGGGTGTCTGTATTGCCGGATATGAAAAAAAATTGCAAAAATCACAAGGTGATTCGGAAGGGAGCCGATCAGAACGTCGGATTTGTTGTAATATTATGTTAATTAGGCGTTTTTTTATGGAGGAGAGTTATTTTGATCTGTGAATTAGAGTTCTTTTAAATCAAAAGGGCGCCCTGCTTGAGCGTTACTGCAGCGATGCGAAAGGAAATGACATTGGTTTCTTGTGAAACGATATGGTTTTGCTGCCGCATTCCTCTACTTAATTTTCGCTTAATTTTCCATTTTACTTTCGCTTGTACCTGGGGTATTACGCTGGAGAAGACGGCGTTCGACAGTAATTTTGGAATACGCACTCATGCGTGACTTGCGTGATCTGCAAATGACCTGTAAGAGCGCGGTCGCTGTTGCCGCGTTTGAGCGATCATTACTTTCTCTGAATGGGTTTTATCTCGATCCCCTGGCGGAGATTGACGCGGCAATTGAGGCGGAGCCGGAGTTTCCTTTGGCCTGGTGTTTGCGGGGCGCATTGTTCGCTTTGTCCACCGATCAGAGGTTTGTCGGCGAGGTTACCAAGTCTCTTGAAGTCTTGGACGGGATGGCAGCCACCTTGAATGACCGCGAGAAGGGTCATGCGGAAGCGTTGCGATGCTGGTCCAGGGGCGACTATCGGGCGGCGCAGGCAGAATATACGAAGATCAGCCAGGTTTGGCCGCGCGATATGCTGGCGCTGCAGATCGGGCATCAGGTGGACTATTTTCTGGGTGACGCGCCGATGCTGCGGGACAGGATCGCAGGTGTGTTGCCGGACTGGGATGATGCGGTGCCGGGCTTCGGGTTCGTGGTCGGCATGTATGCCTTCGGGCTGGAGGAGATGCGGGAGTATGGCCGGGCAGAGCGCGAAGGGCGTCGTGCGGTTGCGATGAACCCGCGCGATCCTTGGGCGATCCATGCGGTTGCCCATGTGATGGAAATGCAGGGCCGATCCCGTGAGGGGCTGGTCTGGTTGGACGAGCGTGTAGAGGATTGGTCGGCAGAGAATATGCTGGCCCGTCATGTCTGGTGGCACCGGGCGCTCTTCTGCCTCGATCTGGAAGATGTGCCCGAGGTTTTGCGCCTCTACGACACACGAGTTCGCCCCAAGGCCGCAGAAATGGCCCTGGAGCTGGTGGATGCAACGGCACTTCTGTGGCGCCTGCATCTGCGAGGAGTTGAATTGGGTACTCGTTGGAATGCGGTTGCCGATGAATGGGCGCCGCTGCTGACGGGTGGGTACTACGCCTTCAACGACATTCACGCCATGATGGCGCTTGTCGGTGCAGGGCGGATGGAGATGGCGGGTGAGCTGCTGGCGCGGGTTCGCGCTGCAGCTGACGGCCCTGGGACGAATGCTGCGGTGACCCGCCTGTCTGGGTTGGCCGCAGTTGAAGGGATTTATGCCTTCGGTCTGGCGGATTATGCCGGGGCGGTGGCGAAGCTGGAGCCTGTGCGCCATAGCGTGCAGTCATGCGGCGGCAGTCATGCGCAGCGGGATGTCGTTGCGCTGACGCTGATCGAGGCGGCGATCCGGGGTGGTCTTGCAGCTGTTGCGAGGCGCCTTGCGAACGAGCGGGTCAGCGACAAGCCGTCCAGTCCTCTCAATTGGGGGCTGTTGGCGCGGGCGGCGGATCTGGCGAACGATATCGGCACGGCGAAGGTCGCTGCTGCCAAAGCAAACGCCGTGCTGTTGCCGGCGTAGGAGGTCGGAGGAGAGGGGGCGTTCCACATCGGGTCTTCAACCTTGGAAGCCCTGGAGACGCGGTGCGGATGGCACCCCCTCACTTCTCGATCGGAAAACAGTCCTGACCCGCTGTTTTCCGTTTCTCGGACGGTGGTGACCAATCCTCCCCGGTCACCACCGTCCAATTCATTCAAGCCCCAATGATGCATCATTGCGCCAAAGCGGTTGCCAAAAAGCAACCCTTGGCAGCGGGCCATTGGGGTGATTATTACCAGCTTTGTATTACGAGAACCTTAAGCGCTGGCGTTCTTTGAGTAAATTTCAGCGCTCAGCGCCCTTCGCGATGCCATGCCATCATCAGCAGCCCCAGGGCCGCCAATAGGACCAGTAGGCCCGGCATCAACGGTGTGGTTGCCACACCTGTGACGTCGAAATCCTGCCGTTGCACAAGCCCCAGCCAGCCGCGCCCGGAAGCATTCCGCCCTTCAGACACCCGCCGCAAATCGGGCAGATTGCCGTCGGCCAGCCAGGCGATACCGCCGCCGCTCGCCTCGATTACTGGACCTGCAACTTTATCCGTAGCGCGAACGTCGGAATATTCCCTGGGATTGACTGCGCCAACAGCAACGACGCGACTGCGCGTTCCATCCGTCAGCCGATAGAGGCCGGGACCGGACAGTGTCAAACTGCCTCGTGCCGTGCCGCTGCCATCTTCGGACAGCCGCACATCACTGGCGTTTCCGGCCGGATCGGTGACGGTAACGGTCGAGGATCCCGGCGTCAGACTGCGACGACTGATTTCCAGGCGACCGCCCCGCGCGACAGCGATCAGGTCTTCCTCCTCCAGCGCCGGTTCCTTCATCAGCCAATGGGCAAGGCGTCGCAGCAACTCGGCCTGAGGGCCGCCACCATCATAGCCGCGAGTCCAGAGCCAGACCTGATCGGAGGCCAACTGGGCGACACGTCCTTCGCCGACACGTGCGAGCAGCAGCAGGGGCGACCCGTTGGGGCCTTCCAGGACGGGTTGCCCGCCACGCCCCTGCAACTCGACCTGCCTGAACCAGCGGCCCCAGCGAGGAATGGCCCCGTCGCTGCCTGTAAGCCCCTGTGTCACCGGATGGCGGTGCCCGACCTCGGACACGAGGGGGCGGAACGGCTGTTCCAGCAGGCGGCCCGTCGGCTCGCCCGGCAGGATCTGGCCAATGGGGGAGTAATAGAGCCCGTCGCTGGTGGCAAAAGCAGGGCCCGCTACCTCGAGCACGGCCCCGCCGCGCTCGACATAGTCCGCGATGGCCTTGAGATAAGTGTTGGGAATGAGGTTCCGGCGCCGGTATCGATCGAAGATGATGAGGTCGAACTCGTTGAGCTTCACCTCAAACAGTTCGCGGATCGGGAAGGCGATCAGCGACAGCTCGTTAACGGGCGTCCCATCCAAGCGGTCGGCGGGACGCAGGATGGTGAAATGCACCAGATCGACAGACGGATCGGCCTTCAGCAGATTGCGCCATGTGCGCTCGCCGGGATGCGGTTCACCGGATATCAGCAGCACGCGCAGGCGGTCGCGGATGCCGTTGACGGATACGACCGCGCGGTTATTGATCGGGGTCAGTTCCTGCGGCCCGGCAGCAGCTTCCAGCTCGATCACCGTCTGACCGCCATGGCTTAGCGGGATCTCCACCGTCGTGTCGCGTCCTGGCAGCACCGTCAGGGTGCGCGGTGCCCCGCTGTCGACCCGCAGGGAAACGGGGATCGGCTCGTTGCGGCCTTCGTCCTCTACTCGGAAGGAGAGGGACACTGGCCGGTCCACCAGTCCAAAAGCCGGAGCGGAGACGATGACAAGGCGGCGGTCGCGCTCGCCCTTCTGGCCTGTCACCAGCAGATGCAGCGGACCTACCGGCGCGGCGCCGGGAACATCGTGAATCTGGCCGTCGGAGATCAGGATCGCGCCGGCAAAGCGACGGCGCGGCACATCGGCCAGCGCCCCTTCGAGGGCAGAGAACAGCGTGGTGCCGCTGTCGCGGGTGGCCGCATCGCCGCTATTGCCGGTGCGCACGATCCGCAGTTCCAGGTCCGGGAAAGCCCGTGCAGCTTCCTCTACGGCCTTGGCGGCGGCGTCTGTGCGGGCCTTGCGGTCGCTGATGGCCTGACTGGGGCTGTCGTCGATCAGCAGGACGGCGATGTCCTTGTGATAGGCCCGCTGCTCGCGGATCAGGCTGGGATTGGCCAAGGTGGCCAGCAGCAGCGCGGCTGCGAGCGTACGCCACCAGGCGCCTCGGGCGCGCCGCCAATGGGCCACGGCAAGTAGGAGCAACGCCGCGATGGCTAGTCCCGCCAGCACCAGGGCGGGGACGAGCGGTTCGAAATCCAGGGTCAAGCCGCCGTTCATTGGCCCAGACGCTCCAGGATCGCCGGTACATGCACCTGATCGGACTTATAATTGCCGGTCAGGGCATACATCACGATATTGACGCCCGTCCGGAAAGCCATCTCGCGCTGGCGCTCGCCACCGGGAACAACGGGATAAAGCGGTCGCCCGGTCTGGTCCGTCGCCCAGGCAGCCGCATAGTCGTTGGCACCCAGAATGATCGACGAAACTTCGTCGGTCCCGCCCGCACTTTGCACCCACAACTCCCCACCAACCTCACGCCCCGGATAATCCTGGAGCAGATAGAAGGTCTTGGAGAGCACGTGATCGGTGTTGGCTGGGGTCAGTGGCGGTATATCGAGGGCGCCGACCAGGGCCCGCAGGCGACGGCTGCCCACGCCCTCGACCCCTTCGGCAAGGCCACCATCGCGCGTATCGAACAGGATCGTTCCGCCATTGCGCAGGTAGAAATTCACCCGCTCCACTGCGTTGGGAGAGAGCGGCGCCTGAGCTTCTGCTATCGGCCAATAGAGCAGAGGGAAGAAAGCGAGCTCGTCGCTTTCCACATTCACGGCCATCGGTTCGGCTGCGTCGATGGCCGTGCGGCGGCGTAAAGCCAGCGACAGGCCGGACAGGCCTTGCTTGGAGACTTCGTCGATGGTGGCATCCCCGGTCTCGATATAGGCGAGACGGGTTTCCAGCGTCGCGCGCAGGGCAAACTCCATCGGATCCTGAGCTTCGGCTCGGGGAGAGATGGCAACCAGTCCGATGACAAGCAGCAGCCCGGCGATGCGGGTGACGGCCGGACGCAGCAGGCCGCGCAGGGCCAGGGCGACGATAAGGTCGATCAGCAGCAAGACCATGGCTCCGGTCAGAAGGGCGGGGCGCAGGGCAAACTCTGGCGGCGCGGTGCCGGTCACGCGCTCGATGCCGGGCGGCACGCTCGACAGCGCATCGACCCGAGTGACCGTGCCATGGGTGAGGCCAAAGGCTTGCCGCGCGCCGGGAGTGCCGTACAACCCCGGCGGATGGGCCGGGCCGATGGTGGGCTTGGTCCCGGCGGGGATCGCCTGAGCATTGGCGGCGGCAGGAGCGAGGCGGGCAAAGCCGTCCAGCGTTTCGATGGGGGCCAGTGTCACATCGGCAGCCCCGCCCGCCTGGCCGCGCCCTAGGGCTACCAGCCGCTGGAGCATGTCAATGAAAAGGCCGGACAGCGGCAGGTTCGACCATTCGGCGCTGGCGGGCACATGGAACAGGACCAGCCAGCCTTCGCCTTCCTTCAGCCCGGTAACGAGCGGGGTGCCGTCGGCAAGCTGCGCCCAACTGCGATCTGCCAGATCCGGTCCCGGTTCGGCCAGTACCTGCCGGGAAACGGTGACATCCTTGGGAATAGCCAAACCGGCGAAGGGCGACTTCGGACTGAAAGCAGCCAGTGGCTCCGGCGTGGTCCATTGCAGCGCGGTGCCAAGGGAGCGACCGCCCTGGCGCAGGCGCACCGGCAGCAGCGTATCATCCTCGCCCGCCGCTAATTTCGATCCGGCAAAGCGCACCAGCACGCCGCCCCCTTGGATATATTTTTCGAGTGCGCCGCGCGCCTCGTCCGATACCGGCTCGGCATCCGACAGCAGGATCAATGAGGGCGGAGATTTCAGCAGCTCGCTCAAGGCGCCACGCCGCATCTCGGCGAAAGGCTGCAATGCGCGTTCGAGATAATAGCCGTCCTGAAGCAGCGATTGGGACTGGTCGAGTGCGCTGCCGGTTACGATGCCCACTGGTCGCCGACGCCAGCGCTCGTCCGCCAGCACCGTACCGCCGATATGGGACGGTTGATCGAGATCGAGGCGCTGCAAGATATTGCGGGCCTCGGCCGGTAGCGCGAGGTCGTAGCGCGCCTCGGTTTCCCCTGCGGCAAAGGTCAGGATCGGGCGGGCGATCAGGCGGCCCTCCGGACCCAGCGCCCGGATGCCCATAGCCGCGGGGGCCGAGGCGTCGGCGCGGCGCACCGTAAGGCGCATGGCCTGGGCGCCGTTCTCCGGCGGCATCAGCAGCATCGGGAGATCGGCAGTGCCGGGCGTATGGAGCTTGACCGGCCCGATGCTCTGCAGCTTTTCCAGCAGGGGACGCCAAGCTGGATCCTCAAGACCATCGGCCACGACAGTGCTGGGTGAGGCGCCATTGACGGTCATGGTGTTGAGGGCACTCAGAGCTGCCGCGCGGTCGGCGGGCCAAGGCTTCGGCTCAAGGCCTTGCAGGCGTTCGCGAATCTCACTCGCCCGGCGCGGACCGAACAGGGAGGGGGCGTCGTTGCCCGGACTGCGGGCCGTGGTCAGCAGTGCGGCAGGGCGGCCTTCGCGTTCGGCCTGTTCCAGGGCTGCAAACAGGACTTCGCGGCGCTCCGACCAGTTTGGTGCAGCGGCCCAACCGTCGTCGATCACCAGAAGCACCGGACCCGATCCGACCATGCGGTCGGCAGGATTGAGCAGCGGCTGGGCGAGCCCCAGGATAACAAGGGCTGCCAGCGCCAGACGCAGCAGGATCAGCCACCAGGGCGTGCGGGCCGCGGTTTCCTCGGTAACCTCCAGCCCCAGCAGCAGGCGCAGGGCGGGGAAGATCTGGCGCTTAGGCGCGGGCGGGATCAGGCGGATAACCAGCCAGATGGCCGGCAACGCGATCAACCCGGCAAGCAGCCAGGGAGCGGCGAAGGCGAGGGGGCCGAGCGTCAGCATGCTAGATCGCTCCTTCCGGGGCGGTCAGCGCCAGGAACAGCGCCATCAGGGCCGTTGTCGCGGGATGGTCGGTCTGGTGCCGGGCAAAACTCCAGCCCGAAGCACGGGCGATCTGCTGCAACCCGTCGATATGTTCGGCAAGGCGAACATCATAGAGGTCTTTCAAGCCCTCTGCCCGGCGGGCCAGCATCTCGCCTTCATTCTCTAACCCTCGAAACAAGGTGCGACCCTTGAAGGGCAGGGTGATCTCGCTGGGATCCAGGATCATCAGCATATGACCGCGCACGCCTCGTTCGGCCAAAGCGCCGATGCGCTGCTTCAACGCATCCAGCGGCTCCAGGAAATCCGACAGCATGACGACGCGGCCATGGCGGGGGATATCCTGTTCGGGCGGCAGGCTTTCGTCCGGCGTTTCGGCAAGGCTGAGGAACAGCCGCTCCAGCGCCGCCTTCCCTTGGCCCGGTGGACGGCGGTTGCCCAGCAGCCCGACACGCTCGCCCGCTTCATTCAGGAGGATGGCGAGCGCCATTAGCAAAAGTTCGGCCCGGTCCTGTTTCGGGGCGCGATCCTTGTGCCCGCTATAGCCCATGGAGGGGGAGGCATCGCGCCAGAGCCAGACCGACTGGGCGGCTTCCCATTCGGTTTCGCGGATGAAGATATCGCGGCCCTTGGCGGTCTGGCGCCAGTCGATACGCTGGGGGGCATCGCCGATCTGATAGGGTCGGAATTGCCAGAAGGCATCGCCACGCCCGATCCGCCGCCGTCCGTGCACGCCCTGAATGACCGTGGCCGCGATCCGGCTGGCCGCCACCAGAAGCGGCGGCAGCCGGGCGGCAAGCGCTTCAGCGGTGGGGCGGAGGGCTGCGGCTTCCGTCATCAGGCCACAAGAGCGATCAGACGGTCGATGAGACTGCTGAGCGTAACTCCTTCCGCGCGACCCGCGAAATTGACGGCCATGCGATGGCGCAAGGTGGGATGGGCAAGGGCGACCACATCGTCGATGGAGGGTGAGAAACGGCCATCCATCAGGGCGCGGGCGCGGGCGGACAGGATGAGGGCCTGAGCAGCGCGTGGCCCCAGACCCCAGGCAACGTGGCGACGGATTTCCGGTACTTCGCTATCGTCGGGGCGACCGGCGCGGACGAGGCGCAGCACGGCGTCCACCACCTTCTCGCCCACCGGCAGCAGACGGGTCAGGCGCTGGGCATGCTGAAGTTCGGCGGCTGTGAGAACGGCGCGAGCCTTGTCCTCATCCGCCCCCGTCGTTGCGATCAGCATCTTGCGTTCGGCGGCGAGATCGGGATAGCCGACATCGATCTGCAACAGGAAGCGGTCGAGCTGGGCCTCGGGCAGGGGGTAAGTGCCTTCCTGCTCGATAGGGTTCTGGGTTGCCAGCACATGGAAGGGGCCGGGTAGCACACGATCCTGGCCTGCGATGGAGACCTTACGCTCCTGCATTGCCTGCAGCAGAGCGGATTGGGTGCGGGGGCTGGCGCGGTTGATTTCGTCGGCCATCAGCAACTGGGTGAAGATCGGGCCGTTGATGAAGCGGAAATGGCGCCGACCATCCTCGCCCTCTTCCAGGACTTCGGAGCCTAGAATGTCGGCGGGCATGAGGTCGGGGGTGAACTGCACGCGCTTGTTATCAAGGCCCAGCACGGTCCCTAGCGTGTCGACCAGTTTGGTCTTGGCAAGGCCGGGCATACCCACCAGCAGCCCATGTCCGCCTGCCAGCAGAACCGCCAGCGTCTGATCGACGATCTGTTCCTGACCGAAGATCACGCGGCCGATTTCGGATTGGACCGCTTTAAGGCGATCACCGACCGCTTCGATATCGGCGGCTAATTTGGCAGGATCGACCTGAATGGGGGGAGTTGCGGGATCGACGGAATGGGCACTGGTCACGCGCGGTCTCCCTCTACATCTATAGAACGATCGACGATCATTCCCGGGCGGGCAAATTCAGCATGACGCAAATGCCGACCAATCTCAAAGCTCTTGCTCCTGACATGGGAGCATTACCGTCCCTTGACCAGGGGCGCCCGGATTGCGGCGATTTTGGGTTGAAGATCCATCGCGACGGGACCTGGAGCTACTATGGCTCGCCCATCGGCCGCAAGCCGCTGGTGAAACTTTTCGCCAGCGTGCTGCGGAAAGAAGGGGATGGCTATTGGCTCGTCACCCCGGTGGAGCGTGGCCGGATCGAGGTAGAGGATGCCCCCTTTACCGCCATTGCCTGCGAGCGCCAGGGCGAAAATCTCCTGTTCACCACCAACCTCGATGAGCTTGTCACAGCGGGCAAAGATCATCCCATCCGGATTGAGGTCGATCCTGAAACTGCCGAGCCGCGGCCCTATGTGATGGTGCGTGCGGGATTGGAGGCGCTGATCGTGCGGTCGGTTTTCTATGACCTTGTCGCATGGGCGGAGGAGAGAAACGGCCTGTTGGGAATCTCCAGCGGCGGAGTATTCTTCCCTCTGGGCCCGTGCGAGGCTTAGTATAGACAATTCGGTATCTGGTTGGGTTGGGAATGAACGGGCTTAGCGGGGCCGACATCATCGGGCGTTTGGAGCGGCTGGGGGCAGCCGAGGCAGCGCTGCGCGGCGACCATGATCATCCCGGCGTCCCCCGCCATGCGGGGCCTTATCGCGAGGCGGCGGTGCTAGTTCCTATTGTCGAGCGCCCCGAAGGTCTGACCATTCTTCTGACGAAACGCACCGATCATCTGGCCGATCATGCCGGGCAGATCAGTTTTCCCGGTGGTCGGATCGAGGACGACGACCCCAATCCCGAGTTCGCGGCCCTGCGCGAAGCGCGCGAGGAAATTGGTCTGCTGTCGGAAAAAGTACGGCTTGTCGGTCGCCTCGATTTCTATCGCACGGTCACCGGGTTCAACATCACCCCCGTCGTCGGGCTGGTGGCGCCCGATCATATTCTGACGCTCGATCCCTTCGAGGTCGCAGCCGCGTTCGAGGTGCCGCTGACCTTCATTCTCGACCCCGCCAATCACGTAGTTCAGACGCGTGAGCTTCACGGCAGGCAACGGTCACACTATGTATTGCCCTATCTCGATTGGTACATCTGGGGGGCAACGGCAGGCATGTTGGTGAATCTGGCACAGGTTCTGAACGGCACAGTGGGTGAGACGGCGCGGGCATGAGGATCGTCATCATCATCCTAATCCCGCTGCTGGTGCCTTTCCTGCTCTATTCGATCTGGAGCTGGTATCGCGGGCAAAAGGGCCTTCCTGCGCCCACGGACGGCCCGCCGACCATTTGGCTGGTGGTGGCCGGGGTCGGCCTTCTGCTGCTGACTTTAGCGGCTTTCAGCATTCAGTCCACCGAGGGTGTCGGTGGGACCTACGTGCCGCCAAGCGTCCGGCCCGACGGCACTTTCGAGCCGGGCCATGTCATCCGCTGACCTAATTCTTCCCGCTGCCGACTGGTGGCAGGGCCCCCAGGCAAAAGCGCTTCTGTCTGCCTTGAACGGCGAGGCTCGCTTTGTCGGTGGAGCTGTGCGTGATGGGCTGCTGGGCCGCACGGTCAATGACGTCGACCTTGCAACGCCTCTGTTGCCAGCAGAAGTCACCCGCCGTCTGGAAGCAGCCGGTTTCAAGGTCATTCCCACCGGGATCGACCATGGCACGGTGACGGCCGTGGTGCGCGGCCAGACGTTCGAGATTACGACTCTGCGCCGGGATGTGTCGACCGATGGGCGACGGGCAACCGTCGCCTTCTCCACCGATTGGGCGGAGGACGCGCAGCGGCGCGATTTCACGATCAACGGCCTGTTTGCGGATGGCGAGGGTCGGGTCTTCGATTTCACCGGCGGGACGCAGGATCTGTCCCCGACACGCATCCGCTTCATCGGTCGGGCAGAGGATCGTATCCGCGAGGATTATCTGCGGCTGATGCGCTTTTTCCGCTTCCATGCCCATTACGGCACCGGGCCAATGGATGCTAAGGCGCTGACGGCTGCTGCGGCACTGGCTCCGGGGCTGGCCCAGCTGTCGGCGGAGAGGGTTTGGTCGGAATTGAAACGCCTGCTCGCCGCCCCCGCACCAACTGAGGTTCTGGCGGCGATGGGGCAGACCGGAGTGCTAACTCAAGTATTGCCGGAGGCTCTATGGCCGGCGGCCTTGCCCGCTGGAGACTGGTCCGTCCGATTGCTGGCCTTGCTGCCGCCAGGGTGTGATCTGACGGCGCTGTCGGACCGATTGCGCTGGTCGAAAGCGGAGCTGGGATTGCTGATCGGTATGCAGGAAGCGGCGGAGAGCGAGCCGCCCCATCCCTATGGCCTGCTGCGCCGATATGGAGCGGCGGTTCTATCCGGTTTCGCGGTGCGCCTCGCCCGGGGTGGCTCCGTACCGCAAGGCTGGCAGGAGATCGCCATCGGCTGGCAGCCGCGTGATTTTCCGCTGAGCGGCCGTGATCTGATCGAACGCGGTGCTCAGCCAGGACCGGATCTGGGCCGCCGCCTGGCCGCTATCGAGCAGGCTTGGGAGGCTGGGGGCTGTGTCGCCAGTCGTGACGAGTTGCTGGCAGGCCTGGCATGAGTCCCGGCCCCTCTCTTGGCCGGGCGACCGACCGCGTCTTGCCAAGTGCCGAATGGTGGTCGGGCAAGGCCGCGCAGAAGGTCATGGAAGCGCTGGAAGGCAAGGCCTGGTTCGTCGGCGGCGGGGTGCGCGATGCGCTGCTGGGGCAGCCGGTGACCGATGTGGATATCGCGACCCTCTGGGCCAGCCGCGCCATGCAGAAGCGGTTCCGCGACCGGGGGCTCTGGTGTTACCTGACCGGGCGGCGTCTGGGGACGATGACCGTTGAGCGGGGGGACTGGAGCGCGCAGGTGACGCCGGTCCAGGCCCATCCCGGCGAACCGCGCGACGCGCGTGCCGATGCCTTCCGCCGCGACTTCACCATCAATACGCTGGTGGCGGATCGCGAGGGGCGTATCCACGACCCGGTGGAGCGCGGCCTTGCCGATCTGCGGGCCGGGCGGGTGCGTTTTGTCGTCGATCCGGGTGTCAGCCTGCGGGAAGATCCGGTGCGTCTGATCCGCTTCCTGCGGTTCCAGGCGATCTATGGCCGCATCCCGCCCAATCCCGAAACGACCGAAGCCTGTCGCCGCGCTGCCAATAGCCTGCTGCCCAAGGCCGAGCCCTTCCGTGTCGGGCTGATGCTCCAGAAGCTGGTGGGCTGCTCCCAGGCGGTGAAGGCTCTGGAGTTGGCGGAACAGTTCGGCGCGATGGGCTCTCTGCTGCCGCGCCCCGACATCCCCGCGCTCCAGGCCTTGTTGACCGAAGTACCCGATGCCGATTGGCGTCAGCGTCTGGCGGTGCTGTTGTCGCCGGGCGATGTGAAGCGCGTCTTTGTGCGCTATGCCTGGCCGCAGGATGACCGCATCCATGTGGAGGTGCTGCATAACCTCGTCTATGGCCGCCCGGCCACCGTGGCGGCGATCCTGCAACGGCGCAGTCACGAGATTCTGGCCGAAGCGCTGCCGATTGCCCGGGCCCTGGAGCGCAAGGAAGCGCTCACGCTGCTGGGCGCACTTGATGAGCATGAGGGATCTGTTCCTCATCGTCGCTTCCCCCTGAAGCGCCGTCATATCGCGGCGCTGGGGTGGGATGAGGAGAATGCGGTGCTGGTACGGGCGGCGCTGAAGGATCACTGGATCGCCAGCGGCCGGACGATGGATCGCTTCGAGTTGCTGGATCTGGCCGAACGCTGGCAGGCCGAAGGGCTTCCCGCATGAGCTGGCGTCCGATGCGTCCCGACGATCTGGTTGAAACCAACCTGATCGCCGATATCGTCCATCCTGCCTATCCTGAAGATCCGGCGGTCCAGGCCGATCGCCTGTCGCTATTTCCCGACGGCTGCTGGGTGGCGGAGCATCAGGGCATCATCGTCGGCTATTGCGTAGCCCACGCGGGTAAACGCCAGCGGCCCCCAGCGCTCGACAGTCTGCTTGGGGTTTTGCCGCCGGAAGTCGATTGTCTGTATATGCATGACGTAGCATTGCTACCCACGGCGCGGGGAACCGGGCTCGGCAAGGGGATCGTGCCGCTGATGCAGGATGTGGCGCGGCGCCATGGCTTTGCCGTCATAGCACTGACGTCGGTCAACGACAGTCAGGACTTCTGGCGGGCCTGCGGCTTTAAGCAAATCGCGCCGGATGCCTATCTGGCGGCCAAGCTTGCGACCTACGATGCCGACGCCATCTATATGGAAATGGCGGGTTTCTGAAGCTCGGTTTCATGTTGCGCTGCAAAAAGAGCGATTAAGCAATCAAACTGTAGCGAAATTACTTTTATGTCACCGCTAACCAGTCTACTCTCCCCGCCGATCAGCCCCTAAGGGCCAGAATAGAATCGCGATCCGGTTTCCAAAAAGCCGGAAACGGATCGATCTCGGGAGGGAGAAGACAATGGCGCAGATCATTCCTGTAGCGCCCTTCGACTATATCGTTTTCGGCGGTACAGGCGATTTGGCGTTACGCAAGCTGCTGCCCGCGCTCTATCAGCGCGACCGGGATGGTCAGATCCCGGACGGTGCCCGCATCATCGGCGTGTCGCGCTCCAAGCTTTCGAACGAGGAATATGCGCAGAAGGCGGGTGAATGGGCCAAGAAGCTCATCCCGGCTGCCGAGTTCGATGCCAAGACCTGGGCGCGCTTTGCCGAACGTCTGTCCTATGTCGGCCTGGACGTCACCAGCTCTGAAGGCTGGGAAGAACTGGCGGCGGTGGTTGAGGGATCGACCCGTATCCGCGTCTTCTATCTCGCCACCGCCCCCGATCTGTTTGGCCCGATCTGCCGCAGCCTGGAGAAGGCCGGTCTCGTCTCCGAGGACAGCCGCGTTGTTCTGGAAAAGCCCATCGGCAAGGATCTGGCGTCGGCCAAGCGTATCAACCAGGAAGTCGGCGCGGTCTTTAACGAAACCCAGGTTTATCGCATCGATCACTACCTCGGTAAGGAGACGGTGCAGAACCTCTTGGCGCTGCGTTTCGCCAACTCGCTGTTCGAGCCCCTGTGGAATTCCTCCTGGATCGACCATGTGCAGATCACGGTCGCCGAGACGGTCGGCGTCGAAGGTCGTGCCGGTTATTACGACACCTCGGGCGCCTTGCGCGACATGGTGCAGAACCATCTCCTCCAGCTCCTTTGCCTTGTCGCGATGGAGCCGCCGGTGCATTTCGACAAGGACGCCGTCCGCGACGAGAAGCTGAAAGTTCTGCGCGCCCTGAAGCCGATGGAGCCGGAGGCGGTCTTGAGCCAGACGGTCCGCGGCCAATATAAAGGAGGCGCCGCGAATGGTGCCGCCGTGCCGGGCTATATCGAGGAACTTGGCCGCGACAGCCTGACGGAATCATTTGTCGCGATGAAGCTGGAGGTCGAGAACTGGCGTTGGGCAGGCGTGCCGTTCTATCTGCGAACCGGCAAGCGCATGCACCAGAAGACCAGCGAGATCGTCATCCAGTTTCGCCCGGTGCCGCATTCGATCTTCCCGAAAGACAGCGGGATGGTGGAAGCGAACCGTCTCGTCGTGCGGCTGCAGCCCAACGAAGGCATCCGCATGCATCTGATGATCAAGGATCCTGGTCCTGGTGGTCTGCGGCTTCGCCCGGCGCCCCTCGACCTGACGTTTGCCGAGGCTTTCAAGGTCCGCTCGCCCGATGCTTACGAGCGTCTGCTGCTCGATGTGGTGCGCGGTAATGCGACGCTCTTCATGCGTCGTGACGAGGTGGAAGCGGCCTGGACCTGGGTCGAGCCCATCCTGGAAGCCTGGCAGCGCCGGTCGGAGCATCCGAAGCCCTATACCGCAGGCACCTGGGGGCCGGCGGCCTCGATCGCACTGATCGAGCGTGACGGTCGCACGTGGCACGAGGAGGTCGACTAATGGCCAGCATGAACAAGATCGTCGCCGAGGTTACGAACCGTATCATCGAGCGCTCGAAGGGCAGCCGTGAGATTTATCTGGAGCGGATCCGCAAGGCGGGCTCGCAGGGGCCGCGTCGCGGGACGCTGGCCTGCGGTAATCTCGCCCATGGTTTTGCCGCCTGTGGTCCGGGCGACAAGCAGGAACTCAAAGCCGGGACGGCGCCGAATATCGCCATCGTCACCGCCTATAACGACATGCTCTCGGCCCATCAGCCCTACGAACGTTATCCCGAACTGATCCGGGAAGCTGCCCGTAAAGTTGGCGCTGTGGCCCAGGTGGCCGGTGGCACGCCGGCCATGTGCGATGGCGTGACCCAAGGTCAGGCGGGCATGGAGCTGTCGCTCTTTTCCCGCGATCTCATTGCCCAATCGACGGCGGTGGCCTTGAGCCATCAGATGTTCGACGCCGCCCTCTATCTCGGCGTCTGCGACAAGATCGTCCCCGGCCTCATCATGGGTGCCTTGAGCTTCGGTCATCTGCCGTCGATCTTCGTGCCCGCCGGTCCGATGACCTCGGGTCTGTCGAACAACGAAAAGAGCCGTATCCGTCAGCTCTATGCCGAAGGCAAAGTCGGTCGTCCCGAACTGCTGGAGGCCGAAAGCGCCTCCTATCACGGGCCGGGCACCTGCACTTTCTATGGCACCGCGAACTCCAATCAGATGCTGATGGAGATCATGGGGCTGCATTTGCCAGCCTCCAGCTTCGTCAATCCGAACACGCCCCTGCGCGATGCTCTGACAACGGCGGCAGTGGAGCGGGTGACTCAGATCACCGCCATGGGCAATGAATATACTCCCATCGGCGAAGTGCTGGACGAGAAGGTCTGGGTCAACGGCATCGTCGGCCTCTTGGCAACGGGCGGTTCGACCAACCATACGATGCATATCGTCGCTATGGCGGCGGCGGCGGGCGTGAAGCTCAACTGGCAGGATCTGTCCGATCTTTCCGGTGCGGTGCCGCTGCTGGCACGCGTCTATCCGAACGGGTCGGCCGACGTGAACCACTTCCACGCCGCAGGTGGCATGGGCTTCCTCATCTCGCAGCTGCTGGATTCGGGGCATCTGCACAATGACGTGAAGACCATCGCTGGGACCGATCTTGACGGCTATCGCAAGGAAGCCTTCCTGGATGGGGACAAGGCGACCTGGAAGCCCGCGACCAAGACCAGCCACGACGAAAGCGTGCTGCGTCCGGCAAACAATCCCTTCTCTGAAGACGGTGGTCTGCGCATCTTGACCGGCAATCTCGGCCGTTCGGTTATCAAGGTGTCGGCGGTGAAGCCGGAGAAGCGTGTGGTGGAAGCCCCGGCGCTGATCTTCGACAGCCAGGACGAGATGCAGGCAGCCTTCAAGCGGGGCGAGCTGGAGCGCGATTTCATCGCCGTCATCCGCTTCCAGGGTCCGCAGGCCAACGGCATGCCGGAACTGCATAAGCTTACCCCGGCGCTGGGTGTGCTGCAGGACAAGGGCTTCAAGGTGGCGCTGGTCACCGATGGCCGTATGTCCGGTGCCTCGGGCAAGGTTCCGGCCGCGATCCATATCACGCCGGAAGTGTTGGCCGGTGGTCCGCTGGGCAAGGTGCGCGAAGGCGATATTATCCGCCTCGACGCCGAAACCGGAACGCTGGAAGTGAAGGTGCCGGAGGCCGAGTTCAACGCCCGTCCACAGGCAACTGCCGATCTGTCGTCTAATGGTTTTGGTGTTGGCCGCGATCTGTTTGGTCTCTTCCGCCGCGCGGCGGTGGGGGCGGAGCAGGGCGCCCATGTATTCGGTGCCGATCTGCCGGGGTATCAGCCGTGATCCGGGCTGCGACGAAAAAGGCGCCCTGGCTGGTTGCCGATGTCGGTGGCACCAACGCGCGGTTCGCATTGGTGACCTCTCCCAAAGGCGTACCGGAGGAAGCCTTCGTTTATCCGGTGGCGGACTTCCCGAACCTTGCCGATGCCGCGCAGAAGTACCTCGACGAGCATGCCAAGGGCGCTAAGCCCACGGCGGCCTGTGTCGCGGTGGCGGGGCCTGTGGTGGGCGACCGCTTCAAGCTGACCAACAGCCATTGGGATTTCTCGGTCGAGGAAACCCGGACAGCGCTTGGCCTCGATGCCATGTTCCTAGTCAATGACTTTACGGCGCTGGCCCGCTCGCTCCCCCGGTTGAAACCGTTCGATCTGAAGCAGATCGGTGGCGGCACGTCGGAAGAAGGGCAGGCGATGGCGGTGGTTGGGGCAGGCACCGGACTAGGTGTCGGCGGTCTGCTGCCGGTCGGCAAACGCTGGATCCCGATCCCAGGCGAGGGTGGTCATGTGGATCTATCCCCGGTGACGGGGCGCGAGATGCGTCTGGCCTCCGCCCTGATCGCCGATCAGGGCGCGGTGACGGGCGAATGCATCCTGTCCGGCAACGGATTGGAGCGGGTCTATAAGCTGCTTACTAGTTTCGATGGCGCATCCAAGACGCTGTCGGCGGCCGAGATCACCGAGGCCGGTTTGGGCAAGGGTGACCCCCATGCCCGCGAGACGCTCAATCTGTTCTGCGCAATCCTGGGCGGTCTGGCGGGCAATGTCGCTGTGACGCTGGGCGCGCGTGGTGGGGTCTATATCGGTGGCGGTATTGCGCCGCGTATCGCCGATTTCCTGTCCCGCAGCCAGTTCCGGGCTCGTTTCGAGAATAAGTACCGCATGGTCGAATACGCCAAGCGCATCCCGACCTTCCTCATTCTTGCTGCCACCCCCGCCCTTGATGGCGCTGCGGCCTGGCTCGATGACCAGTTGGAGTTTACTGCCTGATGTCCGCGATCAATCACGCCACTGCCGAACTGGTTTCCCGCGCGCCGGTCATTCCGGTTCTGGTTATCGATGATCTGAAGACAGCGGTGCCGTTGGCAACCGCTCTGGCTGCCGGCGGTTTGACGGTGCTGGAAGTGACCATGCGGACGCCGGTTGCCCTCGATTGCATCCGCGCGATTGCCGATGCGCTGCCGCAGGTAATGATCGGTGCCGGTACGGTGAATAATCCGGCTAGCGTGAAAGCTGCCGTTGCTGCCGGTTCGCGCTTCCTCGTCTCGCCCGGTTCGACCGAGGCACTGCTGGATGCTTTCCTCGACAGCGGCCTGCCGTTCCTGGCTGGTGCCGTCACGGCGTCGGAAGTCCTGGGCCTTGCCGAGCGTGGCCTCAACCATGCCAAATTCTTCCCGGCCGAACCGGCGGGTGGCACCAACTACATCAAGTCGCTGGGCGGTCCGCTGCCCGAGATGCGCTTCTGCCCGACCGGCGGCATCGATCTGGCCAAGGCCAAGGAATATCTGAAGCTTCCTAATGTACCCTGTGTGGGTGGTTCGTGGGTGGCCCCCGCCGATGCCGTGAAGGCTGGCGACTGGGCACGCATCGAAACGCTTGCGCGGGAGGCTGCTGGTCTGAAAGGCTGACGCGCATGGCAAATATCATCGATAGTCTGCGCACGCATCTGCCGACCCTGTCGCGCCAGGAAGCGGCCGTCGCCTCGGTCATCCTGTCGGATCCGCAGGGAACTCTGCAAAGCCCGGTGGCGGTGGTTGCCAATAAGGCAGGTGTCAGCCAGCCGACGGTGATCCGTCTCTGCCGTTCGGTCGGCTGCGACGGGTTCGCTGATTTTAAGCTGAAGCTGGCTCAGAGCCTCGTTCCCGGCGTGCCGTTTGTCTCGGCAGCGGTGGAGACCAGCGACGGGACGGCGACCTTCGTTGCGAAGATTTTCGATGCCACCTCGCGCGCGCTGCATGAGGCGCGCACCGGGCTCGACATCACGGCTATCGAGCGGGCCGTGGGGCTGCTGGCCTATGCCCGGCGCATCGTGATCTTCGGTGTCGGCGGCTCGGCCCCGATTGCCCAGGACGCGGCGCATAAGTTCTCGCGCTTTGCCATGCCGGTGCAGGCGCTGGTCGATCCGGTGCAGACCCGCATCATCCTGACCGGCATGACGCCGGGCGATGTCTTCGTCGCGATCTCCAATACCGGCCGCACCAAGTCGGTGTTGGAGATGGCAGAGATTGCCGCGGATAACGCCGTCTCGGTCGTCGCGATTACGGCACCGGCTTCGCCGCTCGCCGCCCTGGCTGCTGCGGCGATAGGCGTTTCCTCGGCTGAAGACATCGAGGTTTTCACCCCGATGGCCAGCCGCATCGTACAACTGACTGTGGTCGATGTTCTGACGACGGGTATTGCCTTACGCCTTGGCCCCAGCGCCCACGACCTTCTGGCGCGGGTCAAGACGGGATTGAAGACGACACGACTTCCACAACGTGATTAAATCGCCCGCAGCTTAAGCGGGAGTATAAGTGGTGCATCTACGTATCATCGCCGCCTTCGGGGCGGCGATTTTTTTGGCGGGGTGTGCCGCGGGGCCCCAGGGAACCGTGCGAGACGATCTCGAAAACCTGACGGCCTTTACGGCGGATCTGCGGTACCGCTGGAATATGAACCTCCAGTCGCCCGACCAGAGCGTGACGTATCAGATCACGAACGGCCCATACGCAAATAGCCGCCTTCGAACGGCGCTTTCAAGTTCAGGAGCGCGTTGGGAGGCCGAATATCGGGTCGCCCTCTATTCCCTTGGTTTCTATCACTATGGGATGAGCCTGCGCAGCAAGGACGGGTATCTGGGGAGTGTCGGTGGCATCCTTTTTCCAAACCCCATGCCAAACCTAAGGATGGGGGCTGGTACGGTTGACCAAAAACTCGAAGACCGGAAGCCAGAAGAGGTGCTGTCACGGGGGGTGGCCAAGCGCATAGCGTCGGGAACGACTATCGATTATGCCCGTTACCGGCTGCGCGACACATCCTGTGTCATCTTTGCAGGCAGTTCCTGGACCGCCGCCATCTATGGAGATATTTGCGCGCCGCCTGGCCAACCGCTAGGGAAGTCACGGGCTGAAGCCATCGTCAATGGTGTAGGCCTAGCGGGGCAATTCTCTGCGGAAGGTGCGGATATCTCAACGCTTCCGGTCGATTAATTCAATTCAATGGATTTGAAGATGAAGAAACTGCGGAAGTTCCCGCCACTGGTGATCGCGGCAATTTTTCTGGCTGGATGTGCCTATAAGGGGTCGGAACAGGAGCGGCAGCACAAGATCGAACTGCAAGTCGGCAGCATGCAGCTGTTTCTGAATTATCTCGATCCTGATCAGGGGAAGAAACTTGCAGCGGCAATCAAGGCCGATGATCCGAAAATATTAAGTCAGTTACCCTTTGAGGTTGATCGAAATGCGCCCGATCCGACCCGCATTGATCTCACCGCTTTCAGACCGGACGTCTATACTTCCGGCATTATTCCGATGGCATCCGAAAAAGCGGTCTTTTTTGGATCGATAGCTGCTGATCCCCGAATAGTGGCAATGGTATTCGCGATCAATCCAAAGGCGGCGGATCCGATTGCCCCTTGGGCCAAGGCAAGACCGCTCAATGACGAAACCACTCTTCTAAGAGATTGGGCCGAGACGCGACACGGGGTGGTTTACAACTTCAGCCACTATCGACGCAAAGACGTCGGCTATTGTGCCTCCGTCCAGGCTGGTACCGATCTTGGTAACCTGTTGGCCTTCGTATGCGCTACGCGCGAAAGCATCTCGCCTGCGGAACTGACGAACATCGCACGAACCGCCAGCGTCGAAGGTCGCGTTCCCGCTGCGAAGAACTAAGGCTTCTGCCATCGCAACCCTGCCTGTCGACTAGGCGGCTTGCTGGGTGTGGGGCGGGCGGATAGTCTCCCGCGCCATGTCCGCTGTTTCCGAACCCCAATCCACCGGCCTGCCGCGCTGGCCGTTGCTGGCCCTGTTCGCCGGTGCCTGCTGCATCGCCATGGCGCCGATCTTTGTGCGTCTTTCCGAGGTGGGGCCGACGGCGACCGCCTTCTGGCGTGTCTTCCTGCCCATCCCCGTGCTGCTGCTCTGGACGGTTTTGGAGAGGCGTGGCGTGCACAGTTCGCCGGATAATCGTGCATGGCGCGCTATGGTTCTGGCCGGTATCGCCTTTGCTGCCGACCTGGGCTTCTGGCATCTCAGCGTCAAATGGACGTCGGTTGCCAATGCGACGCTGCTGCCGAACCTAATGCCCGTCTATATGGCGGTCATCGGCTTCTGCTTCCTGGGCGAGCGCTATTCGCTGCGCTTCCTGGCGGGACTAGCCCTGGCGGTGGGCGGAGCCATCGTCCTGATGGGGGGCAGCTTCACGGTGAAGCCGGAGCAACTGGCGGGTGATGTGATCGCCATCGGCACCGCTGCTTTCTATTGCGCCTATCTGCTTTACGTGAAGAAGGCCCGGCAGTGGGTCGGCACCGGCCGCATCATGCTGATCAGCGCGATTGTTTCGGCCGTTATTCTGCTGCCGGTGGCGCTGGCATTCGGCGAGACGATCATGCCGCAGACCTCCTATGGCTGGAGTGTCGTGCTGGGGCTGGCCTTCTTTACTCACGCGGCAGGACAGGGGCTGATCGGCTGGAGCCTCGCCCATCTGCCTGCGACATTCTCTGCGGTCGGTCTGCTGATCCAGCCGGTGGGGGCGGCCTTGATCGCGGCGGCGATGCTGGGCGAACCGCTGACGGCCTGGACGATCAGCGGCGGCATAATCGTGCTGACCGGCATTCTGATGGCACGAAAAGGCAGCTGAAATAACTGGTCAGCGCAGGGCGTTTAAGGTACGCCGTTGCGGCGTATTTCCTCGAGATTAGCGGGCTTTTTGCCAGATGCAGCTTTCCGTCGTCGTCCCGGTCCTCAACGAGGCCGAGAACATCCGCCCGCTGGTGGCCGAGATCCGCGCCGCCCTCGACGGTAAACTCGACTATGAAATCATCTATGTCGATGATGGCTCCACCGATGCGACCCCGCAGATCCTGGCCGAGCTGCGGGCTCAGGGGCCAAATTTCCGCTCCCTTCGTCATGTGACGCGCTGCGGCCAGTCTGCCGGTGTGCGGTCGGGTGTAAAGGCGGCGCGCGGCACCTGGATTGCGACCCTGGACGGCGATAGGCAGAACGATCCGGCCGATATTCCCGCCATGTGGGATCGCGCCCAGCAGGAGATCGCGACCAACCCCAAGCCCGTGCTGATCGCGGGCTGGCGGGTGAAGCGCCAGGATGTTCTGTCCAAGAGGATCGCCTCGCGCCTTGCCAACAAGCTGCGCCGCGCAATGCTGAAGGACGGCACGCCCGACACCGGCTGCGGCCTGAAGCTTTTCCCGCGCGAGCAGTTCCTCGAATTTCCTTACTTTAAACACATGCACCGCTATCTGTGTGCCTTGATGATCCGCCAGGGCGGACACATTGTTTCTGTGCCGGTCAATCACCGCCATCGCACGCAGGGTGTTTCCAAATACGGCAATCTCGACCGCGCATTGGTCGGAGTGTCGGATCTTCTGGGGGTCGCATGGCTGCAACGCCGTGCCTCGATCCCGACCGCCAACGAGGAATAAGATGGCGCTTATCGATAAATTCTGGGGCTTGTTCCTGCAGCAGTGGCATGCCGACGGCTGGTGGTTGCTGGTCGGCTTCGGGGCCCAGGCGCTGTTCATGTCGCGCTTCATCGTCCAATGGATCTATAGCGAAAAGCATCAGCGGTCGATGATCCCCATGGCCTTCTGGTGGATCAGCATCGCGGGCGGCCTGTCGCTCTTCGCCTATGCCGTCCATCGCGAGGAACTGGTGTTCGGCCTCGGTCAGCTGCTGGGCCTGATCGTCTATATCCGCAATGTTTTTCTGGTGCGCAAGGAACAGCGCTCGAACCAGGGTGCATAAAGGATGAGCGTCGACACCAAACCGCAAGACGATATGCCGCCCGAAGTTTTCCGCTTCGGCGTATCGCTGCTGTTTCTGGTGACGGCCAGCCGGCTGCTGGTTAACAGCAACGAATTTTACCCCCTGCATGGCGATGAAGCGCAGTATTGGCTGTGGGCGCAAGAGCTGAGCTTTGGCTATTACTCCAAGCCGCCGCTGATCGCCTGGATCATCGGTGCCTTCACCGGGCTGCTGGGCGACCGTGAGTTTGTGGTGCGCCTGGCATCACCGCTGCTGCATCTCGGCACCGCGCTGCTGATCTATGGGATCGGGAACAGGCTTTTCTCTCGTCGGGTCGGCTTCTGGGGCTCGCTCACCTATATCCTGATCCCCGGCGTCTCCTGGTCGTCCCTGCTGATTTCGACCGATCCGCCGCTGCTGTTCTGCTGGGCGTTGTCGCTCTATGCCCTGGTGCGGGCGGTTGAGGCGCCGCAGAAGTTGAAATGGTGGCTGGTCGGGGGGGTGGCCTTCGGTGTCGGCCTGCTGGCCAAATACGCCATGGTCTATTTCCTGGCGGGCCTGCTGTTGTGGGTCGTTGCCAAGCGGCGCGATCTGCTGCGGATGCCGGGGCTCTGGCTGATGATCGCCGTCGGCCTCGCGGTTCTGTCGCCGAACCTGATCTGGAACGCCATGAACGGCGGCGCGACCTTGGCCCATACGGCTGATAACGCCGACCTCGGCCATGGCGTTCGCCTGGATCCGGCCAAGCTGGGCGATTTTATCGCCGGTCAGTTGGGGGTCTTCGGGCCGATTACGTTTGCGGCGCTCGTAGGACTGATCGTCGTGCGCTTCAAGACGCTCTGGAAAGCAGAAGCGACTGCGCTGTTGCTGTGCCTGATCCTGCCGTCGCTGGTACTGATGACCGGCCTGTCGATGTTGTCGCGCGCCAATGCCAATTGGGCGGCGGTCAGCTATGTCGGTGGGAGCGTTCTGGTCGCGGCGATGCTGGCGGAAGGCAAGCGGGGGCGTATGGTCCTGATCGCCGCCACGGTGCTGCATGTGGTGGCGATGGGTATCGGCTATACCTACCACGACCTTGCCCGGATGGCGGGGGTGGAGATCCCCTATAAGAGCGATCCGACCCGCCGCTTCCAGGGGGGGCGCACCATCGGTCGGGCTGTTGCGGGTGTGCTGGCCGAACGCGGCATGCCGGTGCTGATGACGGATCAGCGGCTGCTCTACGCCCAGCTCGCCTATTACGCGCGGCCGCGCAAGCAGGTGCAGTGGGATGCGAACGGGCGGACCGACAGCCAGTTTGAGATGGAAAATCCGGCCTCCCAAGCGCGGGAGGATACGATCCTTTACGTTACCCGCTCGAACCAGCCCGGCGCCTTGCAGCATTTCCGCGAACAGGAGCGGATCGGCGCGATCACGGTTCCCCTGGGCAAAGGCGCTTCGGAGACCTATCATCTTTTCCTGCTGCGGGGCTTGACGGATCCGCCAAGCAAGGGTTAAACAACTTCCCGTGGTGATTTGAGCCGACCGGCTTGCGGCCACGTTAAACAAGCAGCTAAAAGGTCGTGCGCGCGGACTCCGCGCCTGCTTCCTCCCGGTCGGATCGAACGTTTGTGATCTTGGAGGATTTCATGGGTATCCCACATCCCGACGACGCTATCGAACTGGACACGCTGCTGATTCGCGGCGGGCTCACCCGGTCCAATTACGGCGAGACGTCGGAGGCGATCCACATGACCTCCGGCTTCACCTATGGCAGTGCTGCCGAGGCCGAGGCCCGCTTCACCGGCGAGAACCCCGGCTTCGTCTATTCCCGCTATGCCAACCCCACCCTGGATATCTTCGAGCAGCGTCTGCGCCAGATCGAAGGGGCAGGGGGCTGTCATGGCACCTCCTCGGGTATGGCCGCGGTCTATGCGGCGCTCGCGACCTCCCTGAATGCAGGCGATCATGTGGTCGCGAGCCGCGCGCTTTTCGGATCCTGCCATGTGATCCTGTCGACCATTCTGCCGCGCTACAATATCACGACCACCTTCGTCGACGGCGACGACCTGAAGGCCTGGGAAAGCGCGGTGCGCCCCAATACCAAGGTCTTCTTCCTGGAAACCCCGGCGAACCCCACCCTGGCCCTGGTCGATCTGAAGGCGGTCAGCGCCATCGCCCATGCGGCGGGGGCCAAGGTCATTGTCGATAACGCCTTCGCGACCCCGCTGCTGCAGCGCCCGCTGATGCTGGGCGCAGATATCGTCACCTATTCCGCGACCAAACATATCGACGGTCAGGGCCGTTGCCTGGGTGGCGCGGTGCTGGGAACCTCCGAATATTGCACCGATGTGCTGCAGCCCTTCCTGCGTCACACCGGCCCTGCGCTCTCTCCCTTCAATGCCTGGCTGCTGTCCAAGGGCCTCGAAACCCTGTCGCTACGCGTCCAGCGGTCCTGCGATACCGCGGAGATTTTGGCTGACCACCTGGGCGACAAGCCGCAGGTCGCCAAGCTGCTCTATCCCCACCACGACAGCCACCCGCAGGTCGAACTGGGGCGTCGCCAGATGTATCGCGGCGGCACCATCCTGTCGCTGGAACTGAAGGGCGGTCGCGCTGCCGCCTGGGCCTTCATGGATGCCTTCAAGATCATCGATATCTCGAACAACCTTGGTGACAGCAAGTCGCTGATCACCCATCCGACCACGACCACCCATCGTGCGATGGCCGAGGAGGACCGGTTGGCCATGGGGATCACCGAAGGGCTGGTGCGCCTGTCGGTCGGCCTGGAAGGCGTCAACGACCTGCTGGCGGATATCGACCGCGGCCTGAAGGCCGCCGCCGCGCATTCCTGAGATAGGAGAGGCACTATGCCTGATGGATCGCCCCCCGTTGTCGCCGCGCTCTATGCGGGTGATATCTCGCCGCGCGAAGCTTGGGATCTGCTGGTGGCGGAGCCGACCGCGCAGCTTATCGACGTGCGCTCGGAAGCCGAATGGAACTTCGTCGGTCTTCCCGATCTGACCTCGCTCAATCGGACGGCGCATAAAGTCCAATGGCAGCATTGGCCGACGTCTGCTCTCAACGACGGGTTCGTCGGCGAGGTGCGGCGCATCCCGGTGATTACGGCTGAAACGCCGTTGGTGCTGCTGTGCCGGTCCGGCGTGCGCAGTTTGGCGGCGGCCAAGAAACTCACCGAGAAGGGCTATGCCCGCGTCTATAATATCGCTGGCGGCTTCGAAGGGCCGCTCGATCCCGGCAAGCACCGAGGATCGCTGGCGGGCTGGAAGGTCGAAGGGTTGCCCTGGACCCAAGCTTAGAGCCGTAAAAAGCCGTGATCCCGGTGCTCGACACCGGGATCTCCTCCGGGAGATTATCCAATTCGGCCAAGATAGTGTGGACACGCACCCGGAGGAGATCCCGTGGTCAAGCCACGGGATGACGAAATCCGGTGACTGCGTGGGCAGGCTTGAGGAGGACCATGGCGGCACCCATTGATAAACGGACGCTGGCGGTTGCCCTCGCGGGTGCCGCTGCCTTCCTGGATCTCTACCCGACCCAGGCGCTGCTGCCCGATCTGGCCGCTGCCTTCCAGGCCGGACCGGCGGAGGTTGCGATGACCGTCACCGTCGGTACCGCCGCCGTTGCCTTAATGGCCCCGATCACGGGCGCGCTGGCAGACCGATTCGGGCGCAAGCGGTTGATCGTCGGTGCCTGCCTTGCTCTTGTGCTTCCGACCCTGATGACGGCCTTGTCGGGTAGCCTCGCCGAGCTTCTGCTCTGGCGTTTCCTTCAGGGATTACTGCTGCCTGCGATCTTTGCCGTCACGGTCGCCTATGTGGGGGAGGAGTACGAGCCGGGCGAGATCTCGCGTGCCAGCGGTCTCTATATCGCCGGAACCATCATGGGCGGTTTTCTGGGCCGCTTTGTCGCCGCCCTGGTGGCGGAGGGATATGGCTGGCGCTGGGGGCTGGGCAGTCTCGCAATCCTCAATCTGGCGTGCGGGCTGGCTCTTTGGGCCTATCTTCCCCCAGCGCGGAGTTTCCGCCCGGCCGACTCGCTGGGCAGTGTCGTCGGGGCCATGGGGCGGCATCTGCGCCGTCCGCCGTTGGTTGCGACCTTTGCATTGGGCTTCGGGGTGCTGTTTTCCCTGGTGGCCCTCTTCACCTACGCGAATTTCCATCTGGCGGCCGCGCCCTATAGCCTGTCGACCGGGCAACTCGGGGCGGTTTTCATTGTCTATCTCACGGGTGTCGCGGCTAGTCCCTGGACGGGGCGGCTGATCCGCCTGTTCGGGCGGCGCGGGGCGCTGGCCACGGCGGTTGGCATCGCCTGTACGGGGCTGGTGCTCACGCTCTTTTCACCCCTGCCCGTGATTATCGCGGGACTGGCCGTGGGATGTGCCGGGATCTTCATCACCCAAAGCGCCGCGACCGGCTATGTCGCGGGCAATGCACCCGAGGCCAAGACGGCGGCCGTCGGGCTCTATGTCGCAAGCTACTATCTGGGGGGAAGCCTGGGGGCCGTGGTGCCAGCCATGGCCTTAGCCCAGTTCGATTGGCCGGGTGTCGTTGTGATCGTGGCGCTGGTCCAGGCGGCGATGCTGCTCACCGCCTGGATATTCTGGCGCGACCCGAAATAGCTCTTTAGAACGTCGGTTCGCGACGCTTGGTGCCGAGATTGGCGGCAGCGCTCCCGACAAAATAAGGGTTGTTCGCACTGGCACCCGAGGACACAAACCCGCGCCACACGATCCAGCCTGCAATCGCCACCATCAGACCGGCGGCAAGCCACGGCCAGAAGCGGCTGATGCCCTCTTCCTCGGCCTTGGCGGCAGGGAAGTTGGCGCTGGGGGCTGAATACATATGCTCGGCAGTCACCTGTTCACGGGGAACGGCCGGGGGATTGACGCCGTTGGGGCGCGAGATGGGCGGCGGCAGATTCGGGTTATTCAGCGCGCGGTTCTGCGGCGAAGTGTAGTTTTGAGTCTGCTGTTGCTGGCTACCGGCGCTCATCTGCGGTGCCGTGAGCGTTGGGCCGCCGCTGGAGCCGCTCGACCGCTGACCATAGCCGGTCAGGGTCTGGGCAGAGCCGCCGAATTCTTCCGAGTCCACCTTGGCCTGAGGCACGGCAACAGGCTTGGGCGGGGGCAAGGCTGCCTGAGTACGTGCCTGCTGTTGCTGCTGAGCCGTGGGAAGGGACAGGCCCTTGGAGTATTTGGTATCGCGGACTTCGCGCAGGGCGTTCAGCGTCTGGCCGTCCAGCTTGCCGGTCTGCGGCAGCTTGGCTTCGCGCTGAAAATCGGTAATGCCCTTGCGGGTATTATCGGTCATCTCGCCGGTCGGCCGGTTCGAGAATTTGCCCATGAGCATAAGGATCTTCTGGGCTTCCTCGACCTCGTCTTTCGACTGGGCAAGTACAGGCGTCGCCAGCAAGGTGGCGGCCATAAGAGAGCTGAGAAGCAGACGTGTCGCGATCATGGTTCGGCTATTTAATCCTAATGTCCTACGCTTGTTATACAGGTGAAATAAGGCAGAACAACGGACGTTTTTTCAAGTCTGCCCTCTAAGTGACGAAAATCTCAGGCCAAACCGTCTTTTATAGCGCCAAGATAGCGTTTCACGGTCTCGCCCAGACCTACGTCCAGGGCATCGGACAGAATGGCATGGCCAATCGACACTTCCTCCGGTTTCAGACGCCGGATCAGGGCCGGGAGGTTGACCGTGTCGAGGTCGTGGCCGCCATGGACTGCCAGCCCGAGGGTGCGTGCATAACGCGCCGCCTGATCCAATTCATCCAGCAGGCGCTCCATTTCCGGCGTTCCATAGGCCTTGGCATAGTCTCCGGTATAGAATTCAACGGCAGCTGCTCCGGCGCGGGCCGTAAATTCCACCGACCGACGATCTGCATCGCAGAAGACGCTGACCCTGGCGCGGCTACCTTTCAAAGCGTCGCAGGCATCCTTCAAGGCAGCGTGATCGTCATAGGCGCGCCAACCGCGGGTCGACGTCACTTCGCCCGGCATGACCGGAACAGCGGTGAACTGCTGAGCGCCGACCTCGCGCACCAGGCGGATCAGTTCGGGACGCAGGTCGCCTTCCACATTCAACTCAATGCGCCCGTCTTCGACTTCCGGCAGGCGGGCGAAGGCGATGACGTCATCCAGCGTGGCATGGCGGGCGTCGGAGCGTGGGTGCAGCGTCAGACCTTGGGCGCCCGCGGCAATGCAGGTGCGGGCGGCTGCCAGGGGGTCGGGCAGGCCCGAGCCACGGCTGTTGCGCAGCAGGCAGACCTTGTTGAGATTGACGCTGAGACGGGTCATGGAAGCTCTCCTTTCCCGCCTACATAATCCTCAAAGGTGTCAGGATCTAGAGTCTGTTGCTTCTAGAGGCGACGCGGCAGTGAAACGCGCACCCGCAGGCCGCCCCGCACTCTGTTCAGCAACTCCAGCTCGCCGCCATGCAGATCGACGATGGATTTGACGATGGCAAGCCCGAGGCCTGAGCCGCCGGTGTCACGATTGCGCGAGCTTTCCAGGCGATAGAAGGGCTTCAGCACGTTGCCGATTTCCTCCTCTGGAATGCCGGGGCCGTCATCCAGGATCTCGACGAAGACCTCTTCGGTCGTTGCATGCACCGTGACCTCGGCCCGGCCGCCGTATTTGACGGCATTGTCGATGAGGTTGGCGAAGGCCCGTCGCAGGGAAGAGGGACGCCCGCGCATTCGCAAGGAGCGCCCCTCGCCAAAGACGCGCGCCTCGCGATGGGCGCCGAAAACGGTCCCCACAGTCTCGAAACGCAGGGGAGGGGCTTCGACCAGGCTCACGGCGGAGCCCGAGTCGGCGAAATCATCGCAGAGGGACTGCAGGATCGAAGAGAAGGAGACAAGCTGCTCGGCTTCCCGCAAGGCATCGTCTCGCAGGAAGGCGAGGGCCGAGGCGATCATCTCGGACATCTCGTCGAGATCCTTCAGGATCTTCTCCCGCAAGGCATCATCTTCGATGAATTCGGCGCGCAGCTTTAGCCGGGTTGCGGGCGTGCGGAGATCATGGCTGATCGCAGCGAGCATTCGGGTGCGGTCTTCCAGGAGGGTCCGCAGCGTTGTCCGGCCTTCCTCGATCACTTCGCCCAGCATGGCAATTTCCCGTCCGCCGACATCGGGCAGGGCAGGGGGACTGGGATCGTTGCGGCTGGCGGCAGCCGCCGTCGCCAGCTGCTCCAAAGGGCGCGATAGCCAAAGAGCCGCAAGGATTGCAGCACCCACCAGAATGGCCAGAGCTGCGCCATAGACCAATCCGACCATGACCGGCGTTGTACGCTGTGACCAGAAAACCTGCGAGCGGAAGACCAGCCAGCTGCCATCGCGGACGGGCAGCGATACTATGGCAGGAACGCCCATCTCATGCAGATCGAGAGACAGTTGGGAGAGCGCACTTTCAAGGCTGGCCCCGGCGAGGGTCAGGTCGAGCGCGCGATCTTCCAGCAGAGGGCGCTCCAGCCAGAGATAGACGATCTCGGGCGCCTGCGAGCCTGGATCCCTGACGACTGGCAAGATCAGCTGTGCGCCGTTTCGCTCTTCCCCCGGCGTGCTGGCCCGTTCGAACTTCATGCCGCTGAAATGCAGGGTGATGAGGTCCCCCGCCGGGTCGCGCCGCTCGGCCAGGGCGATGTCGGTCGCGCGCCAGACGCGTGCCATGCCCGCGCCAAGTTTCGGCGCCTCCAGCGTGTCATACTGACGGCTTAGGGCGAAACTCTGCATGAAATACGAAAAGATCAGAGCGAGGGCCAGAATGGCCAGCAGTATCAGAACAGCCCGGCCGCGAAAGCGGGCCATCAGCGGCACTTCGCTGTCCATCACTCTTCCCGGACGACGGCGGCGGTGAATTGATAACCGACCCCGCGCACGGTCTTGATGAGATTGCTTTCCCGGCCGGTTACGTCGAGTTTCCGGCGCAGGCGGCTGATCTGAATATCGATGGAGCGATCAAAGGGGACGGAACTGTCCCCTTTATAGTGATCCAGCATCTCTTCGCGCGGGATAACGCGCTGGGGGCGTTCCAGCAATTGCTTGAGGATCTGATATTCGCCGGTCGATAGATGAACCAGGACACCGTCGGGAGCCCGCAGCTCCCGTTGTCCCAGATCGAGGCGCCAGCCCGCAAAGGTCCAGATCTCATTGCGAGACGCTTCGGGATTCCCCCCGCCGCCACCACTGCGCCGGAAGATCGCACGGATGCGGGCCAGCAGTTCGCGAGGGCTGAAGGGTTTTACGAGATAGTCATCGGCACCCAGTTCCAGGCCGATCACGCGGTCGGCTTCGTCGGCGACCGCAGTCAGCATGATGATGGGAAGTTGGCTGGACTGTGCCCGCAGATATCGGCACAGGCTCATGCCATCCTCGCCGGGCAACATGAGATCGAGGATGACGCCGTCGATAGGCCATTGAGCCAGGACGCGCCGCATCTCCCGGCCATCGGCGGCGCGGCTGACGCGAAAGCCATGACGGACCAGGAAATCATGTAGAAGTTCTTGGATATCGCGGTCGTCGTCGACCACAAGAAGATGGCGAGCCTTTTCCATGCCCGCCACTCTAACGAATTCTGATGCCCGTGGTCAGCCGCGATCTATGGGAGAACGGCTTCGCTGGCAGAGATCAGTTCATCTTTGAAGTTAATAGACTTCAGGAATGCCTGTGTGCTGGCAGTTGTTAAGGCTGAGGTGCTGGGCTTGGAGCACAGGAAGCCTTGCGAATTGAACGAACGCCAGCGGCTGCTGTAGAAGGCACAGGAGATCGGGGTGTTCTGTTCCTTCACCGTGACCATTATGTATTTATACTCGGCAGGACCATTGCTGACCGTGGCATACTCGCCAAACTCAGGCTCACGCTTGCTGAGATAAGCATGACGTTCGACTTGTTTGCGTAAAGTGTCGTCGATCCAGGTGATGGATGAATGGGTCTGGGCAATCATGATTTCGCCAAAATAACCCGACTGATCAATCTGGCTGTAATTGATCTGCGACTTAACGCCATTCTCCAGAGAACCGTTGATGACCGACGGATTACGCGCCCAAGCGGTGCCCCAGCCTTGAATATTTAATTTGATGGGGTTTTCATCACGCGACAAGGGCTCGGGAGCACCGTAGGTGGCTTTAAGGCTATGTTGAGCAACGGCGCCGCTGCTTAAGAATAAGGTAACAAGGCAGACCAACGTCGACGAGCGAAGTAACATTCTTATATTCCCTAAGAGGCAAAGCAATCCTCATAAGCTCTACGTCTGAGGGAAATTAAGTCAATATAAACTATTTTTAAGGCGTTTGAATGTCAGACGTTGTTCAGCTTGGAGCGGACTTCGTAGGGGTTCTTATTCGCCCAGCGCTCTATAAAGTTTGCCAGCTCGGTGTCCACCGTTTCCGGCAGCATGACGGCGATTCGGACGTACTGATCGCCGCGGCCATGACCGCGTGTGGCTATACCTTTGCCTTTCAGGCGAAGCGTTGTCCCCGTATTGGCGCCCTTGGGGATCTTGACCGCCACTCTGCCGTCGATGGTCGGGACGGTGACAGAAGCGCCCAGCAACGCCTCGGGCAAAGTGATCGGCAGTTCCAGATGCACGTCGTTGCCGCGCCGCTCGAAATGCGGGTGGGGCTCGACATGAATTTCGATGAAGGCATCACCCGATGGCTGCCCATCACCACCCGGTTGTCCCTGGCCGCGCAGGCGCAGCTTGGTGCCATCCGTTGTGCCGGGAGGGATGTTGACGTCCAGCGCTTTGCCATGGGCTGTGGTCACACGGCGGGTGGCGCCGCCCGCTGCGGACACGAAATCGACAGTCAATGTATAACTGATGTCAGAACCGCGACGGGCATTGGCACCGCCACCACTGCCGGAGCTGCTGGAGCCAGCGCCAGTAGAGCCGGCACCTGCACGATTGCGCGAGCGCTGGGTGAACATCTCGAAAATATCGTCGGGATCGAAGCCGAAGCCCCCGAAACCTCCGCCGCTGCTGCTTCCTGCTCCTGCGCGACCGCTGGAGCCAGGCCGGCGGCCGAACGGCTTCTCATTTCCGGCACCGTCGATCTCGCCCCTGTCGAAGCGGCTTTTTTTATCGGCATCCGAAAGGATGTCGTAAGCCGTACTTACTTCCTTGAATTTCGACTCGATCGACTTGTCGCCGGGGTTGAGATCCGGGTGATAGCGTTTCGCCAGCTTGCGGTAAGCCGATTTGATCTCTTCGGCCGTCGCCAGGCGCGAAATGCCCAATACCTCATACGGGTCGCGCATAACGGTCCCGCTACTCCCTGATCTGTTGGATCGGATGCGTTCCGTCGGCTCGCATCACCTAACCATCAGATATATCGGCAACGGGTCCGGCTGCAAGATCAGTCCTCGTCGTCTTCGTCGATGTCTTCCATCGGGATGGGAACGCCGGGAAGGTCCTTGGTCGTCCGCATGACCAAGGCTGAGCGCACATGGGAGACGTTTTTGGCGGCGGTCAGGCGGCCGGTCAGGAACTTCTGATAATCTTCCCAATCGCGCGAAACGACCTTAAGCAGATAGTCGATATCACCGGTCAGCAGGTTGCATTCGCGAACTTCCGGCCATTCTGCCACTTGTTCCTCGAACGCCCGAAGATCGGAATCGGACTGGCTGGCGAGGCCGACCTGAGCAAAGACCGTGACGCCATATCCCAGCGTGTCGGGATTGACATCGGCATGGTAACCGCGAATAAACCCAGCCTTCTCGAGCGCCCTGACGCGGCGCAGGCACGGCGGGGCCGATATCCCCACCCGTTCCGCAAGATCGACATTTGTCATTCGACCGTCGGCTTGAAGATCGCGCAGGATTTTGCGGTCGATCCGGTCTAGCTTGACGCGACGCATGGACGGGAAACCTCCAATTTCAGCAATTATGTTCCATATAGCGCGCCTAAAGCGAAACGTCATGACAAAAAACACGGTTCGATAATGTTGAAACCGGACATCTGGATCATCGCCGATCCCAAGGCAGGAACGATTGCGCAGGCGGTCGGGCTTGCCGAACGGTTGGGCGGTGCCTCCCGGATCATCGAAGCCGTAGGTCGGTTTCCCTGGCGATATCTGCCTGCGCGTCTGTGGTGGAACCCCCGAAAGGCGCTGACTGTATCGTTGGACGGACCGCCACCAAACCTCGTCATAGCGGCTGGGCGCAGCGCGGTTGCTCCGGCGGCGGCTTTGCGCGGACCGAATACCCGAGTGGTTGCGCTGCTGGATCCGCGCATGGATCCGGAAAAATTCGATCTGGTGATCTGCCCGCAGCATGACCGCCTGCGTGGACGCAATGTGCTGACCACCATTGGTGCCCTGCATAAGGTGACGCCGGAGCGTATTGCCGCCGATCAGGCAACGGCGGCCTTCCGGACTGCCGATCTGCCGCGCCCGCTGATTGCCGTGCTGGTGGGGGGTAGCAATGGTCGTGTTCGTCTGAATGCGGCGAAATTGGGGCAGGAACTGGCGGCCCTGGCCCAAAAGACCGGCGGCAGTCTGGCTGTCTCCACATCCCGTCGGACGGGAGAGGCGGCGACTGCGATTCTTAGGCACGCGCTGACTGATGTGCCGCACGATTTCTATTCCGGCGATGGAGACAATCCTTATCCCGGTATCCTGGCCATCGCTGATCATATCCTTGTAACCGAAGACAGCGTCAGCATGCTGTCGGAGGCCGCGAGCACGGGCAAGCCTGTTCATATTCTGCGACTTGAGGGTAATCCGGGGAAATTCCGCTTTTTCCAGGAAGCGCTGATCACTGGCCGCCATGCCCGATACTTCGATGGCGAACTGCCCCATTGGACTGCGCCGGTGCTTGACGAGACCCAACGGGCGGCAGAGGCGGTCGTGGGCCTTTTGATTGGCGAACAGAATCCCCATTTGCCTGAAGTCCCGGCTGAAGTATCACGGCGTCCATGAAGGAACCTCTCTTGCGCGACACTCCCCGCCAACCGGCTCCCCGCAGGCCCGCCCCGCGTCGGGATGAGGGGGAGCGCGACTTCGGGCCGCTTGGCTGGTTCGGCCCCTGGGCGGGCCTTATCGCCCTCTGCCTGGTGCTCTTTACCGCTGGGATGACCAGCCTGCCGCCCTTTGACCGGGACGAGGCGCGGTTCGCCCAGGCCAGCCGCCAGATGGTCGAGACTGGCGACTGGGTGCATATCCGCCTGCAGGACGAGCCGCGCAACAAGAAGCCTATCGGGATCTATTGGGCGCAGGCGAGCGTTGCGTCCGCGGTCGAAAAGGTGACGGGTCAGCCCGCCGCCATCTGGGCCTATCGTATCCCGTCGGTCCTGGCGGGGATCGCCTCCGTGCTGCTCCTGTTTTGGGGGTTGCGGAAAGAGACCGGCGACCGTCCTGCCTTCCTGGCTGCGAGCCTCCTGGGGGGCAGCCTTCTGGTCGGTGTGGAGGCGCATCTGGCCAAGACTGATGCCATGCAGCTTGCCTGCACCGTTGCGGCCGCCATGGCGCTGCTGCGGCTTTACCGACATCGCGAATATCCTGCTCCAAGCTGGACGATGTGGCTGTTCTGGGTTGCCCTCGGGGCCGGCATTCTGGTCAAAGGCCCGGTGGTCCCGATGGTGGCGGGTCTGACTCTGCTTGCTCTGTGGTGGGCGGATCGCAAAGGGGAGGGCAGCGCTTGGATGAAGGCGCTGAAGCCGCTAAGCGGTCTGCCGGTCCTCATCCTGATCGTTGCCCCCTGGACGATGGCGATCATCGCGGGGTCGAGCGCAGATGCCCCTGCAGGCAGCGGAAGCTTCTTCGAGGATGCGATCAAGGGCGATCTGCTGCCTAAGTTGATCGGCGGGCAGGAAGGGCATGGGCAGCCGCCCGGCTACTATCTCGCGCTGGCCATGGTGCTGTTCTTTCCGGGGTCGTTGGTCCTTATCCCTGCCTTGGTGCAGGGATGGAAGGACCGGGCGGAGCCGCTAGTGCGTTTCGCCCTGGCCTGGGCGATCCCGACCTGGGTTGTTTTCGAGATCATCCCGACCAAGCTGCCGCACTATGTGCTGCCCGCCTTCCCGGCGCTGGCGATGCTGGTGACGAGCCTTGTCGTGGGCGAGGAGGCGGAGCGGGCGCTACGGCGCTGGTGGGGGCGGCTCGGTATTCTGCTGTGGGCGTTAGTCGCGTTGGCCCTGGCAGGTGCCGCAGTCTGCCTGTCTATCTGGCTAGACAAACGTCTCGATCCCTTGGCCTTGGCGCCTGCGCTGATCCTGGTGGGGGCAGGGGGCTGGGTCGTGTGGGCGGCTTTGAAAGGCGAAGCACGCCAAGCCTTGATGGCGGCGATTGCTACGGGTGGTGTTGCCTTCACGCTCATCTATTCGACTGTGCTGCCGCGCCTTGATGCTTTCTGGCTGTCGCGCGGCGCGGCGCAGACGCTGGCGACGGTTGCTCCCAATGCCACGGCTCTGGGCGCGGTCGGTTATGCCGAGCCAAGCCTCGTCTTCCAGACCCGCACCGACATTCTGCTGGGGAACGCCACCGAAGGGGCTGCCCTGTTGAAGCGTATGCCTGGCGCTGTTGTCCTGGTGGCCGACCGCGAGCAGGCGAAGATGGATGCGGCCCTGAAGGCGGCCGAGGTTGAAACGCAAGTCATCGGCAGTATCAGCGGCTTCAACTATTCCAAGGGCCGTCCTGTGACGCTCACTCTCATCCGCCGGAAACTATCGTGAAGCTGTCTTGGTTTGCCGCTCTGGTCGTTGCGACCTTCCTGCTGTTTTATTTCTTTCCGGGCATCGACCTGTGGTTCGCAGGGCTTGGCTATACGCCGGGTCAGGGGTTCGCCCTGGGCAAGACCGCGCCGTTCGAGCCGCTTCATGATGCGGTCAACTGGATCGTAGGGCTGATCGTCATCGGGGCGATGGCTGGCTGGTTCCTGAAGAAGCTGTCGACCAAAGCCGCCGCTTTCCTCGTGTTATCGGTGATCATCGGGCCGGTGGTGCTGGCGAACGCCACCTTCAAGGATAATTGGGGGCGGGCTCGCCCGAACCAGATCGTAGAGTTCGGCGGCACCAAGACCTTCACGCCGGTCGCGATCCCGTCCGATCAATGCCAGCGGAACTGTTCCTTCGTGTCTGGCGACGCGGCGGGCGGCTTTGCATATCTCGCCCCGGCGCTGCTGGCTCCGCTGGCATGGCGCCGCCGGGCGGTGGTCGCCGGGCTGGCGGTGGGCGCGATCTTTGGTGCCAACCGCATCCTGCAGGGCGGACATTTCCTCTCGGACGTACTGTTTGCCGGATATGTGGTCGGTGGTTCGATCTGGCTGCTGCATTGGATCTATTTCGGCGATGGGCGAGCGGCCCGTCTGCGGGCATGGATCACGCAGGAGATGTCGAGCCACTGGGGGCGCTGGCGTCTGGCGGCGACCTTGTTCGTGCCACTTGCCGTCACCTCATTTTTCTTCTGGGACCAGGAAATCGCCCGTTCGATGCGGGGGCAGCCCAAGCCGGTGTTGAAGACCTTCGGGGTGATCACGCAACTGGGCGATGGGCTCGGCTGGTTCGTCGGATCGATCCTGCTGCTTGTGATCTGTCTCTGGTTCGGGTTCCGCTCCAGAGATCATGAGGTCGCGGCGCGCTGGCGGGTACGGGCCTGGGCGCCGGGGTTTTTTCTGGCGGGGATCGCGGCGGCGGGGCTGGTCAATTCCCTGCTGAAGTTCCTGTTCGGGCGCGCGCGGCCGAAGCTTTTTTTCCGGGACGAGGTCTATGGCTTCGCGTTTTTCCGCCATGTACCGGATTGGGTCTCCATGCCGTCGGGCCATACCGCGATGGCATTGGCGGTGGCAACCGCGCTGACCTGCCTGTGGCCGCGCTGGCGCTGGGTGATCCTGCCGATCGGCTTTCTGGTGGCCTTGAGCCGTGTCGTCGTCACTGCCCATTGGTTAGGCGACATCCTGATCGGCAGCCTCGTCGGCAGTGGTATGGTGCTGGTCATACGCCATATCTTCATGGCGAATGGCATCCAAGTTGGCCCTGGTTTCGGCGCTACGGGCGTCTGGCAGCGGCAAAGTAGCATTTCCAAGGGGTTAGGGCTTGTACGCCGCCCCACGAACAAGTAGTCTGACACCGTCAAGAGGAGTTTTTGCATGGCTCAGCAGCGCCATACCCGCGTTTTGATTATTGGTGCAGGCCCCGCGGGCTATACGGCTGCCATTTATGCAGCGCGTGCGAACCTGAAGCCTTTGCTGCTGACCGGCATGACGCCGGGCGGGCAATTGACCATTACGACCGACGTCGAAAACTACCCCGGCTTTGCCGATGTCATCCAGGGCCCCTGGCTGATGGAACAGATGCAGAAGCAGGCGGAGCATGTGGGGACTGAAGTCGGGTATGACCTGATCGTGGATCTGGATGTGTCCAAGCGCCCGTTCGTGGCGACCGGAGATAGCGGCACGATCTATACCGCCGATGCGATCATCATCTGCACGGGCGCCCAGGCAAAATGGCTGGGGCTGCCGGAAGAAGAAGGTCTGCGCGGCGCGGGCGTGTCGGCCTGCGCGACCTGCGACGGTTTCTTCTTCAAGCAGAAGACGGTGGCGGTGATCGGCGGTGGCAATACGGCGGTCGAAGAGGCGCTGTATCTGACCCACCATGCGGACAAGGTGTATCTGGTCCATCGCCGCGACACCCTGCGGTCGGAAAAGATCCTGCAGGATCGTCTGTTCGCTAATCCGAAAATCGAGGTGATCTGGAACCATCGGGTGGCAGAGATCATCGCCGAAGGTCAGCCGCGCGCGGTGACGGCGCTGCGTCTGGAATCCACGACTGGTGGCGCCGAGCGTCTGCTACCGGTCGACGGGGCCTTTGTCGCCATTGGCCACCAGCCGGCGACCGAAGTCTTCAAGGGCAAGGTCGAGCTGGATAGCGAAGGCTATGTCGTGACCAAGCCGGATTCGACCGCAACCAACGTGCCGGGCATCTTCGCGGCAGGGGACGTCAAGGACAAGATCTTCCGGCAGGCAGTCACGGCAGCGGGTATGGGCTGCATGAGTGCGCTGGAAGTTGAAAAATATCTTGCGGGCCTGCCTGTCGTCGCGGCTGCGGCGGAATAATTCAAGCGTAACCAGGGTCAAGATGCCGGGCGAACCGGCTATCGGGAGGTAAAAGTGATGGATTGGGACAAACTGCGGGTGTTTCTGGCGGTTGCCGAGGCAGGAAGCTTCACCCATGCGGGTGAGTCCCTGAACCTGTCGCAGTCGGCGGTCAGCCGGCAGATCAGCGGTCTGGAAGACAGTCTTTCTGTGCCGCTGTTCCACCGTCACGCCCGTGGCCTGATCCTCACCGAACAGGGTGAGCTGCTCTATCGCACCACCAAGGAAATCTTCGCCAAGCTCGCGATGGCCGAGGCGATGCTGAACGAAAGCAAGGACCGCCCGAAAGGCCCCCTGAAGGTCACGACTACGGTGACTTTCGGGTCGACCTGGCTTGCCCCGCGTCTCAACGAGTTCCTGGAACTGCATCCCGACATCACGCTGACGCTGGTGCTGGACGATGACGAGCTTGATTTGTCGATGCGCGAGGCCGATGTGGCGATCCGCATGACGGTGCCGCGCCAGGGTGACCTGATCCAGCGCCACCTGACGACTTTCCATTTCCATCTCTATGCCTCGCCGGGTTACCTCAAGAAGCACGGTACGCCCAAGGATGTGGCGGAACTCGCGAATCATCGCCTGATCTCCTATGGCGACACGATGCATCCGCCGTTCCCCGAGGTGAACTGGGTCCTGCGTGCTGGTGGCAACGACTTCAACAGCCGCTCGGTCCTGAAGGTGAACAACTTCTACGCCATCGGGCGCGCCGTGCAGGCGGGCCTGGGGATCGCAGCGCTGCCGGACTATATGATCCACGAAGACCCCAGCCTGGTGCGTCTGCTGCCGGATCTGGAAGTGCCGTCGGTTCCAGCATACTTCGTCTATCCCGAGGAACTGCGCAATTCTAAGCGCATCTCGGTTCTGCGCGACTTCCTGCTGCGCAAGGTGGCGAGCCACGCCTTCTAGGGTGTGGATCGAACAAGCGTTTGAAAGGGCCGCGCATCGTCGCGGCCCTTTTTAATAGGCATCCTCTATGAAGCTTACCCCGTTCCTGCTGATTGCCAGTGTTCTGCTCCCTATCTCTCAGGCGATTTCGCAGGAGAGGGTGATCGAGGAGACTGGCTTCGGGCCGCTGCGGATCGGCATGAGCATGGCGGAGCTCGATGCTCTGGGGCTGGACGTGCGATATGGTGAGCCGGATCAAGGTGAGGTCGGTGACTATTGCACCGAGACCGGGATCGGTAAGCTCGATCTGGGAGCCATTGTTGAAGGTCGTGTTCTAGCCCGTGTGTACTTCTGGGATGCGACTTATGCCACAGGGGCCGGTATCCGGGTCGGGCATACGGAACAGCAGGTCCGGGACGCTTATGGGGATGCTCTGACGGTCAAGCCCCATGCCTATACAAACGGCAGTTATCTTTTCAAGCTGAACGACCAGGGCGTTGGACTTGTTTTTGAAACCGACCGTGGGATTGTTTCCGGCATCAGTATCGGTAAGCTGCCAGCCATTCGCTATATCGAAGGTTGCTCATAAGTGACCGAAAGCGTTACGAAAACTCGCGAAAAGCGTGTTTGACGTAGCTGAGCAACAGCTCCTTTCTTGAGCAAATGCTGCCCAGGCATGCGGCAGATGCAACCCAGAACCAGAAAAATGACCCTGGAAACACGGGGCTAGAATACCTATTTCTTAGATGTTGGTTGTTGCATCGCAACAATCTGGTCGGGCTCCCTCCCGGCCGAGGGTTTCTAGATTGAACCCTCATCTCCCAGACGTGAAGCCTCCCTGTTTAACTTGCCGGGCCTTGTGCCCGGCAATTTTTTTGTCTGATTAATCGATTGAGACGGAATTATGTCATATCCGCTTCATTATCGATGATTGTCGAAAACTGTATGTCGCAGATGAAATGCGACATGTAGCCGGGTTTCATCTGCGCTCTAATGGATAGATCAGGCGGAAAGGTTGGCCTGGAAGCGAACCTGGCCCTTGTTCAGAAACCAGGCTTTGCTGAACAGTGAAAGATCGACCGGATTGGGCAGTCGGATATCTGAAAGATCGGGGCAGGGCTTGGCGGCCGAATCATAGGAGCGGTCGATCTGGGAGATGAACGCGAAGATCACGCCACTGGTCTTGGCGAAAGCGGCCAGGGCGCCGACCTGGGCTGAGAGGGGTGGGGTGTCGCGCCGCTGGTCGAGCAGTTGCAGATAATCGACAACCACCAGCGTTCCTGGAGCGGCGTTTGCCAGCTTGCCGATGATATGGTCGGCACTGATCCCGTCGGACCCGTCGAAATCGAACAGCTCCTCGAAAGGTCGCAGGCCCGCACCAATAGCGCGGAACCGCTCCAGCACATCAGCCTTGGTATATTCCAGCGTGAAAAAGTGGCATCGATGTCCCGCCTTCATCGCCTCCACGGCCAGCTTCAGACTCATCAGAGTCTTGCCCTGGCTCGGTCGTGCCCCGATCAGCAGCATATCGCCGGGGGAGAGGCGGGAGAAGAGACGAGCGGATGGCATATCGGTTGCCGCTTTGGTCGCCCGAAGGGCCAGTAGACTCCAGGCCGGGAAGCCTTCCTGGACGGCGATGCGATCGAGGGCAGCGTGCAGAGGTAAAGCCTCTGCCTTGGCCAATAGCTTGGCCTTGCGCTTCAGTTGATACAGGGGCGCGGAGAGCGTCATGAAAGGAACCTCCTATCGCGAGCGGAAATCTCGCAACCCCTCCTTATGCAAGCGCTCGGAACAGTCGGTCCGATGTCGAAATGCCCTGCATGACAATGCTTCCCCGATTGGAGGGGGGAGGCGTAGGCGCGCCTTGAGCAATTTATAACTCAAGGTAGCGCTAAAAAGCAAAAGCGAGGCAGGTGCCTCGCTTTTTGGGTCGGATCAATCTTCGAACCGATCAGCGTTCGACGATCTGCACGACCTGATCCTTATTGATGCTGACGCGGCGGCCATCGGCATCCTTATATTCCATCATGCCGGTTTTCTTGTCCAGTTCGGGCTTGCTGTAGGCCGTGATCATCGTGCCGTTCTGCGTGCTGATCAGATATTGCGAGCTGCCGCAGGCGGCCAGCAGCAGCGAAGAGAGAATGAGTGCGGCGCGCAGGGCCATCGGTATCTTTTCCTTATCCAAAGCCAGCTTCCCCAATATCTGCCAAAGCTTGGCGGGGAAATGTGGTCAGAAGATAGTCGAGAGGTGGGCGACCCTGCCAGAAGGAAGACGGGGCGTGGCAAATTGCGTCACCACGCCCTGGTGAGGGGCGATCCTATTCGAGGATGATCGCGTATTTCTCGGCGATCTTTGTGAGCTCGCCGCTCTGCTTCAGGCTGCGCAGACCATCATCAAGCGCCTTCATATAGTCCGGTGTTGTCGGCTTGGTGGGGGCGAAGGCGTAGAAGAGTTTGAAAGGCGGCAGCATCTGCTTGGAGGCGGGCTTGACCTCCAGCTTATCGGCAAAGCCCTCATTCTTGATGCGGTGGTTCAGGGCCACGATATCGTCGATCACGAGATCGGTGCGGTTAGCCTCCAGCTTCAGGAAGATCTGCTTTAGCGGATCGTCGCCGGTATTGATGTCAAACGCCTTGGGATTGGCGGTGATCATCGCGTCGATCTCGGTACCATAGGTATAGCCGGGAATGACGCTCAGTTTCTTGCCCTGGAGGTCGGCGACGCTATCAAGCTTCAGACCCGCCCCTTTGCGTTGGGCGATGCCATAGACGGAGGTGCCGAAGGGAACCTCGTTCTGCAGTAGTTTGCCATTGTTGCCCTCGGCGACGGTCGCAACGATATCGAGTTCGCCATATTCGGCCATCTGAATGGCGCGGGTATAGGGGATTTCCTTGAACTCGAGTTTGTATCCCTTCAGCGCCACGGCCTTGGCTGCGGCTTCGATGATCGCGCCTGGGTTCGCTTTGTCGCTGCAGATATAGGGGCACCAGAGATCGCTGGCGATGGTGACGGTCTGGGCGCTGGCGCCTTGCGTGAAAGCTGCCATCGTGATGGCGGGCAACGCCATTAGCCAATTGGTCTTCATTTGCTCTTCTCACAATCAAATTTAATAACATCCGAATAGAATCGCGAGTATTCGGGTGTTTTATTAAAAACATAAATATAGTTTTAGGTCATTACATTGGGTAATGATCTATATTGTAATAAATTATTATCAACATTCTCGGCCGCGCACATAAAAAAAGCTCAGTCCCCAATCGAGGACTGAGCTCCCGTAAAGCCGATAGGAAAGGCTAGACGTTGAAGCGGAAGTGGAAGATATCGCCGTCGTTGACGAGGTATTCCTTGCCTTCCAGGCGCATCTTGCCTGCTTCCTTTGCACCCGCTTCGCCATTGCAGGCGATGAAGTCGTCATAGGCAATGGTTTCAGCACGGATGAAACCATGTTCAAAGTCTGTGTGGATCACGCCGGCGGCTTCCGGAGCCTTGGCACCAGCACGAACCGTCCAGGCGCGGGCTTCTTTGGGGCCGACCGTGAAGAAGGTCAGCAGACCCAGCAGGCCGTAACCGACGCGGATGACGCGCGAGAGGCCGGTTTCCTCAAGGCCCAGGGTCTCCAGGAACTCGTTCTTTTCCTCATCCGTGCTCAGCTGCGCCACTTCGGCTTCGATCGCGGCGGAGATGATGACGGCGCGGGCGCCTTCCTTCTCGGCCATTGCGAAGACCTTCTCGGAGAAGGCATTGCCGGTGGCTGCTTCACCTTCGGCGACGTTGCAGACATAGAGAACCGGCTTGGCGGTTAGAAGCTGCAGCATCTTGGCGATCTTGAGGTCGTCGCCCTCGAACTTGACCGTGCGGGCGGGCTTGCCATCGCGCAGCGCTGCCAGGATCGGATTGATGACGGCCAGAGTCGCGGTCGCTTCCTTGTCGCCCGAACGCAGGCGCTTGGAGAGCGTGTTCTCGCGCTTTTCCAGGCTCTCGAGGTCGGCGAGCATCAGTTCGGTTTCGACCGTCTCGGCATCGCGTACAGGATCGACGCTGCCTTCGACGTGGGTGATGTCGCCGTCTTCAAAGCAGCGCAGCACATGGACGATGGCGTCCACTTCGCGGATGTTGGCCAGGAACTGGTTGCCCAGACCTTCACCCTTGGAGGCGCCCCGGACGAGACCGGCGATATCGACGAACTCAAGTTGAGTCGGGATGATCTTGGCCGACTTGCCGATGGCGGCAATCTTGTCCAAGCGCTTGTCGGGAACGCCGACGATGCCTGTATTCGGCTCGATCGTGCAGAAGGGATAATTCGCTGCCTGCGCCGCGACGGTGGCGGTCAGGGCGTTGAAAAGTGTGGACTTGCCGACGTTCGGCAGGCCGACGATGCCGCAGTTGAAACCCATGTCTCTCTATTCCTTGGAAATTAGCTGCGGACCAGCGGCTTGTATTTGATGCGATGGGGCTGGTCGGCGTCGGCGCCCAGACGGCGCTTCTTGTCGGCCTCATAGTCCCCATAGTTGCCTTCGAAGAAGACGACCTGGCTGTCGCCTTCGAACGCCATGATGTGGGTGGCGATGCGGTCCAGGAACCAGCGATCATGGCTGATGACCACGGCGCAGCCGGGGAAGTCCAACAGGGCTTCTTCCAGGGCGCGCAGGGTATCGACGTCCAGATCGTTGGTCGGTTCGTCGAGCAGCAGGACGTTCGCGCCGGTCTTCAGCATCTTGGCCATGTGAACGCGGTTGCGCTCACCGCCCGACAGCATGCCGACCTTCTTCTGCTGGTCGGGACCACGGAAGTTGAAGAGCGCGCAATAGGCGCGGCTCGGCATCTTGCGGCGGCCCAGATCGATTTCATCGGCCCCGCCCGAGATTTCTTCCCAGACGGTCTTGTTGGCGTCGAGGGCATCGCGGCTCTGATCGACATAACCTAGCGTCACGGTCTCGCCGACCTTGAAGGTGCCTTCTTCGGGCTTTTCCGAGCCGGTGATCATGCGGAAGAGGGTGGTCTTACCGGCACCGTTCGGACCGATGACACCCACGATGCCGCCCGGCGGCAAGCGGAAGGACACATCGTCCATCAGCAGCTTGTCGCCGAAGCCCTTGCGCAGATGTTCCGCCTCGATCACGACGCCACCCAGACGCGGGCCGGGCGGAATGACGATCTGCGCGGTTTCCGGTGCCTTCTCAAGGCTTTCGGCCAGCAGCGACTCATAGGCGGAAATACGCGCCTTGGACTTGGATTGGCGGGCTTTGGGCGACTGGCGCACCCAATCCAGCTCGCGCTCCAGGGTCTTCTGGCGGGCGTCTTCCTGCTTGCCTTCCTGGGCAAGGCGCTTCTGCTTGTCTTCCAGCCAGCCCGAGTAGTTCCCCTCGAACGGGTAACCGGTGCCGCGGTCGACTTCCAGGATCCATTCGGCGACTTCATCCAGGAAGTAGCGATCATGGGTCACGGCAACGACGGTGCCCTTATATTCGGCCAGGAAGCGTTCCAGCCAGGCGACGCTTTCGGCATCGAGATGGTTGGTCGGTTCGTCGAGCAGCAGCAGGTCAGGCTTTTCCAGCAGCAGACGGCAGAGCGCAACGCGGCGGCGCTCACCACCCGACAGCTTGGTCACATCGGCATCGCCCGGCGGGCAGCGCAGGGCGTCCATGGCGATTTCGACGGTACGGTCGAGATCCCAGCCGTCGACGGCGTCGATCTTTTCCTGCAGTTCGCCCTGTTCGGCGATCAGGTCATTCATCTGATCGTCGGTCAGCTCCTCGCCAAAGCGCGCGCTGACTTCTTCGAAACGGGTCATGATCGCCTTGATCTCGGCGACGCCTTCCATGACGTTTTCGAACACGGTTTTCTTGGGGTCGAGCTCGGGTTCCTGCGACAGATAGCCGACCTTGGCGCCCTCGGCAGCCCAGGCTTCGCCACCATATTCCTTGTCGAGGCCGGCCATGATCTTCATCAGGGTCGACTTACCGGCACCGTTCGGGCCGATGACGCCGATCTTTGCGCCGGGCAGGAAGGAGAGCCAGATGTTATCCAGCGTCTTTTTGCCGCCCGGATAGATCTTCGATAGGCCCTTCATCACATAGACGTATTGATATGCAGCCATCGCCCTCAAATCCCGCTTAAATCATGATTGCGGGAGGGTATAGCGTGCATGGGGCCGAACGCCAAGCGCTACCGGGCCAAGTCCCGATCCTTTGTCTCCCGAATGGCGATCAGACTGACCGCGACCGTGAAGACCGCGACCACGATCGGATACCAGAGTCCGTAATAGAGATCGCCCGTCTGCACGACCAGGGCAAAGGCGATGAAGGGCAAAAAGCCGCCAAACCAGCCATTACCCAGGTGATAGGGCAGGGACATCGAGGTATAGCGGATGCGGGTGGGGAACAGCTCGACCAGAAACGCGGCAATCGGCCCATAGACCATGGCGACATAGAGCATCAGCAGCGACAGCAGGGCGACTACGGCCGGGCGGTCGATCTGTTTGGGGTCGGCCACGGCGGGATAACCGGCCTCCGCCAGGGCATGTTCGAGTTCTTCTTCGTTGAAGCCTGCCAGTGATCTGGAGCCAATCCGGATCTCCAGCGCGTCCCCCGGTTCGACGCGATAGCCGATCCCGGCCCGGCTCAGGTAGTCCCGCGCCATATCGCAGGGCGTTTCCGGGGCGGTCATATAAAAGGTCGTGCAGGTGCCGCCTCCGATGAGCGTGACGGGCGAAATGGCGAGCGCTCGCGCCAAGGCCGGATTGGCGGCATGGGTCAGCGACTGGAAGATCGGAATGCAGGTTGCCGCGCAGAGCAGACAGCCCGCGATCATGATCGGCTTGCGCCCAACCTTGTCAGAGAGCCAACCGAAAAAGAGGAACAGCGGCGTCGACATCAGCAACGTAAAGGCGATCAGCGGATAGGCTGCCTCATAATCCATCTTCAGCGTGTTCTGCATGAAAAACAGCGCATAAAACTGGCCCGTATACCAGACAACGCCCTGGCCTGCGGTTGCACCGAGCAACGCAATCAGAACACCCTTCAGATTTTTCCAACGGGCGAAACTCTCTGTCAGGGGATTGCGCGAGGTGCGACCCTGAGCTTGGAGCTCGGTAAAAAGGGGAGACTCTTTCAACTGTAGTCGGATGTAGGTTGAAATCGCCAGCAGTGCCACTGAGGCCAGGAAGGGAATGCGCCATCCCCAGACTTTGAAATCCTCGTCTCCAATCACCTGACGGCAGACATAGATGACGGCAAGCGACAGGAAGAAACCAAGCGTTGCCGTGGTCTGAATCCAGCTCGTATGCAGCCCCCGGCGCCCGGCGGGCGCATGTTCGGCGACATAGGTGGCGGCCCCGCCATACTCTCCACCCAAGGCTAGCCCCTGAGCGAGGCGGAGCAGCATCAGAAGAGCGGGGGCCCAGAGACCGATCTGGTCGTAGGTGGGCAGCAACCCGACGGCGGCGGTGGAAACCCCCATCACCAGGATGGTCAGCAGAAACGCGTGTTTGCGCCCGACGATATCGCCCAGGCGACCAAAAACCAGCGCGCCGAACGGACGCACGGCAAAACCCGCCCCAAAGGTCGCGAGGCTGGCCAGGAAAGCGGCTGTCTCGTTCCCCGGCGGGAAAAACAGGGCGCCGAAAAAGATCGCCAGCGACCCATAGAGATAGAAGTCATACCACTCGAACACGGTCCCCAGGGACGCAGCCAGAATAACCCGACGCTGTTCCCCCGGCCGCACGGCGGCGGTTCTCAGTCCAATACTCGCCATCTGTCTTTGGCGTTCCTCAACGATCGACGACGTGAATAAAGGTCGGGGCGGCGGATCATCAGACCCGTCGCCCCGAGTTTATCGCTCCAGTGCCCGAAGGCTACCGATAGCTGTTAGTCGTCGATACGGTTGTTCTTGGTTTCCGGCAGGAAGAGCGCGCCAATCACGAAGCAGATCGAGGCGATCACGATCGGATACCAGAGGCCGTAGTAGATATCGCCTGTCATCGCCACAAGGGCGAAGGAGACCGGCGGCAGGAAGCCACCGAACCAGCCGTTACCGATATGGTAAGGCAGCGACATCGAGGTATAGCGGATGCGGGTCGGGAACAATTCGACCAGCAAGGCCGCGATCGGGCCATAGACCATGGTGACATAGATCACGAGGATCGTGAGCAGTGCCAGCGTGGCGCCATAGTTGATCTTTGCCTTGTCGGCTGCGGCCGGATAGCCGGCGGCCTTGATAGCGGCGGAGATCTGAGCTGCGTCGAAGCCCTGGATGGTGGTCGCGCCGATCTTGACGACCGTCGGGGTGCCAGCCGGAGCCGCTTCGTTGGTATATTCGACCGAAGCGCGCGACAGGGCACCACGGGCACGGTCGCAGTCGGTGGTGAAGGTCGCTGTACCAACCGGGTTGAACTGGAAGTTACAGGTGGCCGGGTCGGCAAGAATGACCGTCTTGGTGTTTTGCTGTGCGGCGGCCAGATCCGGGTTGGCGAACTTGGTCAGGCCTTGGAAAATCGGGAAGTAGGTCACGATGGCCAGGGCCATGCCCGCCATGATGATCCACTTACGGCCAATCTTATCCGACAGCCAGCCGAACAGCAGGAAGAACGGCGTGCCGATCAGCAGCGAGCCCGCGATCAGGTAGTTGGCAGTTTCGCCATCGACCTTGAGCGTCTGGGTCATGAAGAACAGGGCGTAGAACTGACCGGTGTACCAGACAACGGCCTGACCCATCACCGCGCCGAAGAGGGCGAGGAGAACGACCTTCATGTTGCGCCACTGGCCGAATGCCTCGGTCAGCGGAGCCTTGGAGTGCTTTCCTTCGGCCTTCATGCGCTTGAAGGTCGGGCTTTCTTCCAGCTTCAGACGGATCCAGACCGAGATGCCGAGCAGCACGATCGAGACCAGGAACGGAATGCGCCAACCCCACGCCTTGAAGGCGTCTTCGCCGAGCGTCTTGCGGATGAACAGAATGACGACCAGCGACAGGAACAGGCCCATCGTTGCCGTGGTCTGAATCCAGGCCGTGTGAAGGCCGCGTTTGCCATGGGGGGCATGTTCGGCGACGTAGGTTGCTGCGCCGCCATATTCACCGCCGAGCGCCAGACCTTGCAGCAGGCGCAGGATGATGAGGATGATCGGGGCCAGAATGCCGATCGAGGCGTAGTTCGGCAGCAGGCCGACGCCAAAGGTCGACACACCCATGATCAGGATGGTGACGAGGAAGGTATATTTGCGGCCGACCAGATCGCCGAGGCGACCGAAGACGATGGCGCCGAAGGGGCGCACCGCGAAACCGGCGGCGAAAGCCAGCAGCGCGAAGACGAAGGCTGCTGTTTCATTGACGCCGGAAAAGAACTGGGCTGCGATGAAGGGGGCTAGCGAGCCGTACAGATAAAAATCGTACCACTCGAAGACCGTACCCAGAGACGACGCGACAATGACGCGACGCTCTGCTTTCTTGTCGGGAGCACCCGACTGCATCGTTGTGCTGGACATTTCCGTTCCCCTGTTGCGTTCGACCTTTATCAGCCGAACGGCCGCAAGTCGTTATTCGCCTTCTAATTCTCGTTTTAAGAGAGAATCGGGCAAAAAAAACGATAGCTGGGGCGGACTCAGGGCGCCATCACTAAATGTGGCGAATTCTGGGTAATATTGTCGCAGTTTTTTGTCGCGGTGCGACAGATTCGCCAAGGCATAACCGGCGGAAAGGCGGAAAAAAAGCCGGAAAGAAGCAGGGCTTCGTCCGGCTTTTGGGTGACGTACTATCGGGCTCAGCCGGGCAGGGCGCCGACCACATGCTCCAGATACGCGAAGGCGCCGCGTTCGAGCGAGGCGAAGGACAGCGCGAGAAACTTGTCCTGCTTGTTCCGGCGAACCACTGACAGGCGGCAATCGAACCAGCGATCCGATTTGTCGAAGCGGAAAGCCGCATTGAAGGACATGCCGACTTCCAGGTCGCCGTTGTATTTCTGCACGACCACACCGCCGGTGCACCATTCCGACGTTTCATAGAAGTCAGACATGATGCGGACGATCAGCATGGGCGACGAGCGTCGGGGTAATTTCGGGCGCGGACCCGATCTGCCTGCCGCCTGCTGGGGAGCTCCGTCGAACCGTCCGGCGACACCCTTCAGGCGCTGCGGGCCGGTTGGGGCGGGGGTGTCGGGCTGGGCGGCCTTGGTTTTGTTTTTCTCTTCGATACGAAAGCGTTCGGCAGCTTCAAGCGTTCGTTCGACACGCTCCCGCTTTAGGCGTTCTTCCCGCCGGATCGAGACGACTTCGAAGATGGAGCGGACAAACCCCATACGTTCCTCTGGTGCGAGGGCGGATGGGATCAGATTGGAGCGATGCGGTTTCTGAATGGTGTTCGCTGCTTCTGTCATGAGGGCGAGGTTAAAAAACCAACGGGTAGTGGGGCAACTGTAAATCCCCCCAGCGCGGTTTGACCATGCTTATCGTTATCTTCGATTGTCAAAAACATATGTATTACAACTAATTTTATTAGTATTGAATCTATATTAACTAACGATATTAAGTAATATCATTGGGTTACGGGGCATGCTGCTTTTCTCGGTTTTTCTTGACGGGTTAAAGGGTGCGTGACAATGATTGTCTACATTTTGTTAAAATCAGAGCGTTAAGTCAGACGTGGACGGACCTTTCCCGCCGGTAGCAATCGAGACCGCCCTGCCAACCGATGGAAGTCCGGCGGCTTTGCTCCTGCGTCATTGGCGCCAGCGTGCGGAAGCGGTCGGACGGTTGATGCCCAGCCGCAAGGATATGCACCCCGAGGAACTGCCGGTCGATCTGCCGTCCGTTCTGCTGGTGGATGTGCTGACGGGCAGCCCGCGGTATCGCTATCGTCTGGTTGGGACACGTGAGGTTGAAGCCCGCGGTTTCAATCCTACCGGCCATGCAGTCGAAACGCATTTTTACGGCGCGCCTTTGGCGACCGTTCTGCGCCTCTATGATACGGTGGTTGCCCGCCGGGCGCCCCTGCATATGGAATACCCCATCCCGGTGCGCCGCTTCGCAGCCGCCCTGGAACATGCCAATCTCTATCTGCCGCTGTCACGCGATGGCGAGGCGGTTGATATGATCATGGTCTATTCGGATTATAGCTCCGTGATCGATTACCGCTGACTGCCCATCAGTGGGCAAAGAGCGCGATCAGCAGACTTACCGTCGGCACCGACAGGATCGTTGAAACCAGGATCGTCGCACTCGTCTGGGCAACCAGCCTATCATATTGCTGTGCCAGCACGAAGGCTCCGGCCCCGGTTGGAAGCGCGTTCAGCAGCAGCGCCACCTGGGCGGGCAGGCTGTTGAAGTCTGACAGGAACAGGATCGTGATGAAGGTTGCGACCGGTGCCACGATCAGCTTCAAGGCCGTAAGCCAGGTGACCTCGGGCAGTTCGTTGCCCAGCGGCTGAGCGGCCAGAAACATGCCGAGCGCAAACAGCGCGCAGGGGCTGGAGGCGGCGCCGAGCAGTTCCAGGAAGTTCTTCAACGGGATCGGCAGAGTGACATCGCCATAGGCGAGGGCCGCCCCAAGGGCTGGCGCCAGCATCAGCGGATTGCGGCAGACGACTTTCAGCACGCCGAAGATGGCCTTGAAGAAACCATCACTGGATCGCAGGTCGATCTCGATCCCCATGATGCCGAGACCGAACATGATCGAACCTGTCAGGATGGTCCCGGCGATGGCATAGGGCATCGCCTCTTCGCCAAAGGCCATAAGGACCAGCGGGATACCCATGTAACCGACGTTGGCGTAGATCGCCGATAGCGACTGGACGGACAGATCGGCAAGCCGCAGCCCCCAGGCCAGCCTGCCCCAGATCCAGACCAGCAGCAGGATCACTCCAAGCGGAAGGCAGAAGGGCACGAGGAAGGCCGGATCGACCACCCGCTCCAAAGGCGCCCGGAACATCACCAGGAACAGCAGCGAGGGCAGCGCGAACCAATAGACGAACTGATTGAGCGCTTGAGTGGAATTACCGCCCAGAAGCTTGAGTCGCGCTGCGAAGAAACCAGCCAGGATCAGCCCGAAGACCGGAAGCGCAACATTGAAGACAGCTTGCATAAGGGCGGTTTCTTTTAGCCGGGATAGCCGTTGGTGATGGGATAGCGGCGTTCCTTGCCAAAAGCCCGGCGGGTAAGCTTCACGCCCGGTGGTGCTTGACGACGCTTATATTCGGCGCGATCGAGCATCTGGCGAACCCGACGCACAGTCGCCTCATCTTCGCCAGCGGCGACCAGCTCGGCGACCGACTTCTCCCGCTCGACCAGGCCTTTCAGGATGGCATCCAGCCGGTCGTAGGGAGGCAGGCTGTCTTCGTCTTTCTGGTCTGGGCGCAGTTCGGCGGAGGGCGGCTTGGTAATCACGCGTTCCGGCATGACCGGGCCTTTGGGGCCTTTGAAGCCTTCCGCGCGATTTTCGTTTCGCCAGCGCGACAGGTCGAAGACCTTGGTCTTATAGAGATCCTTCAGCACCGCATAACCGCCGCACATGTCGCCATAGAGGGTGGCATAGCCGCAGCTCATCTCGGACTTATTGCCGGTGGAGAGCACCATATGGCCCAGCTTGTTGGAAAGCGCCATCAGGGTCAGGCCACGGGCGCGCGACTGGATGTTTTCTTCCGTGATATCGGCGGCACGCCCCTCGAACAGGGGGGCGAGCATGCCGTCGAAGGCCGCCATCGCGGGTTCGATGGAGATCTCGTCCAGGCGAATACCCAGGAACTTGGCGCAGGCCGCCGCGTCTTCCAGACTTTCCTGGCTGGTATAGGGCGAGGGCATCATGACCGCGCGCACCATGTCGGCACCGAGGGCATCGACGGCGATGGCAGCAGCAATGGCACTGTCGATACCACCGGACAGTCCGAGGATCACGCCGGGGAAGCGGTTTTTGCGCACATAATCGCCAAGACCAAAGACCATGGCCTGATACAGCTGCTCGTCATCCGACTGTTCGGGAGCGATAGGGCCGGGCGTGGTGCAGACCAGCTTGTCCTCGCTCGACCGCTCGAAACTGATCGTGGCAACGGCGGGGGCCCAGGACGGCAGGCGGCAGACCAGCTTGCGGTTATTGTCTAGGGCGAAGCTCGCGCCATCGAACACCAGCTCATCCTGGCCGCCGAGCTGATTGACATAGACCAGCGGCAGTCCGGTTTCGAAGATGCGCGACACGGCAATCGAGAGGCGCTCGTCGCCCTTGTCGTCCTCGAACGGGCTGCCGTTGGGGACGATGAGGATCTCGGCACCCGTCTCAGCCAGGGCCTCTGCGACATCGGGTTTCCAGAGATCCTCACAGATCAACACGCCCAGGCGATAACCCCGGAAGCTGATCGGACCCGGCAGGGGGCCTGGCGAAAAGACGCGCTTTTCGTCGAAGACACCATAGTTCGGCAGGTCATGCTTCAGACGCACAGCCTGGATCTCGCCCGCATCCAGCAGGACGACGACATTCCGGCGGGCGCCGTCGACTTCCATCGGTGTGCCGACCAGCAGGGCCGGGCCGCCGTCGAGCGTATCCTGGGCCAGATCCTCGATCGCCTTGCGACAGGCGGCCAGGAAAGCAGGCTTCAGCACCAGATCCTCGGGCGGATAGCCGGACAGGCACAGCTCGGGCAGGACCACAAGGTCCGCCTTCTGGGTGGCGGCTTCCGCGCGGGCCTTGCGGATCAGCGCAAGATTACCGGCGATATCGCCGACGGTCGGATTGATTTGGGCTAGGGCGAGTGCGAGCAAGATATCAGCCGTCCTCGAGGTAAAGCAAAAGGGTTACCCCCAACAGCGTGGAGACGCTGGCCGGAGCCCAGGCGGCAAGCGTGACCGGAATGGTCGCGCTCAGACCGAGGGCCTGTACCAGGTCGCTGAGGAAGTAGACGAGAAAACCCGCGCCGACACCGGCGGCGATCAATTGACCGATCCCACCGCGACGTTGGGGGCGCAGGGCGAAGGCGGCGGCGATAAGGACCATCGACGCCATCAGAACCGGCACGGCGAACTGGCTTTGCAGGTAAAGCCGATGGCGCAGTGCCGAAAAACCGGCCTTCTCCAGGCCCTCAATGAACGCAGGCAGCGCCCAGAAGGACATGGTTTCCGGTCGGGCAAAACTGTCCTGGATGCGGGCCAGGGTAAAGTCGGTCGGCAGTTCGACCACGCCGACATCCTGGGGTGGGCGCCCCTCGACTGCCGACCGCGCATCCTCAAGCACCCAGCGACCCGGGGACAGCAGGGCACGGGAGGCATCGAGCCGGGTGCGGAAAGACCCGTCCGGCTTGAACTGCAGGACCATGACGTCCGTCATGGTGCCGGTCAGGGCATCGATGGAGCCTGCATGGATAATCGCGCTGCCGTCGTCGTCGCCCTGGCGAAGCCACAGGCCGTTACCACCAGCAAGTGCAGCTTGATTGACCTGCCCGCGTAGGAGAACCGGCTCCAGTTGCTCATAGCGGGCGAAGGTCACGGAGGAGAATTCATTGACCAGCCCGACCTTCAGCACACCGACCAGCAGCGCCAGCAGGATGGCGGGACGCAGGAATTGCCAGACCGAAACGCCGACCGCCCGGGCCACCACCAGTTCGGAGGTGCGTGAGAGACGCCAGAAGGACATCAGGGCGGCAAAAAGCACGGCAAACGGCAGCAGCAACTGGGCGGTGTTGGGCAGTTTCAGCAGAGCCAGATGCAGGACCGACGTGAAGCTGGTTTCCGGTCTGGCGGCGGCGCGGCGCAGCAGTTCGACCAGATCGGCGGACAGAATGATCGCCGCCAGAATCCCGAAGAATAGCCCGAGCCAGACGATGAAGCTGCGCCCGATATAGCGCGAAAGGGTATAGCCGATGGTCATGCTGGAGCGACCGAGGAACGCCGGGTCGGCAATCGCGGGAAGCGACCTGTCGACAGGATATAGAAGGCAATGATCGTCGTAACGACCGGCAGCAGATAGAGCAGCGGCACGGCAGCTACATTGCGCCCCGCGAGGTTGGCGAGGCCAAAGCCCAGTCCCTGGATCGACGCAGCGATCACGGTTGCCAGCAAGACTCGCTTGGAAAAGCCGCGCCTGGAGTGTTCGCCCGCCAGCATCGCAGCCAAAGCGATCAGGACATACATGGGGGTGAAGAGGGGCCCGGCCAGCCGCTGATGGGCTTCTGTGCGATAAGCCGCTTGCTTGCGCGGATCCCGCACGGTCTGATCGTCAAAAAGCTCGTCGACATAAAGTTCGGTCGATTCCCGCTCACGCAAGGCAGGGGCGCCTGCGACCCGACCGATGTCGACGGCATAGCTGTCGAAATAGAGCAGAGAGACCCGGCCGTCTTTGCGGCTAAGCTCCTGACGGCTGCCGCCGACCATGGTCAGCCGCGGGCCGGTTGGAGTCGCAACCAGCGTCCCCTTGTCGGCCAGATATGTGGAAGGCCGGTCGGCGATCCGCTCATCATGGACGAGGATACCGGACAGATTGCCGCCTTCACCCTGGTTGCGCACGAAGAGCGTGACGCCCTTGTCGATCTGCGTGAAGACGCCTTCCTGGATAAGGAGGGCGGCGTAGGAATTGCGGATCTCGGCCTGCAGATCCTTGAAGGCGCGATAGCTGGTCGGCAGACCCCAGAGAGTGAGCCCATAGCCGATGCCGGTAAAGATCAGCATCATGATGAGGACCGGGCGTGCAATGCGGGCCGGTGACAAACCTATGGCACGCATGACCGGCAGCTCACTGTCACCCTGCATCTTCGCAAGCGCAAAAAGGATCGCGGCGAAGAGGGCGATGGGCAGAATCACGGTCAGAAAATTCGGCACGACCAGGGCCGAGATCTGCAAAAACGTGCCGACGGGCATACCGCGATTTAAGGTTAAGTCTATGAAACGCAAGGATTGCGTCAGCCAGATCGCGCTGGTCAGCGTCAACGCAATCGCGATGGTTGCGAGCGTCACCTGCCGGATAAGATAGAGGTCGAGCCTGGTCATCTTGGGGCCAAACTATAGATACCCATCCTGTGATCCGATAGTGCGTCGGACGCATGCCCGACCTTCGATTGCAGAAAATTAACCGCGCTTGCCGTGTTTTCGCCGCGTTTAAGCCTAGCCTTGATCGCGCCGGGCGATATACTCCGGCCCAAATTCATCCCTCTAACTATTGGATGCTTGATCAAAACATGAAGCGCGCGCTCATCACCGGCATTACCGGCCAGGACGGCTCCTATCTTACCGAGTTGTTGATCTCGAAAGGATATGAAGTTCACGGCATCATTCGTCGGGCTAGCCTCTTCAATACCGATCGCATCGATCATCTCTATTCGGATCCGCATAATGGCGGGGCCAAGATGGTGTTGCATTACGGCGATCTGGCCGACGGCACCGTGCTGCGCCGGGTCATCGAGACTGTGCAGCCGGACGAAATCTACAATCTCGGCGCCCAGAGCCATGTGAAGGTGTCTTTCGAGGCACCGGAATATACCGCTGACGTCGTCGGTTCGGGCACGCTCCGTCTGCTGGAAGCCATGCGTGACTATGCCGACCGTTCGGGCAAGCAGGTCCGCTTCTATCAGGCCGGTTCGTCGGAAATGTTCGGTGCGGCCAAGCCCCCGCAGTCCGAAGACACCGCTTTCTACCCGCGTTCGCCCTATGCGGCGGCCAAGGTCGCAGCCCATTGGTATGCAGTGAATTATCGCGAGGCTTATAACCTCTTCATCTGCAACGGCATCCTGTTCAATCACGAAAGCCCACGCCGCGGCGAAACCTTCGTGACCCGCAAGATCACCCGTGCCGTCGGCCGCATCAAACATGGCCTGCAGACCAAGCTGTATCTCGGCAATATGGACAGCAAGCGCGACTGGGGCTTTGCTGGCGATTACGTCGAGGCCATGTGGCTGATGCTGCAGCAGGAAAAGCCCGACGATTATGTCGTCGCCACCGGCGAGGCCTATTCGGTGAAGGAATTTGTCGAGCTGGCGTTCGGCAAGGCCGGCCTCGATTGGCAGAAATACGTGGAGATCGATCCGCGTTACTTCCGCCCGACCGAAGTGGATTACCTTCTGGGCGATCCGACCAAGTGCAAGACCAAGCTCAATTGGAAGCCCAAGACCAGCTTCGACCAGCTCGTCACCATGATGGTCGAGCAGGACGTGGATCTCGCCGCCCGCGAGAAGACCCTGATCGATGCAGGCTTCAAGGCCAATGGCGGGGCTGCTCGTCATGGCTAATGCAGGCATGGACAAGGACGCCCGCATCTTCGTTGCCGGTGCTCGCGGCCTCGTCGGCAGCGCGATTGTCCGTGCGCTGAAGAAGCAGGGCTATAAAAACGTCCTGGCGCCCTTCCGAAAGGACCTCGACCTTTCGGACCGGGCGGCGGTCGATTCCTGGTATGCCAGGGAAAAGCCGGAGTATGTGTTCGTCGCGGCCGCCAAGGTCGGCGGCATCATGGCGAACAACACCTATCCGGCCAGTTTCCTCTACGACAATCTGATCATTCAGAACAATGTCATCGACGGTGCCTATAAGGCAGGCGTCAAGAAGCTGGAATTCCTCGGTTCCTCCTGTATCTATCCCAAGCATGCGCCCCAGCCGATGAAGGAAGAACACCTCCTGACCGGCCCTTTGGAGCCGACCAATCAGCCCTATGCGATCGCCAAGATCGCGGGCATCGAAATGGTCAATTCCTACCGTCGCCAATATGGGATGAGCGGCATCTCTCTGATGCCGACCAACCTCTATGGTCCGGGCGATAATTACGATCTGCAGAACAGCCACGTGCTGCCCGCCCTGATCCGCAAGTTTCACGAAGCCAAGGAAGCTGGCGCGGCGAACGTGACGGTCTGGGGTACCGGCAGCCCGAAGCGCGAATTCCTGCATGCCGACGATCTGGCCGAGGCGGCGATCTATCTCATGAACACCTATGACGATAGCGAGATCGTCAATGTGGGCGTGGGCGAGGACGTCTCGATCAAGGAACTGGCCGAGATCGTGAAGAAGGTCGTGGGTTTCCAGGGCGAGCTGGTGTTCGACACCTCCAAGCCCGACGGCACGCCGCGCAAGCTGCTCGACGTTTCCCGCCTGTCCAAGCTGGGCTGGAAGGCCAAGATCTCGTTGGAAGAGGGCATTCGCTCGACCTATGAGACCTATAAAGAGACGCTGAAGGGCTGAGTTGTTCTTCAGGCGACATCTTGTCCGCGCCCTCTGGCGCCTGATCGGCCGGCTGCTTACGCCGGCCGTTCTGCTTTTGCTGCTCTTGAGGAAGCGGAAGGGTAAGGAGCACCCGCAGCGCTGGAAGGAGCGGTTGGGCTTTGATGCCAGCAAGACGCCGACCGGCAAACTGGCCTGGATCCATGCCGCCAGTGTCGGCGAAAGCCTGTCGATTCTACCGCTGCTGAAGAAGTTGCAGGAAACCTATCCGGAGTGGCGCTTTCTGCTGACGACCGGCACGCTGTCATCCGCCAAGATCATGGCCGAACGGCTGCCGCCGGATGTGCTGCATCGGTTTGTGCCGGTTGATATCCCGGGCGCCGTGAATCGCTTCTTCAATCACTGGACGCCCGACGCTGCAATCTTTGTCGAAGAGGAAATCTGGCCGGGGCTGGTGCTGGAGCTGCGGGCGCGCCGTATTCCAGCCGCCCTGGTCAATGCCCGCCTGTCGCCGCGCAGCGGGGCCCGTTGGCGGCGGATGTCCTGGCTGGCCCGCATGCTTTTCGACTGCTTCCAGCCGATCCTGGCCCAGAGCGAGGCGGATGTCGCCCGGTTCAAAGCCTTGGGGCTGGTGGGTATCGAGATGCGGGGAAACCTGAAATATGCCTCGGCTCCCTTGCCCGTGGATGAGGCTGTTCTGGCGGAGCTGCAGGGGCAGGTCGGCGACCGGCCGGTGCTGGTCGCAGCGTCCCTGCATCCTGGTGAAGAAACGCAAATTGCCGAGGCGCATCGCCAGCTTGCAGCCCGGCATCCTGATCTGCTGACGATCCTGGTGCCGAAACATCCTGCTCGCGGCGCCGAATGGTCGGATGCCCTGGGCGGGATCGCGTTACGCTCGCGTCGCGACCCGCTGCCGCCGGGCGGCCTCTATATCGCCGATACGATTGGCGAACTGGGTCTTTGGTATCGATTGGCGTCCGCAGCTTTCGTTGGCGGCAGCCTCATCCCCTTTGGCGGTCAGAACCCGCTGGAGCCGACGCGTTTTGGCGTGCCGACCTTCGTGGGGCCTTACACCGGCAATTTCGAGGATATGGTTTCCGCTCTCGCGGACCAGAAGCGGCTGCAGAGCGTGTCTGATGCGGCGGGCCTTGCCGATGGGGTGGCTTCCAGCCTAGGGCAGACTCGGTTACCCGTATCCGCAGAAGATGGGGCGCGGATCATTGCGGAGGTGGCTGCCGGGCTAGCGCCGATCTTCGCGCCGGATGCTCGAGAGGTTTACTTCAGGTCGTAAAAGAGCTCGTCATCCCGGACTTGATCCGGGATCTCCTGTGGCCGAATTCCGTTCGATTGTCTCGACGCGGCCTGTCTACCCGAGACCCCGGATCAAGTCCGGGGTGACGAGGTTTTGTCTGAAGCGCCTTTGATCCGGGCGTAGGCGTCGAGGGCGCGGGCCCGGCCGCCTGCCAGCTCGACGATGGGCGCCGGATAATTCTTCGTGCGCCGGACCGCGGAGACCTTCCAGGGTTCATGGATCGTATCGTCATCAAAACCTGCCAGTTCCGGCACCCAGCGGCGGATATAAGAGCCCTTGGGATCGAATTTCTGGCTTTGCAGGACGGGGTTGAAGACCCGGAAGTAGGGGGCGGCGTCGGCCCCGCAGCCTGCGACCCATTGCCAACTGGCGGGGTTGCTGGCGGGACAGGCGTCAACGAGCGTATCCCAGAACCATTCCTCCCCCGCTTTCCAGGGCAATAGCAGTTGCTTGACCAGCAGCGAGCCGACCACCATCCGCACCCGATTATGCATCCAGCCGGTCGCCCAAAGTTGGCGCATGCCCGCATCGACGATGGGATAGCCCGTGAGGCCTTTCTGCCAGGCTTCCAGATCCTTGGGTGACTCGCGCCAGGGGAATTGCGTGAACTCCTCCCGCAGGGGCGTGGAGGCGAGGTCGTCCTGGTGAAACAGCAGGTGATGGCAGAACTCGCGCCACCCCAATTCCCGGAGGAAGGTTTCCGCCCCGCCCGAGGTGATTTCGCCATGGGTCCGATGATCGGTCGCAGCCCAGAGCTGGCGCGGCGAAATCTCCCCGAACCTCAGATAGGGTGAGAGATGGGAGGAGATATCGAGGTCCGGCCGGTCGCGCTGCTGGGCATAGATATCCAGACGATCATCCAGGAAGTCGTTGGCTCGTTCCCGCGCCGCTTCTTCGCCCGGTGTCCAGGCGTCGCGCAGACCGCCCACCCAATCGGGTTTTGTCGGCAGCAGACCCCAATCGGACAGGGTTTCGCTCTGTGCCTTGGGGAAGCCTGGCAGTCTGCCTTCCGGGGCAAGCAGGGGGCGGGTGATCCGCACCTGTTCCCGCGCCGCCCGCCAGAAAGGCGTGAAGACCTGGAAGGCGCCGCCCTGCTTGGTCTTGACCTGCCAGGGCTCGAACAGCAGCAGGCTATTGAAGCTCTCGACAATCCGGCCGCTGTCCTTGAGGGCGCTTTTGATCGCTTCATCCCGTTTGCGGCTGGCGGGATCATAGAGTCGGTTCCAATAGATGGCGCCGATGCCATGCTCTTCCACCAGTTGCGCGATAATTGAAGCGGCCGGTCCGCGCTTCAGGATCAGATCAAGGCCCAGCTTCTGAAGATCGGCGCCTAAGGCCTCCAGGCTTTTGTGCAGCCACCAGCGCGCGGCGCCCCCTAGGGGGCGGATGCCGGGGCTTTCCTCATCCAGGATGAAGAGCGGCAAAATCGGTGCTCCACGCTCGACGGCGGTGCTGAGAGCTGGATTATCGGCTAGACGGAGATCCTGGCGGAACCAGAGGAGGGTGGGGGCTTGATCGCTCATGCTTCTTATACGCGGCGGGCAGACAATCGGTTCAGTCGAAGGACGGCTTTCCGCGCCCTTTCTTGATCGAAGCGCGATTACTTTTCTCGTCCAGCCGCCGCTTCTTCGAGGCGAGCGTCGGCTTGGTGGCGCGGCGGGCAATGGGAACAATTGCCGCTTCACGGATTAGGGCGAACAGCCGCTCGCGGGCATCGGCGCGGTTGCGCTCCTGGGTGCGAAACTGGCGGGCAGTGATGACGATGACGCCGTCCAGGGTGAGGCGGCTGCCACTTAAGGCCATAAGGCGGCTACGTACATGATCGTTAAAGGCGGGTGAGTGCGCGACATCGAACCTTAGCTGGCAGGCGGTGGCGACTTTATTGACGTTCTGGCCGCCGGGGCCGGAGCTGGCGATGAAACTCTCGTCCAGCTCGGACTCGTCGATGAAGATGCGGTTGGTGACTTGGATCGCAGGCATGCGCGACAATAGGCCACGAAAGGGCAGTTCGTCATTGCCCTTGAGCCTGCGAGCGTGCGATAGCTCGCTCCCATGGCTGGAACGGATAACGAACGGAAATGAGCGGGGGGCTGACATCAATGCTGCCCTTGCCCGATGTGCCGCTGTTGACCGTCGGCCTCAAGCGGGCGGCCTGGGTAGACCCGGACGGCAGTTTCGATGATCTGGCGATGAATGACGCGCGGGCGCGGCTGCTGCAGGAGCGCGTGCCGCCGATGGTGGTCCATGCCAAGTCGGTGGCGCGGCGCCTGGGTCTGGAAAGCCTGCCAGCCTTCGATCTGCTCGAACTTTTTGCCTTTGTGCGTCCAGCCGAGTTTTGCCTGCCGACCGTGCGCGGGCTGCTGGATGTGCTCGACCTGCCGACACCCAGCAATCTGATCGACGAGGCCCTGGCGCTGAAAGATGCGGCGACGGTGCTGCTGGCCGAACTGCGCGCGGGCCGGGATCGCGAGGCTGCTGCCATTGCTGGCCGCATGAACGGCTGGCCCTGGGCTTCCTATGTCCAGGTGGCGCTGGGGGATGTGGAACCGGGGACACGGGGTTTCGCAGTCTGGCGCGCCTTGCCGGAAATTCCTGAAGGTGGCCCGGAAGAGCCGCCGAGTCATCATCCGGTCCAACCAGAGGAGGCGCGTCGCCAACTGGCGGCCATCGTTGGCGAACGGGCGGAAGCGCGACCTAGTCAGGCGGATTACGCCTCTGCCGTGGCGTTGGCCTTTCAGCCGCGCGATGTGCCGGGCGAGCCGCGCGTGGTGCTGGCGGAGGCTGGGACCGGGGTTGGCAAGACGCTGGGGTATCTCGCTCCCGCGACGGTCTGGGCCCAGAAGAACGGCGGCGCTGTCTGGATCTCGACCTATACCCGGAATCTCCAGGCCCAGATCGACAGCGAGTTGGATCGTGTCTATCCGGACCCGGCCCAGAAGGCCGCACGGGCGGTGGTCCGTAAGGGTCGAGAGAACTATCTCTGTCTGCTGAATTATGAGGAACTGGCCGGAGTTGCCGGTAATGCACCCCAGCCGGGCGGCGCTGTTGCGGCAGGTCTGATGGCGCGCTGGGTAGCGGCGACCCGAGATGGCGATCTGACGGGCGGCGATTTTCCGGGCTGGCTGCCGGATCTGCTGGGGCGGGCGCGGACCTTGGGGCTCGCGGACCGACGTGGCGAATGCATCTATTCCGCCTGCCACCACTTTGATCGCTGCTTTGTCGAGCGTTCCATCCGCAAGGCCAAGCGGGCCGAAATCGTGGTGGCGAACCACGCGCTGGTGATGATCCAGGGCGCGCTCAATGGCGGCGATGACGGTGCCGTTCCGGCACGCCTGGTGTTCGACGAAGGGCATCATGTCTTCGATGCCGCCGATAGCGCCTTTTCCGCCCAGCTTTCCGGTGGGGAAGGGCAGGAGGTCCGGCGGTGGCTGCTGGGTGCCGAGGGCGGCATGCGCTCGCGCGCCCGTGGTCTACGCCGCCGCATCGAAGAATTGATCACCGACGAGCGGATGGCAGCTGATCTCGATGCCCTGCTGAAGTTTGCCAAGGACCTGCCCGGCGAAGGCTGGCCCGAGCGGCTGGCGGAAGGACGTTCGGCGGGGCCGGTGGAAGCTTTCCTGGCCTTGGTGCGACAGCAGGTGCTGGCTCGGCAGACGGGGCAGGGCGATGCCCTCTATAGTCTGGAAGCCGATGTGCGGCCGACGATCCCGGAGATGCAGCAGGCGGCCCTCGACGCCAAGGCTGCGTTGGAAGCGCTCAAGACCCCGGCTGACCGGCTGATCAAACGCCTTGCCGACCGTCTAGGGGAAGAGGCCGAAGACCTGGATCGCGATGTCCGCCGCCGTATTGAAGGGGCCGTGCGCTCGCTGGAGCGCCGTCTCGTCATTCCTCTGACCGGCTGGATATCCATGCTCTCGGCGCTGAACGGCGAGGAAGACAAGGATTTTGTCGACTGGTTCGGCCTGGACCGGGAAGGCGGACAGGATGTCGATGTCGGCATGCATCGCCATTGGCTCGACCCGTCCAAGCCGTTTGCCAAGGCGGTTGCGTCTTCTGCCCATGGGCTGGTGGTTACGTCGGCGACCTTGACGGATAGGTCCGGCGATGGCGAGGCGGATTGGAAGGCGGCGGAGCGGCGGCTCGGTCTACCCTATCTGTCGCTCGAAGCTGTCCGCGCCCAGGTGGCAAGCCCTTATGATTATGCCGCGCAGACCAGAGTCTTTGTCGTCGATGATGTACGGCGCGAGGATATCGCCCAGGTGTCGGCTGCCTATCGCGCGCTGTTCCTAGCGTCGGGCGGTGGGGCTTTGGGGCTTTTCACGGCCATCAGCCGCCTGAAAGGTGTGCATGGGCGTATCTCCGCCGATCTTGAGGATCGCGGTCTGCCGCTCTATGCCCAGCATGTGGATGCCATGGAGACTTCGTCGCTGATCGATGTGTTCCGGGGCGAAGAGGACGCCTGTCTGTTGGGCACCGATGCTGTGCGCGACGGCGTGGACGTGCCGGGGCGCTCGCTGCGTCTGATCGTCTTCGATCGTCTGCCCTGGCCGCGTCCGACCATCCTGCATAAGGCGAGACGAAACGCCTTTGGCGGCTGGGGCTGGGATCAGCGTCTGGTTCGCTTGAAGCTGAAGCAGGCTTTTGGCCGTCTGGTGAGGCGCGCTACCGACCATGGTGTCTTCGTGCTGCTCGAACCCCTACCCAGTCAATTCAAAGGCGCCTTCCCGCCCGGTGTGGTGATCGAGCGGGTTGGGCTGGCTGAAGCCGTGCGCCGGACCCGTGAATTCCTGGCGGAACGTTCGCTGGACGGCTAGGGCAGAAGGGCATATGCTTGCCAAAAGCAAGGATATGTCGATGGCAAACACCAGCACTTTCAGGATTGGGCTGCTTTTTGGCCTTGGGGTGCCGGTCATTTCGGCGCTGACTTTTGCTGTGGCGCGATTGGCTCCTTCGGCGGCGGTCGAGCCGATCACCTTGTCTGCCCTCCGGTTCTTAGGGGCGCTGCCGGTCGTGCTGGTCCTCTGGTTTCTGGGGAGGCGTGGCAGGGAAGTAAAAGCCCGCCCCAGGCACATGCTTGCAGTCGGGCTGCTGGGTGGGCCGATTTATGCCTTTCTGCTCTATGCCGGATTTTCGATAGGGGCTGCCGGATTGGGGGGCGCGGTGCTGCCCGCAAGCCTCATTGCGGTAACCTTGCTGTTAACCCGCGAACCCTGGCCTCGGAGCCGCATAGTCGGGGTCACTTTTCTGCTGGCCGGAATCGGTGGCCTGATGCTGGGACGCATCGAAGGCGGGATTACCGGCATCGGTCTCTTCATTCTGACCGGGGCGGTCTGGGCGGTCTGCGCCGTGCTGGCGAAGCGTTGGCAGATGACGCCGGTGGATCTAGCCCTGTCGACGGTCGTGGTCGGACTATTGATATGCGCCCCCGTTGCCTTGTGGCGGCATCCCATTCCCGGACTCGAAACCGTTCTTTTGCAAATGACGGTGCAGGGCGGGCTTAATGCGGGGCTGGCGGTCTGGTTGTATGGGCAAGCTCTGCACTATCTCGGGTCGGCGCGGACGGCCTTGTTTACTGCGGCTATTCCTCCCTTCAGTGCCATCGCGGGATGGGGTGTCTTGGGCGAGCCCCTGGGCCTTGCCGTCTTTGCTTCAGCGGTAATGGTGTCGGCCGGTATAGTTCTGGCTTTAAGAAAGTGAAGCGAGTTTTCTTCGCGCGAGTCATTCGCGGGAAGAAAGATCAATATCCGCTGTCAGACGACTCAATCGTGAATTGTCGTTACGTTGACGATAGCGGATTGATCCCCTATAAGCGGTGTCTCGCAACGGGTAGAACGCCAAAGTATGGTTGTTCGTTCGTTGAGGTGAACATTGCAAAGAGTTAATCTTTGGGTCGATGTTCCTGTGTCAGGCTTAGGATATGAAGTTTCCGCCGGAGCGTCCTGCAGGGCGACGTGAGAACGGAACAGATGTCCTATAGAGATGGGTTGTTTACAGGGTCGGTATGGATAAAACGCTTCGCCCGATTGCTGTCATTGGCGCCTCGTGCCGCTTTCCGGGTGCCGATAACCTGGAGGCGTTCTGGGACCTGCTGAGTCATGGTCGTGATGCCGTGACCGAGATCGGCGATGATCGCTGGGCCAAAGGGCTTTTCTATCATCCCAGGCAGTCTGAAGTCGGCAAAAGCTATACTTTTGCTGCGGGTGTATTGTCTGAAGTCGATCGGTTCGATGCCGGTTTCTTCGGTGTGTCGCCGCGCGAAGCGCTGCAGATGGATCCCCAGCAACGTCTGCTGCTCGAGCTGGTGCAGGAAGCTGTTGACGACAGCGGCATGACGCTTGCCCGTCTGGCGGGTAAGGATGCCGGCGTCTATGTCGGCGTGTCCGGCCTGGAATATTCCAACCTTCGCCTGGGCGATCCTGCCAACAGCGATCAATATTTCATGATCGGCAACCAGCTTTCGACGGTTGCTAATCGTATCTCTTATATCTTCGATCTGCATGGGCCGAGCTTTGCGGTGGATACCGCCTGCTCGTCCTCGCTCGTTGCGTTGCATGAAGCCTGCGAGGCACTGCGCCATGGCCGGGTGTCGATGGCCATCTGCGGCGGCGTGAATATTCTTCTGACCCCGTTCCCTTTCATCGGTTTCAGCCGGGCCAAGATGCTGAGCCCGCGCGGCCGCTGCCATGCCTTCGACGCTTCGGGCGACGGGTATGTGCGCGCCGAGGGTGGCGGTGTCGTCATGTTGAAGCTACTTGAGGATGCGGTCCGCGACGGCGATACGATCCGCGCTGTCATCCATGCGACTGGCGTCAATTCCGATGGCCGTACCACCGGCATGTCGCTGCCGTCGCGCGATGCGCAGGCGGCCCTGCTAAAGCAGGTCTATGGCGATAACGGTATCGATCCCAACAAGCTGGCCTATTTCGAAGCTCACGGCACCGGTACGTCCGCTGGTGATCCGATTGAAACCGGGGCGATCGCTGAAGCTCTGTCGAGCAAGCGCGACGATGTGCTGCCCATCGGGTCGGTCAAGACGAACATCGGCCATCTCGAGCCCGCCTCCGGCATGGCCGGTCTGATCAAATCGATGCTGGTGCTGGAGCATCAGGCTATTCCGGCATCGCTGCATTTCAACGAGCCGAACCCCGCCATTGACTTTGACGGTTGGAAATTGGGGGTCGTCACCGACCTGCGTCCGGTCGACATCGATGAAGACAGTCTCATCGGCGTCAATTCCTTCGGCTTTGGCGGCACCAACGCCCATGTGGTGATTTCCCGTGGTCCCGCCGTCGCCGCCAGCGAACAGGCTCAGGCCAATCGTCTGCCGCCGCTGCTGCTGTCCGCCCGTTCGCCGGAGGCTTTGCAGGCCGCCGCCGTGCAGTATCGCGACCGTCTGATCGACCTTGGTGATGATGACGGCGCGGTGCGTGACCTTGTCTATTCGGCTGCGATCAATCGCGATCATTTCGACCATCGTCTGGTCGCCAATGGCACCAGCGCCGGTGCGATGCTGGCGCAGCTCGATGCCTTCGTTGACGGGCTGCCGTCCGGCGCTGCCGTGTCCGGCAAGACTGTCGGCCCGGCGCCCAAGCTGGCATTCGTCTTCTCCGGCAATGGCTCGCAATGGGCGGGCATGGGGCGCGATAGCTTCAAGGGCGACGAGGATTTCCGCGCCAAGATCGAAGAGGTAGACGCGCTGCTTTCACCGCTGACCGGCTGGTCGGTCGTGGAGAAGCTTTTCTCCGATACGCTCGAAGCCGATCTGGTTCGGACCGATATTGCTCAGCCGCTGTTGTTTGCGGTTCAGCTCGGTATCTGCGCGGCCTTGGCTGCGCGCGGTGTGGTTCCCCAGGCGACCAGCGGTCATTCGGTCGGCGAGGTCGCGGCCGCTCACATCGCCGGTGCACTCACCCTGGAACAGGCTGTTCAGGTGATTTATCACCGGTCGCGCCGCCAGCAGGAAACCCAGGGGCAGGGCCGCATGGCCGCGCTTAGCCTGCCGCTCGCCGAAGCGCAGGCCGCGATCGAGCCTTTCAAGGGTAAACTGGAGATCGCTGCGGTCAATAGCCCGCGTGCTGTCACTATCTCGGGCGATACCGAGGCATTGGAGGCGCTTGGGGAATGGGCGGCCCAGAACCGTTGGGTCTTCCGCCTGCTGGACATCGATTACGCCTTCCATAGCGCTGCCATGGAGCCGACCAAAGCCGGGCTGCTGGGTGATCTCAAGTCACTGAAGCCTTCGGCGACCCGTCTGCCGTTCTCTTCGACTGTCACGGGCGGTCTGATTGAGGGCGAGCAGTTGGATGCCGACTACTGGTGGAAGAATATCCGCCAGCCGGTGCTTTTCAGTCAGGCGAGCGACGCCCTGATCGGCGGCGGTCATCTGGTGTTCGTCGAGATTGGGCCTACCCCGGTACTGCAGTCCTATGTGCGCGACTGCCTGCGCGAAGCGGGCCAGCCGGGCACCGTGCTGATCACGCTCCATCGCCGCAACCAGGATGCTGCGCCTTTCGATACGGTGCTGACCGGCGCCCACGTCGCCGGTGCTCCCCTCGATATCGACGGGCTCTACGCCGGTGCCTATCAGCGCTGCGCCCTGCCGCTGTATCCCTGGCAGCGTCAGCGCCATTGGTTCGAGCGGACAATCGAAGGCACCGATCTGCTCGAGGCTTCCGAGGTCCATCCGCTGCTCGGTTGGCAGAAGGGCTCCGAGCCGGTCTACATCAATACGCTCGACACCGATCTGCAGCCCTGGCTGGACGATCATCGGGTCGATACCGGTGTCGTCTTCCCGGCAGCGGGTTATGTCGAGCTGGCGTTGGCGACCGCGAAGACCGCTTTTGGCGATGGCGTGGGAATCGATCTGCGCGATCTCGAGATCATGCGCCCGCTGACCCTGGATGAAGGCCGCGCGCGCAGCCTTGAAGTGCGCTGGCATGCCGAGGCCCAGAAGGTCGAGATCTATTCCCGGCCGCGTCTGTCCCGCGAAGGGATCACGCTGCACGGTGTCGCCCATGTGGGCCGTCTTGCCGCTCAGGCTCCTGCCGCCGAAGTGCCGAGCGCAAAAGGAGCCAAGGTTTCCGGCAAGGAACTCTATGAACTCGCCGATCAGCTCGGGCTGCCCTATGGTCCGGCTTTCCGTCTTGTCGAAGGCGTCACGCTGACCTCGTCGACCGAGGCTTTGGCGACCATTGCCCCGGTTCCGGCGTCAGCCGGGGGCGAAGACAGCCGTTGGCTGCTGCATCCGTCGGTGCTCGACGGTGCGTTCCAGGCGCTGTTCGCCTTGCTGGCCAAGGGAACTGCGACGGGTGGTGGTCGGACGTATCTCCCCGCTCGCATCGGTCGTCTGCAGGTGTTCGGGACGGGCGAGACACGCTATTGCCGCCTGACGCTGACCCATCTCAGCGGCAAGTCGGCTGCGGCTGATTTCGAGCTGCTGGATGCATCCGGCAATCTGCTGGCCCGTGCGGTCGAGGTTCGCTTCCGCCGTGCCCATCTGGCCCGCACAACCAGCCTGAACGAGAAGTTCTTCCAGTATCGTGCTGTTCCGAAGGCGACCGGGGGGCTATTGACCCAGGCTGCAAAGCTGGATCTGGCTGACCTGCGTACCGTTTTGAGCAACGCAGGGTTGATCGGGAATGATGACGAGCCGAATGCCGTTCAGCTGCTGCTTGATGCCTATAGCGCCGCGATAGCGTATGAGACGCTGGTGAAGCTTGCCCCGGAAGGCGCTCTGCTGCCGATGGGTCTGGTGAATTCCGGTGTCGTTTCCGCAAAGTCGCTGCCGCTGCTGCACCGTCTGCTGCGTATTGCTCAGGACGAAGGTCTGGCGAGCGAAAACGCACCAGGCTGGCAGTTGGCCGATGAAAGCAGCCTGCCGCCGTCCGACGATCTCTGGCGCATGCTGATCGGCGATTATCCCGATGCCTTGCCCGAGATCCTGCTGGCTGGCCGGGCTGCGAACCATCTGACCGCCGTTCTGGCCGATTCCGAGCAAGGCGCGCCCAAGGCATCTGCTGCCCTGACGGCGCATCTGGCCGCCGGTGGCGCGACGCGCCGTCCGCTGATCGATGGCGTGGCAACGACCTTCGCTCATATCCTGGCGCAGTGGCCCGAAGGTCGTCCGCTGCGGGTTCTGGAAATCGGTGCCGGTGATGGCGCACTGACCCGCCGCCTTCTGGCAGCCATTGGCAGCCGCTCCGTCGAACTGACGGTTTCGGATGCCAATCAGGATGCCGTTGACCGAGCCGAAGCTGCCTTGAGCGGTGCCTATGCGCCCCGTTGTGTGCTGCTGGATCCGGCTAAGGCTCTGCTTGATCAGAGTCTGGCGGGCGAGCGGTTCGATCTGATCCTGGGCGCTGCTGTTCTGGCGGAGCGTGGCGCGGGCGATGCGCCCGTCATTCTGCGTCAGCTGCTGGCGGAGAACGGCACGCTGTTGCTGGCCGAACCCGAGCCCAGCCGGTTCCTGGATCTGGTTCGCGGTCTCGACGCCCATTGGTGGCAACAGACCGCTGACGTCTCCTTGCCGGTCGGTCTGGCCCTAACGGCTGCCGAATGGACGACGACGTTGGATGCCGCCGGTTATGGCAATCTGCAGGCTATCGCGATGGATGGCGGCGGCGTGCTGTTGACTGCCGCCAACCCGGAACTCCTGCCCATCGCGAAGACCGAAGATGCCGGTCAGACCGACGGGTTGGCCGTTCTGCTGACCGATGCCCAAGGCATGGAAACCGCAGTCGCTCTAGGCGAGGCGCTAAAGGCGCGCGGCCGTGCTGCGATGATTGTCGAAGTTGGCCCGGCTTTCCGCCGGGTGGCTGCTGACCGTCTGATCGTGCCGCTGTCGAATGTGGCAGAAGGGCAGGCGTTGCTTGATGCCCTGGCTGCCGAAGGCACCAAGATTGCCGAGATGGTGCATCTGGCCGGACTGATGGCCGATGAAGCCGATCCGATGGCTGTGCAGGAGTTGCGCTGCCTGACCGCATTGCCGTTGATCCAGGCGATGGACGACAAAGGGCCGCGCCTCTGGTTCGTCACCATGGGCGCTCAAGGGCAGGTCGTGCGTGCCGCGCAGGCGCCGCTCTGGGGGCTTGGCCGCGTGGCGGTCAATGAATATCCGCACCTTGATATCCGCATGGTTGACCTCGCGCCGGGCGAAGCCGATTTCGCCCGTCTGGCAGAAGAGATCGTGCATCCGGACGGCGAGACGGAAATCCTGCTGTCCGAGGCTGGCCGCTCCGTCCTGCGTCTGCATAAGGCAAAACCGGCGATCGCTCTCGAAGCTGATGCGAGCACTAAGGTCGCGCTGAAGCTCGATATCGACCAAAACGGTTCGCTGGATCGTCTCAGCTATCGTCCCGTTGTGCGTAAGGCGCCGGGCAAGGGTGAGATCGAGATTGAAGTGAAGGCGGCTGGTCTTAACTTCCGCGATGTCATGTGGGCGATGGGCGTGCTGCCGGAAGAGGCTCTGCTGGCCGGTTTCGCCGGTCCGACCCTGGGCATGGAATGCGCCGGTATCGTTTCGGCCGTGGGCGAGGGCGTCGGCGACTTCGCCATCGGCGACCGCGTTATGGCCTTTGCGTCGGGCTGCTTTGCCAGCCATCTGACAACCTCCACCGTGGCCTGTGCGCCGATACCGGGCGAGCTGAGTTTTGAAGCGGCGGCGACCATTCCGTCGGCCTTCTTCACAGCCTATTACGCCCTGGGCCATCTGGGGCAGTTGGCTGAAGGCGAGCGAGTGCTGATCCATGGCGCCGCCGGCGGTGTCGGTATCGCGGCGATCCAATACGCCAAGTCTGTTGGCGCGATCGTCTTCGCGACGGCTGGTAGCCACGAGAAGCGCGACTTCCTGAAGATGCTGGGCGCGGATTATATCCTCGACTCACGCAGCCTTGCCTTTGCCGACGATGTTCTGGCCCTGACCGATGGCGAAGGGGTGGACGTTGTCCTCAACTCGCTGGCAGGTGAGGCGATGGAGCGCTCGCTGGGTGTTGTGAAGCCCTTCGGTCGGTTCCTGGAACTTGGCAAGCGCGATTTCTATCAGAACTCGCGCCTGGGTCTGCGTCCCTTCCGCAACAACATCACCTTCTATGGCATCGATGCCGATCAGCTGCTGTCGGTGAAGCCTGCCTTCTCCCGCAAGCTGTTCCGCGAGATGGTGACGCTGTTCGAAGACGGGGCTTTCAAGCCGCTGCCGTATCGTGCTTTTGTCCATGATGAAGCCGTGGCCGCCTTCCGCCTGATGCAGCAGTCGGGCCATATCGGCAAGATCGTCTTGACCTATCACGGCGTCGCGGTTCCGTCGGCGAAGCCCGCCGCCAAGCTGGCCCTATCGTCCGATGGCATCTATCTGGTTGCCGGTGGTCTTGGCGGCTTCGGCCTTGCCACGGCCCGTCGACTGGTGGAGCGCGGCGCCCGTAAACTGGTGCTGAGTGGTCGTTCCGGTGCGGCCTCGGATGCTGCGAAAGCGGCAGTCGCCGAACTGCAGGCCCTGGGGGCCGAAGTCATCGTCGAATCTGTTGATCTGACCGATGCCGCCGCGACCACGGCGATGATCGGCCGCATCAAGGCCAGGGGGACGCTCAAGGGCGTTCTACATACGGCGATGGTGCTGGATGACGGCCTGATGTCCGGTCAGGATGCCGAGCGTTTCCGCCGGGTCATGGCGCCGAAGATTGCCGGTGCCGACCATCTGGACAAGACGACCCATGATCTGCCGCTTGATCTCTTCGTCGTCTATTCCTCGGCGACGACCTATATCGGGAATCCTGGCCAGTCGAACTATGTGGCTGCGAACCTTTACCTTGAGGCGCTGATCCGCCGTCGTCGCTCCGAAGGCAAAGCCGGTCTGGCCGTGGCCTGGGGCGCAATCGATGATGTCGGTTATCTTGCCCGCCATCGCGAGGTTCAGGACAGTCTGGGCAAGCGCTTGGGCCATCGTGCGCTCGGTTCCTCCGAGGCTCTCGATGCTCTCGAACGCCTGCTGGTCGAAGGCACGGCGGAGCGCGCTGTTGTCGAACTCGATGCCCGTCAGGCGCGCCAGATGCTGCCGCTTTTCAGCCGCCCGACCTATGCGGGGCTTGGGGGCAAGGCCGCTGCGCGTGAAGGTGCCGAGGCTGGTCCCATCGATATCCGCGCGGCGATCAAGGGCCTCAGCCGGGCCGCGGCCCGCGATCTGGTCGCGGGCCTGCTGGGCGAGGAAGTGGCGCAGATCATGCGGCTTCCGGCCGATAAGCTCGATCATCACAAGCCCATCGCCGACCTTGGCATGGACAGTCTGATGGCGGTTGAGCTGCGCATGGCGGTTGAAGCCCGCTTCGGCGTCGAACTGCCGGTGCTCTCGCTCTCCGACGGTACCACCTTGTCGGGTATGGCCGATAAACTGGTGGGGTCGCTGACCGGGGATGAGGCGCCTGCCGGGGATGGGGATCTGCTGCAACTCTCGCGTTACGAAGAGGGTTCGAGTAACCTCGACATGTCGGCGCTCTCCAGTGCGCTGGAAGCGAAATCGGATTCGGTAAAGCGCCTGTTAGCCTGATGAGCTCAAATCGCCTGTTCGGCCTGTCGGCCGCCAAAGATAAACTGTTGAAGGACCTTTCGTCTCGCCGTCAGGGGCGCGATGGAGGCGCCAGTGGCGGACGGCTGGCCGATGCGGATGTCATGGTGCCGATGCCGCGTTTCGAGGAACTGCCCGGCTATCGCCAGATGAAGCAGCAGAAGGTGATGGCGGATACGCTTGGTATCCCCAACCCCTTCTTCCGGGTGCACCAGGGCGCTTCGGGTGCCACGGCACTGATCGGCAACCGCGAATACATCAATTTCTCGTCCTATAACTACCTCGACCTTGCCGGACATCCGCATGTGGCCGAGCGCACCAAGGCGGCGGTCGATCAATATGGTACTTCGGCTTCGGCCAGCCGCGTCGTGTCGGGTGAAAAGACGATCCACCGCGAGCTGGAAACGGCAATTGCGGGGATCTATGAGGCTGAAGATTGCGTTGTGATGGTCTCCGGCCATGCCACCAATGTGTCGGTCATCGGCCATATGTTTGGGCCAAAAGATCTGGTGCTGCATGATGCGCTGATCCACAACAGCGCGGTGCAGGGGGCGCAGCTTTCGGGCAGCCGCCGTATCGCCTTCCCGCATAATGACTGGGAAGCGCTGGAGAAGATTCTGAAGGCCGAACGTCGCGCCCACGAAAAGGCGGTGATCCTGCTCGAAGGGCATTACAGCATGGACGGCGATCTGCCGGATCTGGCCCGCTTTGTCGAGGTCAAGAACCGCTGGGGCGCCTGGCTGATGGTGGACGAGGCCCATTCCTTGGGTGTTCTCGGTGAGACGGGTCATGGCATCTTTGAGGCTCAGGGTATTGCGCCGGGCGATATCGATATCTGGATGGGAACGCTGTCCAAGACCCTGTCCGGCTGCGGTGGCTATATCTGCGGATCGGCCGCGCTGATCGAATATCTGAAGTTTTCCGCTCCCGGTTTTGTCTATTCGGTCGGGATGTCGCCGCCAGTAGCTGGGGCGGCGCTCGGTTCGCTCGAAATGATGAAGGCCGAGCCCTGGCGGGTGTCGCAGCTCAATAAGCAGAGCGCGCGTTTCCGGGATGGTGCCGCCGCGCGCGGGTTCGATGTCGGTCCGTCTGTCGGTGCGGCCATCGTGCCGATCATCACCGGCAGTTCCATCAAAGCTGCCCGACTTGCTGCCGAGCTCTATGAGCGTGGGATAAACGTTCAGCCGATCCTCTACCCTGCCGTGCCCGAGAAATCGGCGCGCCTCCGTTTCTTCCTGTCGTGTGCCCATACTGACGCGCAGATCGACCAGACACTGGAGGCCCTTACCGAAAGCTGGGCCGCCGTCCAGGCCGCGGGTAACACAGTAAAGGAACTGGCCGCTCGCTTAGGCATGGTGCTCGGCGACGACAATTGACGAATTACGATATTCGGTCGGTCAGGACGAGCCAGGATTTTCGTGCCTTTATCGATGCCGCCAGCGTGTCGCAAGGAGGTGACCGTAACTGGCGGGCGCCTCTCGACTATGAGATGCGTCAGCTTTTCTCCCCGGCGAACAACCCCTTCATTCGCCAGAATGCGGTGCAGCCCTTTGTCGCCTTCGACGGGAACCGGGCCGTTGGCCGTGTGGTCGCGATCCATGATCTGGCGCATCAGGCTAAATATGGCACCCGGACTGTCTTCTTCGGCTTTATCGAAGGCATCGATGATCCAGCACTGTTCGCGGCCCTGCTGGAGCGTGTGGCTGCCTGGGGCCGCGAGCGTGGTTTGACCCGCATCGAGGGGCCTTTCAGCTTTTCGATCAATAATGAAGTCGGATTACTGGTGGAAGGGTTCGATACCCCGCCCCAGACGAAGACCAATCATGCCCAGCCCTGGTATGGCCGCCACATCGAGGCTGCAGGATTTTCGAGGGTAAAAGATATCCTCGCCCACCGTCATCCGCTGGCCAGCGATCAACTCGGACCGCGTTATAGCAAACTGGCCGAACGCTGGTCCGAAAGCGCGCGCCTCAGCCTTCATTCCATGGAAAGCTGGGGATATGAGACCGGGATGAAGATCGTCAACGCGATCTATAACGATGCCTGGGCAGATAATTGGCATGCGACGCCCGTCGGTGTGGAGGAAGCCCGGTTCATCGGTGCCTTGATGAAGCCCTTGGTGGTCGGTCCTGTTGTCGGCGGAAACTGGGTTCGGGTGGCTTGCTGGGATGGCGAACCGATTGCAGTTGTTGCCCAGATCCCCGACGTCCACGATGCTGTCGCCGGGTTGAAAGGCAAGCTTTTTCCGTTCGGTTGGTTGCGTATGCTGCGTCGCCTGAAGGCTGGCGGACAGGGGGGGCGGTTGCCGATGATCGGCGTTCGGCGCGCCTTCAGAGGCACGCGCATCGGTGCGATGGCAATATCGGCGCTATTAGTGGACGCCCAGGAGCGGGCCCGGGCCCGCGGTACAGTTTTCCTGGAGATCAGTTGGATGCTGGAAGACAATCACGATATTCTTCGGCTCGTCGAAGGAATGCCGGCACAGATCTATAAGCGCTGGCGGGTGTATGGTCGCTAGAGCTTATCCTTAAGTCTCCGAGGGGCGTTTCTTGCTTGCCGGGGGCGGGATTAGAGGCTAGGAAAACCAACCGGCAGGACATTTAGCTCGGACAGGGAAAGATAAACGTGACGCGCACAAGACTGATGGCGACGCTTGTCATCGGACTGGCCTTGACGGCGTGTGCCGATCGGCCTGTGTCCGAAGGCAAGAACAGCAATCATGCTCCTCAGATCGGGACGGCACCGATGGCGCCGACCGCTGATGGGGCTGTCCGTGTTTCCGGCGGTGTCGCCCCCGCGACCACGACCGCCGCAACCTTATCTCCTGGCACTGAGCGCGCACGCCCCCCTGTGGCAGCTGCGCCTGTGCAAGCTCCGGCTGCGGCTACTTCACAAGCGCCGGCACCTGCAGCTCCAGTGGCTGTTGCAACTCTTCCCCCTTCTGCTCCTGCGCAGGCAACAGCGGTCGAGACGGCATCCATGCCGCCGCCTCCGGTTGCCGCCGTCGCCCCCGTTCCCATGCAGGCTGGAACCGTGGGGCAATCGCTCGCCGCCACCGTTACCGATGTGCCGCCACCAGCGCCTGTCAGCCCGCCGGTGCAGGTTGTTGAGATTCCACCGCTGCCGGTCCCGGCTCCGGCCCCCGTGCCTCTGCCTGTTGCGCCTGCTCCAGCGGTGCAGGCCGCTGCCCCTGTACCGGCTTCAACGGGGAATGTCGTGGCCTTGCCGGTGGACGGCGTAACGATGCTGCCGCCGCCGCCTAGTACAAGCCTGCCCGCCGTGGTTCTGCCACCTGCTGCCAGCGCGCCGGTCGCGGCACAAAATGTGGCTGCTCCGCAACCTCCCTTGCCGCCTGTCCTGATGGCCGTTGCCCCTTCGGCATTACCGGGTCGGGATTTTGCCGAGCAATTGACGGGTTTCGCCGCCAAAGCATCGCCGGGGGCCGTCGCGCAGGTCAATGACCCGGCCCAGCCCGCACCGACACTGCTGCGCCTGGAGCGAGAGTATTTTGCGGCCAGTGGTCGTGCCTGCCGTGAAATATCGGGCCGGACGACGACTGCTGATGTAACTTACGTTGTCTGTCAGCAGGACGCAGGCTGGGCGCTTATCCCGGCCCTGATGCGCAGTCGTCCGTTGGCTGTGAACTGATATGCCTGCACTGGATTGATAGAGAGATGGCTTTAACGAATAGCGATGGGGCAGCTGTGGCAGGCAAGAAGGAAACGTCGTTTCTTCTCAAGCCAAAGGTCTGGTTTGCCTTTCTGTTGGTGTTCCTGCCGACGATTCTATGTGCGTTCTATTATACCCTTGTCGCATCGGACATTTATGTCTCCGAAACCCGATTTGCAGTCAGGACCCTCGGGGGCGGTGGTGGGGAATCCTCACCTGCTAAAGTGAGCATCCAGGCTGTCATCAGCGATACAATCGGTGTGGTCGATTACCTCAGCTCGCTCGATGCCATGAAAGCGGTCGACGCGAAACATGACCTGCGCAAAATCTATCAGGACCCCTCGGCGGACTTCTGGGTACGTTTGCGCAAGAATGCATCGCAAGAACAGATGTTGGAATATTATCGCCGCCGTCTTGAAGTCAGTGTCGACAATATTTCCGGCATCATTACGCTCAAGGTTCAGGCGTTCCATCCTGAGACCGCCAAGCAGATCGCCGATACGCTTGTGAGCTTGAGTGAGGGGCTGGTGAATAAGTTCTCCCAGCGCGTCACGGCTGATTATCGCGCCTTGGCGGGGGCGGAGATTGCGCTGGCGGAAAAGCAGCTTACCGAAGCACGCCTCGCTCTGACGCGATATCGCGAGGAGCAGCGCACGCTCGATACGACCGAATCCAGTAAAGCGGTTATGGATATTGTCGGCCGTATGCGTGCTGATCTGGCCAAGGTCGAAGCAGATATGCGGGCCAATGCAGCTTTCCTGCGTCCCGATAATCCCCGCATGTTTGCCCTGCGCACCCAGGCTGCAGCTCTTCGCGATCAGATCGATCGGGAATCGACGCGCGTGGGGGGAGAGCAGGACAAGCTGGCGCAGATCGTTGGAGAGTTCGAGCGACTGGAGATTTCCCGCAGTTTCGCCGAAAAGCGGTATGGATTTGCACTCGAGGCTGCCGAAAGCGCCCGTGCTGAAGCCATGCGTCAGCATTCCTATCTGGTTTCGATCGTGCGCGCGCAGGTGGCCGAAGAGGCGCTCTATCCGCGCCGCCTGCTGATCATAGTCACGGTTCTTGTTGCTTCTCTGATGATCTATGCCATTGGATCCCTGGTGGTCGTCGGTATTAGGGATCACTTTATCTGATGGTTCGGACGATGAACGCCAAAGCTCTGCCCTTACTTGCCCTTCTGACGGCTGTCACCGTTTCGGTGCCTGCCTCTGCTCAGCAGTGGCTCGAAACCCTCGGTGTCCAGAACCGGCAGGTGGTCGTTCCGCCGAACAGCTCGGAACCTGTGGCCGGGCAGCGAGATCAGGTACTTAGTGCACCTCCGCCGCTGGGCACTGCACCGCCTGTCCAGCAATTCGCTCCTCAGCAACGCCGGCCCGCGTCTGGTTTTCAGCCCCAGCAGGAGAGCGAGAGCTTCACTCCGTCAGCGCCCTCTGCTTTGCGAAACGGCTCAGAGTTCCTGCGTGGAGAACCGATCCCGTTTGGGGCCAATCTTTTCCTGGGCCGTATGGCGTCTGAGGGGATCAACTCCAATCCGAACTATTTGATCGGCCCAGGAGATACGGTTTCTCTGGTGTTATGGGGTGGGGAATCCGAGCAGCAGTTCACCTCGGTGGTGGATCAATCGGGTAACATGTTTCTACCCAACATCGGCCCGGTGAAGGCTGCGGGGCTGCGGGCGGGGCAACTGCAAGGCTTCCTCGACCGTCAGGTACAGACAGCCTATACGGGCAAGGTGAAGATCTATGGTGTTGTCCAGGGGCAATATCGTATGGGAGTCTTCGTCGCGGGCTTTGTTCGGCAGCCGGGCCGCTATAACGGTGGCGGGAATGACAGCGTCCTGGACTACCTCCTGCGCGCAGGAGGTATCGACATCACGCGAGGCAGTTTCCGTGATATCACGGTCTTCCGGGGCAAGAAGGTTATAGCCACGGCGGATCTTTACGATTTCCTTCTGAACGGGCAATTGCCGACCTTCAATTTCGAGGAGGGCGACCGGATTGTCGTAGGTCGTCAGCGTCCGTTGGTGCAGGCTGAAGGCGCTGTACGCAATAACTTCCTGTTCGAGCAGCCGCCGGAAATGTTCCGCGGGCTCGATCTGCTCGACTATGCGCGCCCACTGCCCCAGGTGACCCATGTCGCCGTCTCCGGCAGCCGCAATATGCAACCCTTCTCACGCTATATGACCCTAAATGAGTTCGCCGCTTTCGAATTGAGAGACCAGGACAAGGTCGCTTTCACGGCCGATACGGCGCCGACTCAGGTAACCGTCCGTGTTGAGGGCAGCCGCCTGGGACCCTCCATCCTGGTCGCGGATCGTTCCGCAACTTTGAGCCAGGTTCTGAATTACGTGTCGGTCGATCCCAACATCGCAGATCTAAGTGCGCTTTACATTCGTCGTCGCAGCGCCGCAGAACAGCAACGCCGTTCGATTAACGACTCCCTGGATCGTCTGGAGCGCCAGCTCTTCACTGCCTCTTCTTCTACGGACGGGGTGGCGCAGATCCGTGCGAGCGAAGCAAAGCTTGTTGGTGAATTCATCAGCCGCGCACGTCGGGTTGAGCCCGATGGTCGTATCGTTGTACGACCGACTGACAAAGCTCTCCTGGATGTTCGAATGGAAGATGGGGATGTCATCGTTATTCCTGAACGTGCCCAGACGATCCTGGTCACGGGCGAAGTCCTGATACCCCAGACAGTCGTTTTCCAGCAGGGATTGCGTCTCTCGGACTATGTGAAGATGGCTGGTGGCTATACGGATCGTGCGGATGAGGGGGCTGTGATGATCCGGCGTCTGAACGGCGAGGTATTGCTGAACGCTGACGATATCCGTGCTGGGGACGAGATCGTGGTGGTGCCCGAGGTCGACAGCAAGCTGTTGCAGATCTCCAAGGAAATCCTGCAGTCCGCGTATCTGATTGTTCTTGGTGCCAGCCGTTTCTATAACTGATGGAGCGGTTTAATCCGATCATGAAACGGGCGCCCAGGTGGCGCCCGTTTTTTATGTGGGAGCGATGATGTCGAAGACGATTCTGATCACGGGTGCTAGTCGCGGTATTGGACGGGCCACTGCTCTGTTGGCGGCGGAACGTGGCTGGTCGGTTGGCGTGAACTACGTCGGTAACCAGGCGGCGGCCGGGGAGGTCGTGGCATTGGTGAAATCCCGCGGTGCCAATGCGGTCTCCCTGCAAGGAGATGTCGCTCAGGAGCGGGACGTCCTGGCGGTCTTTGATGGCTGTCAACAAGCCCTGGGACAATTGGATGGTGTGGTTGTTAACGCTGGGATAGTTGCATCACCGGCGACCCTGATGGATATGTCTGCCGAACGCCTACGCCGGATGTTCGAGGTAAACAGCGTCGGTGCCTATCTCTGCGCGCGGGAGGCCGCAAGGCGGATGGCAGTCAGCCGAGGCGGCAAGGGCGGCTCCATCGTGCTTGTGTCGTCTGTGGCGGCGCGATTGGGATCGCCGTTCGAATATGTCGACTATGCGGGCTCGAAGGCTGCTGTGGACACCCTTGCTATAGGCCTTTCAAAGGAACTAGGGCAGGAAGGCGTGCGCGTGAACTCGATCCGTCCTGGCGTGACCGTCACGGACATTCACGCCAGCGGGGGTCAGCCGGATCGGGCGCATAGGGTAGGGGCCGGTACCCCGATGGGGCGTCCGGGAGAAGCCAACGAAATCGCCGAAGCCATCATCTGGCTTCTCAGCGACGCTGCGTCCTACACCAGCGGTGCAGTTCTGGACGTCGCAGGCGGACGATAGGGCGGCGGCGGTCAAGGGAGTGGTGGGCCCGGCCGGATTCGAACCGACGACAACACCGTTATGAGCGGCGCGTTCTAACCACTGAACTACAGGCCCATCTTAAGACGGCGGCGCCGTTATGGCTGACGGCGCCGCTTGCGTCAATCTTAAGTAGAGATGGGTTCAGCCGCCGTAGCGCTGACGCAATTCCACCAGGAAGGGTTCCAGGTCGCCGCCGCCACGCTGGATGGCCGACGCATAGTCTTCCTGCTGGGTCGAGGACATGCTGACGCCTTCGACGATCACATCGACAATTTTTAGCGTGCCCTTGGGCTTCAGAACGCGCCACTCGATATTGATCGGCTCACCGCCGGCAGGGCGGATGATGCGGCTTTGAACCATGGCATGGTCATCGCCCTCCGAACGCGAGCCGACGACGTTGAACTGCTCGCCACCATAATCACGGAAACGGTCAGCATAGGTCTTGAGGATCATGCTTTCGAAGAGCTTCAGAAATTCCTGCTTCTGAGCATCTGTTGCCAAGCGCCAATAACGGCCCAGAACGAAGCGTCCAATGGCTGGGACATCGAAGCCAGCCAGCAGTAATTCACGGAACTTCGCCCGTCTTTCAGCCTCGGGAATACCCTGATTAGTGATCGTGCCGATGCATTCACGTCCAAGGTGTTCGACAAAGGCCTTGGATTCGCTGCTAATGTCTGCAGCAAATGCAGCCGTCGGCAAAGTTGCCGCGACGGAAATCCCTAGGGCCAAGCTCAAGGCTTGGCGTCGCGAGATAAGATTCATTGTGCGCTCTTTAAAAAGATCTATTCGTCAGTCTTCTGACCGGGATATGCAGGGCCGCGTTCCATACCGGTCGGCATGGGCGCCTTGCCGTTCGAAATCTCGGCGGCACGACGCTGGCGATAAAGGCTGCGCATCGTCGCATAATAGTCGACAGAGTTCTTTTCGAGGTCGTCGGTAACTTTGATCAGGCGGCTACGGGTATCGATGATGTCAGTACCCAGTCGAGCATAACCCAACTCCTGATTGTTGCCGGCAGGCAGAATCCAAGTCAGCGGATCCAGGGCGTAATCGACAACAAGGCCGACTGCATCGCGCGGATTGGACGGGCCCAGCAGCGGCAAGACCAGATAGGGGCCTTCACCGACGCCCCAGCTTGCAAGCGTCTGGCCAAAATCTTCAGAATGGCGCGGAATACCGATCGACGATGCAATATCGATAAGACCACCAAGGCCCAGGATCGAATTGATCCAGAAGCGCTCGAACGTGACGCCAGCGCGGTCCATATTGCCCTGCATCAGGTCATTGGCCAGCACGACGGGGGTCTTCAGGTTGTTCAGGAAATCGCGCAGGCGATCCTTGAACGGGTCAGGCATAACCTCCCGATAAGTCCAGGCGACGGGGCGAACAACAACGGTATCGACCGCTTTGTTGACGGCAAACACACCCCGGTTGACCCCTTCGATGGGATCATTGGATGCCGGATCGCTGGCGCAGGCCCCCAGGAGAACGGCCGACCCCACCAGGAGGCTCCGGCTCAGTGACTTCAACGACCTAGACAGCGACATCGAACACATCCTGAATTCTTTTCCCCAGCAGTAGTCAGAAGCGGCCTATCGCGACATCGCCAGCTTGTAACCAACCACCCGATTAAAGCTCGTACCATACGACTTAGGGAAATGCGAGTCGGTGCGCCATGCAATACGTGCAGAGGGCAACACTGTTGCTGAAGTGCAGCATAATTTTATGCAATTTCTCGCTCGACATTAAGCATAAAGATATCTTTATATATGTTTATGGAGGCCCGGATGGATCACGTATTGGAAAGATTGCGAGCGGCGGCTGAGCCCACGAGGTTGAGGTTGCTGGCGCTATGCGCTGAATCAGAACTGACTGTCAGTGATTTGACCCAGATCCTGGGGCAGAGTCAGCCACGCGTGTCGCGCCACCTTAAACTTCTTTGCGATGCGGGATTGCTCGAGCGCTTCCGCGAGGGGACCTGGGCTTTCTTTCGTCTCGCTCAGCAAGGCGAGGGGGCGGAGACGGCGCGCTGGCTGGTCGAACAACTGACAGTGGATGACCCAGTGCTGGGGCTGGACCGCACTCGTCTGGGCGCTATCCGAACCTCCCGAGCCGAGTCGGCCGCACGCTATTTCGATAGCGCCGCCAGCGATTGGGGACGCATCCGGTCCCTCCATGTGGATGATTCAATCGTTGAGCAGGCGATTCTGCAAAAAGTCGGTATCGACAGCATCCGAGACTATCTCGATATCGGCACTGGTACCGGTCGCCTTCTGGAAGTGATCGGTCCCCATGTGGAACGGGGGGTCGGCATTGATCTGTCCCGGGAGATGTTGGCGGTGGCACGAGCCAATCTGGAGCGCGCAGGCCTGAAGAACTGCTCGGTCCGGCAGGCTGATCTCTATCAATTGCCGCTGGCGACTGAGAGTTTTGATGCGGTCACCCTCCATCAGGTGCTGCATTACCTGGACAATCCGGCCTTGGCGATCATTGAGGCGACCCGCACCCTGCGCCCTGGTGGACGCCTGCTGGTCGTTGATTTCGCGCCCCATGATCTTGAGGAACTGCGAGAGCAGCACGCTCACCGCCGCCTCGGCTTCTCGGAGGCCGAAGTTGCCGAATGGTGCCGCTCAGCCGGACTGATCCCCGGTGAAGCCGTTCATCTGACCGGGGGGCGACTGACTGTGACCATCTGGGCGGCGGCTCGTCCCGCACCCGCAGCAACGCGCCGCGATGCGGCTTAAGGTAAGGACCGTTCCATGACAACCCCTACTCCCGCATCGAACCCGGTCCCCAAGATCTCCTTCGAATTCTTCCCTCCGAAGACCGAGGAGATGGAGGCAACGCTCTGGACCACGGTTCAGAAGCTGGCGCCGCTGAATCCGAGCTTTGTGTCCGTAACCTATGGTGCAGGCGGTACGACGCGCGAGCGGACTCATTCGACCGTGCGCCGCATCCGCCAGGAAACCGCTCTGGCTCCGGCCGCTCACCTGACCTGCGTCGGTGCGAATAAGGCCGAGATTGCAGAGGTGGCGCAGGATTATTGGGACGCGGGTATTCGCCACATCGTTGCGTTGCGGGGTGATCCGCCTGCCGGCGCTGAGAAATATCAGCCCCATCCCGGCGGCTATGCCTCTTCGACCGACCTGGTGCGGGGCCTCAGAGACATAGGCGATTTCGAGATTTCGGTCGGCTGTTACCCAGAAGGGCATCCCGAAGCGACCTCGCTGGATGCCGATCTCGATTATCTCAAGCGCAAGATCGATGCCGGGGCGACCCGCGCCATAAGCCAGTATTTCTTCGATACCGACGTGTTTGCCCGGTTCATTGAGCGGGCGCGCAAGGCGGGGATCGAGGTTCCGATCGTGCCGGGCATTCTGCCGGTTACCAATTTCGCGCAGGTCGTGAAATTCTCCGGTGCCTGCGGCACCTCCGTGCCGGGTTGGCTGGCTGAGACTTTCGAAGGTCTCGACAGCGATCCGGAAACCCGCAAGCTCGTCGCGGCGTCGGTCGCGGTCGAGCAGGTGCAGAAGCTGCGGGCATATGGGATCGATGATTTCCACTTTTACACGCTCAATCGTGCCGAACTGACCTTGGCGATCTGCCGCCGCCTTGGTATCCGTCCTGCCCCCGCTCACGCTGCCGCTTAAGAGTATTTCCGAATGTCCAAACTGCTCGATGCCTTGAAGTCCAACGTTCTGCTGTGTGACGGCGGCACCGGCAGCCTTGTCCAGGGCATGGACCTCGACATTGAACGCGACTACCTCGGGCAGGAAAACTGCACGGACGTGCTCAACATCAGCCGTCCGGACATTGTGCGCGAGATCCATTCGAACTATCTGGCGGCAGGTTCGGATCTGGTCCAGACCAACAGCTTTGGTGGATCGCCCATCACCTTGAGCGAGTTCGGCCTGCAGGATCGGGCATTCGAAATCAATCAGTTGGCCGCCCAGCATGCGCGCGATGCCATCGACAGTTTTGCTGCCGACGGTCGTCAGCGTTTCGTGATCGGCGCCTTCGGTCCCGGCACCCGCCTGCCGAGCCTTGGCCATATCGGATATGATGCCCTGGAGGAGAGCTTTGCGATCCAGTGCCGTGGTCTGGTCGCAGGCGGTATCGACGGCTTCCTGATTGAAACGACCCAGGACGTGCTGCAGATCAAAGCCGCTATCAACGGCGCAAAGCTTGCGCGGTCTGAGGCAGGGGTAAATCTGCCGATCTTCGTCCAGGTGACGGTGGAAACGACCGGCACCATGCTGGTCGGTACCGATATTGCAGCGGCTGCCACCATCATGAAGGCGATGGATGTCGATGGCCTGGGCCTCAATTGCGCGACCGGGCCGCAGGAAATGGCTGAACATGTGAAGTGGATCGGCGAAAACTGGCCGGGTCTGATCTCCGTGCAGCCGAACGCTGGCCTGCCCGAACTGGTGGATGGCAAGACCCATTATCCGCTGACCCCCGGCGAGCTTCAGGCTTGGATCAAGCGTTTCATCAATGAGGACGGCCTTAACATCATCGGCGGTTGCTGCGGCACGACGCCCGCCCATATCCGTGCGCTGGACGAGCTGCTGCGTGAACTGGCACCCGAAGGCAAGATCCGCCCGGCGCCGATCAAGCGCTCGCCGGTCTGGATCCCCTCTGTCGCCTCGCTCTACAGCCAGGTGCCGCTGCGCCAGGAGAATGCCTATCTTTCCATCGGTGAGCGCTGCAATGCCAACGGCTCGAAGAAGTTCCGCGAGCTGCAGGATGCCGGCGACTGGGATGCCTGCGTCGATATGGGGCGTGAGCAGGTGCGCGAGGGCAGCCATACGCTCGACGTTTGCACCGCCTTCGTCGGCCGTAACGAAATTTCGGATATGAGCGAAGTCATCACCCGGATGCGCGGCAGCATCAATGCCCCGCTGGTGATGGATTCGACCGAATATCCGGTGCTCGAAGCCTCTCTGAAGCTCTACGGCGGTAAGGCAATCCTCAACTCGATCAACTTCGAGGATGGCGAGGAACCCGCTGACAAGCGCCTTAAGCTGGCCAAGAAGTTCGGCGCTGCCGTCGTCGCGCTCACCATCGACGAAGAGGGCATGGCCAAGGATACCGACAGCAAGCTGCGTATCGCCAAGCGGCTCTATGATTATGCCGTGAATACCCATGGGCTCGACCCGTCGGATCTGATGTTCGATCCGCTGACCTTCACGATCTGCACCGGCAACGAGGATGACCGCAAACTTGGTCTCTGGACGCTGGAAGCCATCGAACGCATTTCGAAGGAAATGCCGGAATGCCAGATCATCCTGGGTCTTTCCAATATCTCTTTCGGTCTGAATGCCGCTGCCCGCCATGTGCTGAATTCGGTCTATCTCGACCATGCGATGAAGCGCGGACTCACCGGCGCCATTGTGCATGTCTCCAAGATCATGCCGCTGCATCAGATTCCTGCCGAGGAAGTGAAGACCGCCGAAGACCTGATCTTCGATCGTCGTGCAGACGGTTATGATCCGCTGCATGCCTTTATCGCGCTGTTCGAAGGCCGCACAGCAAAGGCCAAGGTCGCCAAGGTGCGTCCGGAAGCGGTGGACGAGCGCCTGAAGGAACGTATCGTCGATGGCGACCGCCAGGGGCTGGAAGCAGATCTGGAAGAGGCGATGAAGGATCATCCGCCTCTGACGATCATCAACGAGTTTCTGCTGGGCGGAATGAAGGTCGTGGGCGAGCTGTTTGGTGCAGGCAAGATGCAGCTGCCGTTTGTTCTGCAGTCCGCCGAAACGATGAAAGCCGCAGTTGCTTATCTCGAACCTTTCATGGAGAAGGTCGAGGGGCAGGAGAAGGGCACCATCGTGCTCGCCACGGTGAAGGGCGATGTCCATGACATCGGCAAGAATCTTGTCGATATCATCCTGACCAACAATGGCTATCGGGTCGTCAACCTCGGTATCAAGCAGCCGATTGCCAATATCCTGGCCGCCGCCAAGGAACATAAGGCCGACGCCATCGGCATGTCGGGCCTGCTGGTCAAATCGACCGTGATCATGCGCGAAAACCTGGAAGAGCTGAAGCGCGAGGGTGTCGATATTCCCGTGCTGCTGGGCGGCGCGGCGCTGACCCGCAAGTTCGTCGAGGAAGACTGCATCGTTGCTTATGGCGGCAGCCGGGTCGCCTATGCCCGCGATGCCTTCGATGGGCTATCGCTGATGGACAAGGTGGTTGGCAATTCCTTTGACGCCCATGTCGAAGAAGCCAACACCAAACGTGCGGGACGCCCGACCAATACAAAGCGCGTGCTGGGGCAGGCGGCGAATGCCGAGCGGCGTCCGGTGGATGCCGAGGAAATTCGTACCCGTCGTGCCGAGCTATCGCGCGATGTCACCGTGCCGGTGCCGCCCTTCTGGGGGCCGCGCGTGCTGGCCCGTGTGCCGGTGAAGACCCTGGTACCCTATCTGAACGAGACGATGCTCTACCAATTCCAGTGGGGCTTCCGGAAGATGGGTAAGTCGCTGGACGAATACAAAGCCTGGGCCCAGGCCGAGGTGAAGCCGATCCTGAAGCGCATGCTGGACCTTTGTGAGAAAGACGACATCCTGCTGCCGCAGGCCGTCTATGGCTATTGGAAGTGTGCCGCGACCGGCAATGACGTGATCCTCTTCGAAGAAGATGGGGTGACCGAATGCGCCCGTTTCACCCTGCCGCGTCAGGCGCAGGATGGTGGCCTCTGCATCGCTGACTTCTTCCGAGATGTGACGGACGGCGAGCGTGATGTGATCGGCCTTCAGGTCGTCACCATGGGGCAGCGCGTTTCGGAAGTGGCGCGCGACTGGTTCGCTGAAAACCGCTACCAGGATTATCTCTATCTCCACGGTATCGGCGTCGAGTTGGCCGAGGCGATGGCGGAATATGTCCATAAGCGTATCCGCGCCGAGCTTGGCTTTGCGGCTGAGGACGCGCGTGAGATGGAGCAGATGCTGAAGCAGGGCTATCGCGGCAGCCGTTACTCCTTCGGCTATCCTGCTTGCCCGAATCTCGCCGACCAGAAGCAGCTATTGAAGCTGCTGGGCGCCGACCAGATTGGCCTGGCTCTATCCGAAGGCGATCAGCTCCACCCCGAGCAGTCGACCAGCGCGATTGTGCTACTGCATCCGCAGGCGAAGTATTTCTCGGTTTAGGCTCTTGGTGTTGGCCTACCGCTTCGCGGCTTGAGGTTAGCCTCTTTGCGTTGGCCTAACGCTTCGCTGCTTGAGTCCTGCCTTAAAGGTTACGTCATCCCCGGACTTGATCCGGGGATCTCCTTCCGCCGCTATCTCGACGCGGTGTGGCCACGCTAGATCCCAGGGTCAAGCCCTGGGATGACGAGTTTTATTCTTAAAGAATCAAGCCGCCGTCGCGCCCGGATTGATCGAGCGGCAGGAGGCGGCGAAACCTTCCGACACAAAAGGCGGCTGCTTATAGAGGCCGCGCATCCAGCTGGATAGCAGGCAAAGCTCCTCCAGACGCAGCACCTCGTCGAGAGTGCCGTCGGGGAACTTCACTTCGAAGGTCTCGGTGATCATTTCGAGGATCTGCTCGACCTGCTCCAAATTGAGGCCGAGATCGGATTCCAGGACAGCAGTACGGGTCAGTTTCGCTTCGTCGATCCCATATTGATCGCGAATCAATTTAACGATGGCGCGGTTAAGCTCCATCCAATTTTTGACCTCGGCCATTCTTGCCGCCTTGTTGCCGTTTGGGCTGGTGCCGAAGTATAGGCGCCGACCGTTAAGAGGATATTGCTACCTGTATGCTTTAGTACAGGGTTTCCGCAACACGCTTAGGCAAAGCTTCGTCATAGGCGGCGCCATCAAAGGCTTCCTTGGAAACAGCCTGTAAGATCTGCCCGGCGGAGGGCAGGTCGCCACGGGCCACATGCTTCTCCGGATTCCACAGGTCGGAGCGCACGATGGCGCGCGAACATTGGAAAAAGACGGTCTCGATGGTGATCTTCAGCACCGAGCGCGGCTTTTTACCCTCGACGGCAAACCGCTCCAGCAAGGCCGGGTCGACCAGCACTTCGGCTGTGCCATTGATCCGGAAAGTCTCGCCAATGCCGGGAATGAGAAACAGCAGGGCGATACGCGGATCGCGAATGACGTTGCGCAGGCTGTCGACGCGGTTATTGCCTGCACGGTCGGGCAGATAGAGCGTCTTGTCATCTTCGACCGTGATGAAGCCAGTGGCATCCCCGCGCGGCGAGACATCCAACCCTTCGGGGCCGGAAGTGGCCAGCGCGCAGAAAGGCGCGGCTTCGACGAAACGGCGGTAGACCGGCAGCAGCCGATCCACTTCCTTGGTCAGCGAGGCCGCGCGCGGCAGCCCGTAGATTGCCTCCAAGGCGGCAACGTCGGTGATCTTATGGTCGCTCATCGGATCAACTCCGGCAGGGCTTTTCGCAAGGCGGCGATCAGGGCATCGCGGGCGGCTTCTTCATAGGGGCGGGCTGTACCCTTGCCCCAGACAGGTCCAGGCCAGGCTTCGTCGCTTTCATAGCGGGCCAGGATATGGATATGAAGTTGCCGGACGACATTGCCCAGCGCGCCGACATTCAGCTTCACGGGAGAGGTGATGGATTTCAGTGCTTCGGACACCGCCCGCACGCTCTTCCAGACTGCGGCTTCATCCTCGGGCGTCAGGTCGATCAGGTCGGCCAGCCCATTGCGCTCCGGCACCAGGATCAGCCAGGGATAACGGGCGTCATTCATCAGCAGCACCCGGCAGATACCCATGCGGCCGAGGAGGGTCGTGTCGGCATCGAGGCGTGGATCGAGGATAAAGGCGGACATAACGAAGCCCTTTGCTTGACGCGGCGCATTGTCTGGTCAAAATGCCGACCCGACTATAATTTCGGGGCTAACCCCAGACCGTTTTCAGGTCCTCTGTCAAGAAAGCCGTACCTGTGCCGTTGCAGTTCCACAATACGCTCGCCCGCAAAAAAGAAGAATTCGTCCCGCTGGTACCGGGGCAGGTGAGCCTCTATGTCTGTGGACCGACGGTGTATGACCGCGCCCATATCGGCAATGCACGTCCCGCCGTGGTGTTCGACGTGCTGGCGCGCTTCCTGCGCACCCAGTTCGACAAGGTCACCTATGTCCGCAACATCACGGACGTGGACGACAAGATCAATCGTCGCGCCAAGGAACTTGGGGTTTCGATCCGCGAACTGACGGCGGAAACCGAGAAGCAGTATCTCGATGATATCGGCGCGCTTGGTGTTCTGCCGCCCGACATCATGCCGCGCGTGACCGACCATATTGGCGAGATCATCGCCATGGCGGCGGCCTTGATTGCCGGTGGTTATGCCTATGAGGCCGAAGGCCATGTGCTGTTCCATGTCGCTGCGATGGACGACTACGGCAAACTGTCGGGTCACAGCCGCGACGATCTGATCGCGGGTGCCCGTATCGATGTCGCGCCCTATAAAAAGGATCCCGCCGACTTCGTGCTCTGGAAGCCGTCGACTCCGGATATGCCGGGCTGGGACAGCCCCTGGGGCTATGGCCGTCCGGGCTGGCATATCGAATGCTCGGCCATGATCCAGAAGCATCTGGGTCCGACCATCGATATCCATGGCGGTGGCAATGATCTGATCTTCCCGCACCATGAGAACGAGCTGGCCCAGAGCAAATGCACCCATAAGGGCGAGCCGCTTGCCCGCTACTGGCTGCACAACGGCATGCTGCAGGTCGAAGGCGAGAAGATGTCGAAGTCCGTCGGCAACTTCTTCACCGTCCGCGACCTGCTGGAGCGCGCACCGGGCGAGGCGATCCGTCTTGTGCTGATGACGGCGCATTACCGTCAGCCGCTCGATTGGACCGAGGAGGGGCTGCAGGAAGCCGTCACGATTCTCGACCGCTTCTATCTGGCGCTGCGCCGGGTCGAGGAGATCGAGGAACTGGAGGTTCCGCCGCCCGAAGCTTTTATCGCGGCGCTCTCTGACGACCTGAACACCCCCTTGGCCTTGAGCGTTCTTCACGCCATGGTGACCGAGCTCAACAAGGCGGACGATGGGTTCGAACAGTCGATGCTGAAGGGGCAGATCCTGTCGGCAGGCAATCTGCTGGGGCTGCTGCAGCAGGAGCCGGAAGCCTGGCTGCGCCGTGGTCAGAGCGATAGTGATGCCGAGCGGATCGAAGGGCTGATCGCCGACCGGATCCAGGCCCGCAAGGACAAGAACTTCGCCCGCGCCGACGAGATCCGGAAGCAACTGACGGACGAAGGCATCGTGCTGGAAGACGGCCCGAGCGGCACGACCTGGCGCAAGGCCTGATGCCAGATTAGTTTTCGCGATTTTAAGAAGAATCGTCATCCCGCACTTGATGCGGGATCTCTTGGGACCGAAAAGGGATCCCGGCTCTTCGGCCGGGATGACGGCTTTTGTCCGAATGATGCCGGTTCGTGGAATGGGCGGCCTCACAGATGAAGCTTCCCTCAAGGCAGCCACGAGGGAAGCTCATGCCCTCTTGCTCAACGGGCGGGCTATAAGGATCCTTCCAACAAGAAAAAGTCTTATCGGAAGGAAGTAGAAGGCGATCATGGCCGACCGGGTATATCTCTACGACACCACCTTGCGCGACGGAGCGCAGACCCAGGGCGTGGATTTCTCGGCGGCCGACAAGATTGCGATTAGCGAGGCCCTGGATCGTCTCGGCATTGATTATGTCGAGGGCGGCTGGCCCGGCGCCAATCCGACCGACGATGCCGTCTTCGCCGACCCGCCCAAACTGAAACGCGCGACCTGGACTGCCTTCGGCATGACCCGGCGCCCCGGCCGCAGCCCGGAAAACGACCCCGGCCTGTCCGCCCTGATCAATTGCGAGGCCCCTGCGGTCTGCATCGTCGGCAAGACCTGGGACTTTCAGGTCGATGTGGCGCTGGGCATTCCGCGCGCCGACAATATCGAAATGATTGCCGATAGCATCGCGCATCTCAAAGCCAAGGGCCGCGAGGCGCAGCTGGATGCCGAGCATTTCTTCGATGGCTACAAGGCAAATCCAACCTATGCGCTCGATTGTGTGAAGGCCGCCTATGAAGCCGGTGCGCGTTGGCTGACTCTCTGCGATACCAATGGCGGGACCTTGCCGGACGAGGTGGAGCGGATCGTGGCGGCGGTGGCCAAAGTGATCCCCGGCGAGCGTCTGGGCATCCATACCCATAATGATACCGAGAATGCGGTGGCCAACAGCCTTGCGGCTGTGCGCTCTGGCGTTCGTCTCGTACAGGGGACCTTGAATGGTCTGGGCGAGCGCTGCGGGAACGCAAATCTTGTCGCGCTGCTGCCGTCCCTGATGCTGAAGATGGGCTTCGAGACCGGCGTGTCGGAGGAGGGGCTGACGCACCTCGTCTCCATCTCCCGCCTGCTGGACGAGCGGATCAATCGTGCCCCCAACCGCTATGCGGCCTATGTGGGCGAGAATGCCTTCGCCCATAAGGGCGGGTTGCATGTCTCGGCGATCGAAAAAGACCCCAAGACCTACGAGCATATCGAGCCGGAAAAGGTCGGCAATCAGCGCAAGATCCTGGTGTCCGATCAGGCCGGACGTTCCAACATCCTCTCGCGCTGCCGGGACGTGGGGATCGTCATTCCGGCCGATGACAAGCGCATCGGCGAGCTGGTGAATCTGGTCAAAGAGCGCGAGTTCGACGGCTTTGCCTATGATGGTGCGGAGGCAAGCTTCGAGCTGCTGGCCCGCCGCCTGCTGGGCGAGGTGCCGGATTATTTCACGATCAATTCCTTCCGCGTCATCGATGAGCGGCGCTGGAACGCGCTCGGCAAGCTGATCACCCTGTCCGAAGCCACCGTGCGTCTGACCGTGAAGGGTGAACAGCAGATGACCGTGGCTGACGGCAATGGCCCTGTGAATGCGCTGGACGAAGGTCTGCGCAAGGCTCTAGTGCCCTTCTATCCGTCGCTCAAAGACATTCATCTGACCGACTATAAGGTCCGCATCCTGACCCCCCAGGACGGCACCAAGGCCGTCACCCGCGTCATGATCGAAAGCCAGAACGGCAAGGGCGAGCGCTGGACCACGGTGGGTGTCTCGCCGAACGTCATCGACGCCTCGTTCAATGCGTTGCTCGACGTGCTGTGCTACAAGCTTATGCGAGACAAAATCAGTCTCTGACGGGTAGGGGCCGCCTAAGAGCCTCCCCGGAGTGAAAGGGAGCTGCGTGGAAGCCAACGAATACGCCAAAATGGCGGCCTGGGAAGATGAGTTCTGGTGGTTCCAGGCTCTGCGCGACAATCAGCAGGCGTTCCTGCCCGATGGTCCCCTGAAGCTCCTGGATGCCGGATGCGGCACCGGGGGGTGGCTGAAACGGTTGGCGGACACGCGCCCCGATATTTCCTGCGTCGGGCTGGAGTATGATCCCGGCGCGGCTGTGATCGCCCGTCAGAAATCAGGGGCCGAGATCTATTGCGGCAGCGTCAACGGTATGCCCTTTGCGCCCGCAAGCTTCGATATCGTCACCTCCAGCGATGTGCTGTGCCATGTGGCGGTGGAAGAGGGAACGGCGCTGGATGAATTCGCCCGTGTGTTGAAACCAGGCGGTGCCCTGCTGATGAACCTGCCCGCCTATCAATGGATGCTCAGCGCCCATGATCACCGGGTCCATAACGCCCGCCGCTATTATGAGGGCGGCGTGCGCAAGCTGCTGGCGGCTCATGGCTTCCGCGTTCAGCGGGCCAGTTACTGGAACAGCGCGCTTTTCCCCCTGATGGCTGCTAAGCGGCTGTTATCGCCCAAGGATGCAGGCAGCGATGTTGCGCGCCTACCGCCCCTAGTCGAGGCAAGTTTTCGGGCGGCCACCCGAGCGGAGACCGCAATCCTGAAAACGGGATGCGGCCTTCCCTTCGGCGGTTCGCTGATGGTGCTGGCGCGGAAGGTCTAGGTTTCCCAAGAGAACTCGTCATCCCGTGGCTTGACCAAGGGATCTCCTCCGAGGGCTTGTCCAATGTTTACTGAGACAGCGTGGAAATGCGCCCGGAGGAGACCCCGGGGTCAAGTCCCGGGGTGACGACCCAAAAAAAGATTGGAAACCCCGAATTCAAATCCGGGATGACGGGGGTTTACTGAGCCACTCCGAATAGGCGTAAAGCCCCGCACTGCCGCCGGTATGCAGAAACAGCACGCGCTCGTCCTTGCCGATGCTGCCCTCACGGATGCCTGCGATCAGGCCGACCATGCCCTTGCCGGTATAGACGGGGTCCAGCAGTAGCCCTTCCAGCCGTGCACAGAGGCTCAAAGCCTCGCGCACGGCTTCGTTAGGAATGCCATAGCCGGGCAGATAATGGCGGTCGTCGACCAGGATTTTGCCGACCGGAACCTCGCCCAGATCGGGTTGGGCGACTCGCGCTGCCTCGATTAGGCCGCTGACGAGGGTTACCTGCTTCTCGGTCGATTTTGATACGCTGATCCCCAGGATCGGGGCGGCGATGCCAAAGGTCGCGGCGCCCAACAGCAATCCTGCCTGCGTCCCGCCCGAACCGGTGGCGAGCACGATGCGATCGAAGGTTTCGCCGCTCTCCGCGATCTCCCGCGCGCATTCGACGTAGCCCAGGCTGCCCAGGGCATTGGATCCGCCGACCGGAATCGCATAGGGCTTGCGACCTGCGGTGGCCAGTTTGTCGGCCTCAAGGGCGAGGCGGGCCAGGAGATCCTCGCTGTTATCGATCACGATCACTTTGGCGCCGAGCAGCGGATCGAGCAGCATATTGCCAGAGGCGCGGTAGTTCGGCTCCCGCCAGTCGACAGCATCCTGCAGGACCAGAACGCAGTCGATTCCGACCTTGGCGGCACAGGCGGCTGTCAGGCGCGCGTGGTTCGATTGCAGGGCGCCGCAGGTCAAGATCACATCGGCGCCCTTGGCTTTGGCGTCGGCCAGCAGGAATTCGAGCTTGCGGGCCTTGTTACCGCCGCCCGCCGGGCCGACGGTGTCGTCACGCTTTACGAAGATCTGCGGACCACCCAGGGCGGCGCTGAGGCGCGGCAGAGCTTCAATGGGCGAGGGGGCGGTGGCAAAGGGCAGGCGCGGCAGGGTCTGGTAGGCGGGCACAGGTGGATCCTTCCGGTTAGAAGACCGGGGCAGCCTAGCGGCTTCGCCGCAAAAGAAAAATGCCCGGCACGCGGGCCGGGCATTCGCATTTCTGCAAGGGGGAATCAGGCTGCCAGGAGGGGCAGGCCTAGCTCGACCCGATGCGCCAACTCGCGTGCTTCCATCGGGTGGGCATAGAGATAACCCTGGACCGTGTCGCAACCGATGGCTTTCAGTTCGGCAAGCTCAGCCATGGTCTCGACACCCTCGGCCACAGTGCGCAGTCCCAGCCCTTGAGCCATATGGACGATGGCGCGGCTGATGCTCCGATGTTTGGACGATTCCGGCAGGCGGTGTACTAGCGTGCGGTCCAGCTTCACGGCATCGATGGGCATCTCTGCCAGATGGGTCATCGAGGAAAAACCGGTGCCGAAATCGTCGAGATAGATCTTGTAGCCCAGCGCCCGCAGCATACGCAGCCGCTCCACGACACCGGCGTCATCCAGGAACGCATTCTCCGTCACTTCGATATTCAGTGGCAGACCGCGATGGGCGATCAGACGGGCCGTCAGGCGCGAATTGCGAAGTTCGCGTACCGACAGATTCAGCGTCACCGGCAGTTGCAGGCGGTGATGGCGCCAGTCCACGGCGAGCTGATCGAGGATCGCGCAGCCGACCGTGGGGCCCATCTCGGAAACGGCGGCAGCGGACAGCAACGGATAGGGGGACGACAGGGAGCCATCGTCCTGGCGCAGGCGGACCAGCGCCTCGCAGGCCAGGATCGCGCCGGTATTGATATCGCAGATCGGCTGGTAGAGCAGGGTATAGGATTTCTCGTCCAGGACCTTCCGGACAAACTCACCCTGGGTGTCCTGGCGCGTCTGGCGCTGTCGCACCTTCCGCCACTTCGCCCCAAACCAGCCCAGTGCCGCAAAGCTCAACCCCATGCCGATCCCCACATAGCTCCAATAGGCTTTGACAGGACCGATGAAGATTTCAGCTGCAGTCTGGGTCGCGACGATAAGGGCTGCAACAATGCCGACACCTAGAATCCAAAAGGTGCGTTCCGTATTCATCTTATCTTCAAGTGCGACCATCGACATGGGCTTTTGTCCCAGAGAGAGGGTTCAACTTCGGTCCAATTAACCTTGACCGTTCGGGCAAGGATTTTCTCCTGCGGATTCCCACAGTAGGACGGCCTGAGCCCTGCCCGAGGCGCATGGGGGGCATGAGGGCGCATGGTGGGATGACGTAAGGGTAAGGCCGTGATAGAGACGGGACCGCCATGACGACAGAAGAAAACTTCCCCGCGGCTTCGCCCGCGTTCATCCTGGTCGAAACCCAGCTGGCCGATAATATCGGCAGTGCCGCCCGCGCCATGCTGAATTTCGGCCTGGACCGTATGCGCCTCGTCAATCCGAAGCCGGAATGGCCGTCGGATCGGGCCAGTGCGCTTGCTTCGGGGGCTGACAAAGTGTTGAAGGCCGCCAAGGTCTGCCGGTCCTTGACCGAGGCGACGGCGGACCTCCAGGTCGTCTATGCCACCAGCGCCCGCCCGCGCGATCTGGTGCGTCGGATCATCACGCCAGAACAGGCAGGGATCGAGATGCGCGCCCATGTCGCCGCCGGTCGGCAGGTCGGGGTGCTGTTCGGGCCGGAGCGGATGGGGCTGGTCAATGATGACCTCGCCGTCGTCGATGCGGTGATTACCGTGCCGGTCAATCCCGAGTTTGCTTCCCTCAATCTAGCCCAGGCCGTTCTGCTGATCGGTTACGAGTGGATGCGGCATGGCGTCGAGGTTCCGGCGACCGAACTGCGCTCCAACGAAAGCGACATCGCGAACCGGCAGCATCTGATGAGTTTTGTCGACCGTTTGGTGGCGGAACTGGACGAAGCAGGCTTCCTGCGGGTTGCTCAGATGCGCCCGGCGATGATCCGCAATATTCATGCATTGCTCTATCGTACCCAGGCGACTGATCAAGAAGTGCGGACGATGCACGGCATGCTGACCGAACTGGTCACCAAGCGGCTGGCTAAGCGGAAACCGCGATAATCCAACACATTCGATTGACTCGTAAGGATCACTCGATATAGTGCGCGCTCTTCCGCGAGACGGGACGTCAGTCCCCGTCTATCCGGCTGCCATGGGGGCAGTGGAACGCGAAGGCGTTTAACTAAGGTAGAGTCAAATGACCAAACGCGCAGAATCAAAGTATAAAATTAATCGCCGCCTTGGCGTGAACCTCTGGGGCCGTGCCAAGTCGCCGGTCAACAAGCGCGAAGGCGGCCCCGGCCAGCACGGCCAGCGTCGCAAGAAGCTGTCGGACTACGGCGTTCAGCTGCAGGCCAAGCAGAAGCTCAAGGGCTACTACGGCAACATCGGCGAGCGCGCTTTCCGCAAGCTCTATGTCGAAGCATCGCGCCGCAAGGGCGACACCGGCGAGAACCTCATCGGTCTGCTGGAACGCCGCCTCGACGCCGTTATCTATCGCACCAAGCTGGCTCCGACCCCGTTCGCTGCCCGTCAGTTCGTCAGCCATGGCCACGTGCTGGTCAACGGCAAGCGCCTGAACATCCCGTCCTATCAGGTTCGTGATGGCGACGAGATCGAAGTCCGCTCGCGTTCCAAGCAGCTGGCTATCGTTCTGGAATCGGTTGCCTCGGGTGAGCGCGACGTTCCGGAATACATCGAGTTCGATGCCAAGGCGCTGAAGGGCCGCTTCGTGCGCGCTCCGAAGCTGGCCGACGTGCCGTACCCGGTCCAGATGGAACCGAACCTGGTCGTCGAATTCTACTCGCGCTAATAAGCCGCGAAGAAATCACGGAAAGCCCCGCTGGCAACAGCGGGGCTTTTTGTTTGTGTTAAGCCATATTTCCGTCTGGATGCGCGGCTATAAGAAGTTATGCGCAACCGTATCCTGATCTTTTCCCTGGCATCCACCCTGGCGATCTCCTGTCTGGTGATCGCACTGAATGTGCTGCAGGGCTATTCCTGGCGGGAGATGGATTGGAACGGCGATGGCCGGACGTCGGCCGGGGAGTTTCTGACAGCTTCGGAATATGGTAAGCGCCCCTCGATGGTCGGGGCGCCCGGCTGCACCGAATATTTCACACACAAGGACGGCCAACTGGTCCGGATCGACTGCTTCTAGGTCTAGTCGGCTTTTGCACCGCTCTCGAACCAAGCCTTCACCAAAGCGCGTTCTTCGTCTGTCATGCCGGTGATATTGCCCTGGGGCATGGTGCGGCGGATTACCGACATCTCGTTGATACGGCCTGCCCAGCGCTTGATATCGGCCGCGCTCTCCAGGCGGACACCTGCCGGTGCCCCTGCGATACCTGCCTGTGTCGGCTTGGCTGCATGGCAGGCGGTGCAGCGCTGAGTCATGATGCCATGGATTGTTTCAAAAGTAGCCCGTTCGGCGGCGACCTGGGGCAGGGGCGGCAGGCCCGCATTCTCGCGCGGGATCAGATAGGCGAAGATCGCAGCGAAGATCAGCGCGCCCCCCACCGGCAGCTGCCACACGATCTTGCCCTTATGGCGCAGGTTGAAAAAGTGGCGGATCAGCATGCCCGCGACGATGATCGCCCCCAGAATCGCCCAGGAATGCGGATGGCCATAGGTCATGGGGAAATGGTTGCTGATCATGATGAACAGCACTGGCAGCGTCAGATAGTTATTGTGCATCGAGCGCTGCTTGCCCCGGATGCCGGGTAGGGGGTCGGGTTCCTCGCCCCGCGCAATCGCGGCGACCATCTTCTTCTGGCCAGGGATGATCACGAAGAAGACGTTGGCGACCATGATGGTGCCAATCAGGGCGCCGGTATGCAGATAGGCCGCGCGGCCCGAGAAAACCAGCGAATAGCCCAGGGCGACCAGGATCAGCAGCGGCACGCCGATGGCCAGGAAATCCATTCCGCTCTCGACCAGCTTCGTCCGGCACAGCAGATCATAGGCGATATAGCCCAAAGCAAGGCTACCTACCGAAATGGCGATGCCCTGCCAGGGTGTAAGATCCGCAATCGCGGGATCGATCAGAAAGGTCGAGGCGCCCCAGTAATAGACGATGGCGAGCAGCGAGAAGCCCGACAGCCAGGTGAAATAAGCTTCGTACTTGAACCAATGCAGAGTGCCGGGGATGAAGCCGGGGCCTTTCAGGAACTTGCGGCTGTTATAGAAGCCGCCGCCATGGACGCTCCAAAGCTGCCCATGCAGGCGCGGGTCGTCGTTTTCTTCCCGCGGCTCCAGGTGATTATCCAGCCAGACGAAATAGAAGGACGAGCCGATCCAGGCGATGCCGGTGATCAAATGCACCCAGCGCACCAGCATGTTCAGCCAATCGGCAATATAGGCTTCCATTCCCGTCCGACCCTTGTTTGACGTGTTTTCTTTAGTCTGACCGATTGGTCAGGGTTTTGCTAGTCAGGATCAAAGCGCACTTGCAAGATTGTATACAATTGCGCTGTTATCTTCGAGACCCAGCAAATCAGAGGCCAAGCACGATGAGCACTCCCGGCGCCTATCCCCGCGACATGATCGGCTATGGCCGCGATGTTCCTTTTGCCGATTGGCCGGGCCGCGCCAAGGTCGCCGTGCAATTCGTGCTGAACTACGAGGAGGGCGGCGAGAACAACGTCCTGCATGGCGATCCGACGTCCGAGGCTTTCCTGTCTGAAATCATCGGCGCCCCGATGATCCCCGGCGCGCGCAACATGAATATGGAATCGATCTACGAGTACGGCAGCCGCGCCGGTCTTTGGCGGATCTTGAGGCTGTTCGAGGAGTTCAAGCACCCGCTGACCGTCTATGCCGTCGCCTCGGCGCTGGAACGTTATCCCGATCTGGGCAAGATCTTTGTCGACCTGGGGCATGAGGTCGCAAGCCACGGCTATCGCTGGATCGACTATCAGCATATCCCGGAAGCGGTAGAGCGCGAGCATTTCCGCCTTGCCACGGCCGCTATCGAGAAGCTTACGGGCGCCAAGCCGGTGGGCTGGTACACGGGCCGCGCCTCGCCCAATACCCTGCGGGTGAATGCCGAGGAGGGCGCGGATTTCCTGCTCTATAGCTCCGACAATTACGCCGATGATCTGCCCTATTGGGAGAAAGTGTCGGGCAAGCCGCATCTGATCATTCCCTATACGCTCGACGCCAACGACATGCGTTTTGCGACGAACCAGGGCTTCAATACCGGCGAGCAGTTCTTCACCTATCTGCGCGATGCCTTCGATGCCCTCTATCTGGAAGGGGACGAGGCGCCGAAGATGATGTCCATCGGCCTGCATTGCCGCCTGATCGGAAGGCCGGGTCGCATCATGGGTCTGCGCCGGTTCCTGGAGCATATCGCCCAGCATGACCGGGTCTGGGTCTGCCGGCGCGATGCCATCGCCAAGCATTGGCGGGAGAAGCATCCGTATAAGGGTGCCTAAGATTTGGGCGATGGCTTAAAAAGCCGCCTTGCCAAATTAGGCTCGTCATCCCGGGACTTGATCCCGGGATCTCCTCCAAAGGCGTTTCTGCTTTATCTTTGATAGCAATGGACAAGCTCCCGGAGGAGATCCCGGGATCAAGCCCCGGGATGACGACTATCTCTTCGGTCTCTTGGCCCGCCCCTTGCTCTAACCCGTCACTGAAGTTTCATCAAACGGGGGACGGGTCGATGTCGATAAAGGGATTGCTGGCGGGTGTGGCGCTGTCGTTGATCGCGGGTGGCGCTTTCGCGCAGACAGCCGTGAAGCTGACGCTCGACTGGAAATTCCAGGGGCCGACGTCCTTCTTTCTGATCGCCGCCGACAAGGGCTATTACAAGGCCGAAGGCATCGACATCACCATCGATAGTGGCCAGGGCTCGGCAGGTGCGGTGAACCGGGTCGCCAGCGGCGCTTACGAGCTGGGCTTTGCCGATATCAACGCCCTGATCGAATATAATGCCGCCAATGCAGGCAAAGAGATCAAGGCGGTCATGTCCGTCTATGACTTCGCACCCTTCGGTGTCTATGCCTTGAAGGGCAGCGGCATCACCTCCCCCAAGGATCTGGCGGGTAAGACCCTGGGCGCTCCGGTGTTCGATGCCTCCTATAAGCTTTTCCCGGCCTTTGCCAAGCAGGTTGGCATCGATCCGGCAGGCGTGCCGCGCAAGAATATGGATCCGGCCTTGCGCGAGGTGATGCTGGTGCAGAAACAGGTCGATTTCATCTCCGGCCATTACTTCTCCTCCTTCCTCGACCTGAAGGCCAAGGGTGCGAAACCCGAAGATATTGTCGTCATGCGCTATTCCGACTTCGGGATGGATTTCTATGGCAATGGCATCATCGTCTCGCCGAAGTTCGCGGCCGAGCAGCCCAAGCTCGTCACCGGCTTCATCAAAGCGACGGTGAAGGGGATCAAGGATATGATCGCCGATCCGAAGGCCGGTATCGCCGCGACCAAAAAGAAGGATCCGCTGATCGACGAGGCGCTTGAAGCCGAACGTCTCGACATTGCGATCAAGACCAACATCGTCACGCCGGATGCCAAGAAGAATGGCATCGGCGGTGTGGATGCCGGGCGCCTTGCGCGTTCCATCGATCAGGTGGCTCTGTCGGCTGGCCTCGCGACCCCGCCGGCGCCGGACAAGGTGTTCGACGCCTCCTTCCTGCCGCCTGCGGCTGAACGGATGCTGCCGTGACGAGCAGTCCGGCGGCCCATGTTTTGCCGGGCCACGGGTTCGTCGCCATCGATCAGGCCAGCCTGACCTATGGCGACGATGGCACCGGCGTCCTGGCCTTGACCGATGTAACCATGCGGATCAACCGCGGCGATTTTGTCGCCGTGGTCGGTCCGTCGGGCTGCGGCAAGTCCACCTTGCTCAAGCTTGTCTCCGGCCTGCGTCGCCCCTCGACCGGGGGGATCACGGTTGCGGGCAAGGAAGTCACCGGGCCGCTGAAGATCGTCGGCATGGCCTTCCAGAACGCGACGCTTCTACCCTGGCGGACGGCCATCGACAATGTGCTGCTCCCGCTCGAAGTGGTGCAGCCTTATCGCAGGAGCTTCCGCAAGGATAAGCCTGCCTATGTGGAGCGGGCCCGCGCCCTCTTTGCCAAGGTCGGGCTGAAGGGGTTCGAGGATCATTTCCCCTGGCAGCTGTCAGGCGGCATGCAGCAGCGTGTCTCCATCTGCCGGGCACTGATCCATGAACCCGAGCTGCTGCTGCTGGACGAGCCGTTCGGGGCACTGGATACCTTCACCCGCGAGGAACTGTGGGAGACGCTGCAGGCCCTGTGGTTGGAGCAGAAATTCACCTGCATCCTTGTGACCCACGATCTGCAGGAAGCCACCATGCTGGCCGATACGGTGCATGTCATCACCAGCCGCCCCGGCCGCATCGCCTGGAGCCGCCAGAATCCCTTGCCGCGTCCCCGTCGCCTGGATGACCGCTATACGCCCGAATTCAACGATCTGGTGCATGAACTGCGCTCCAAGATCGGCGATGCCCGCGAAGGACGCCTGACATGAGGATGAAGCTGCGCAAAGGCTGGGCGCTGCCCTGGGTGACCGCGATTGGACTGTTCGTCGTCTGGGAGATCCTCTGCCGGGGGCTGGCGATCCCCGAATTCATCCTGCCTGCACCCAGCGCTATTGCGGTCGCGACCTGGCAATATTGGGACGGCATCTGGCTGAACGCCTCCCATACGCTCTATACGACAGTGGTGGGGTTTCTGATTGCCGTCGTCTTCGGCCTTGCGCTTGGAGTGGCGGTGGGGGCGTCGCCAACGCTCTACCGGGCGATCAACCCGATCATGATCGGCTTCAATTCATTGCCCAAGGTGGCGCTGGTGCCGGTGCTGGTGATGTGGTTCGGCATCGGCACGGTGCCGGCGATCATCACGGCCTTCCTGATCTCCTTCTTTCCCATCGTCGTCAATGTGGCGACCGGGATCGCAACGCTTGAGCCCGAGCTTCAGGACGTGCTGCGGTCGCTTGGCGCGACCCGCCGGGATATCCTGATGAAGGTCGGCTTGCCGCGCTCCATGCCCTATTTCTTTGCGTCCCTTAAAGTATCGATCACGCTGGCGTTCGTCGGGTCGGTGATCTCGGAAACGGTGGCGAGCAACCAGGGGATCGGCTATCTGATGCTTTCGGCCTCCTCCTCCTTCCGGGTGCCGCTGGTCTTCGCCGGGTTGATGATCATCGCCTTCATGGGGGTTGCCATGTATTTGGCGGCAGCCTTGATCGAACGACGACTGACTTCCTGGTCGGTGCGGGGCGGGGAAGGGGGGATAGCCGCAGGCGGATAGATCGGGATAGCCCTGTTGAGCGAGAACTACGACGAACCGGATATGCAGGATGACGAGGCGGACGAGGATCCTGCCTTCGCCCTGCCGACCGGCACCAAGAACTACATCACGCCGCAGGGCTTCAAACGCCTGCAGGACGAGTTGAAGCACCTGTTGCGGGTGGAGCGGCCGAAGATCGTGGAGGTCGTCTCCTGGGCGGCGGGCAATGGTGACCGTTCGGAGAATGGCGACTATATCTACGGCAAGAAGCGCCTGCGCGAGATCGACCGCCGCGTCCGCTTCCTGACCAAGCGTCTGGCCATTGCCGAGGCGGTGGATCCGGCCCGCCAGCAGCATCTCGATTTCGTGCTGTTCGGCGCGACCGTCACCTATGTGGATGCCGAGGACAAAGAGGCCACGGTAACCCTGGTCGGGGTCGACGAGACCGATGCCGAAGCGGGGAAAGTCAGTTGGATCTGCCCCATCGCCCGCGCTTTCTGGAAACGGAAAGTCGGCGACGAGGTGGTGCTGCGCTCTCCCGGCGGCGCCCAGAAGCTGGAGATCCTGGAGATCCGTTATCTGATCCCGTCAGAAACGGCTGGCCAGCACGACACCCAGGGCGAGTAACCCCAACAGAAACCAGCGTTTGAAGACGGCGGCGTCGATCCGGGCGCGCGTCGCTTGCCCTGCATATTGCCCGACCAGGGCGGGGATCAGCGTCAGCAGTGATCCCCAGGCAAGCTCCGCCGCAAAATTGCCGCCCAGCGTCGCGCCCAGGGCCAGGGTCGAGACAAAGAACGACAGGCCCAGCGCCTGGACCAGTTCGTCCTTTTCCATCCCGATGGCCTGGAGGTAGGGGACGGCGGGAATGACAAAGACCCCGGTCGCCGCCGTGATCACCCCGGTGACGGCCCCGATCAGAGGGGCGAGCCAGCCTTCGTGCCGCGGCGCCACCTTGAACTGGATTTTTGCCAGACCCAGCCCGGCATAAAGGATCAGCGCAGCTCCTAAAGCCGCCGCCGCCCAGGGTGCGGTGGATCCCGCGATCAGCCCGCTGCCTGCCCAGGTTCCAGCCACGATCCCGGCCAACATCGGCCAGAGACGCTTTGTCAGCGGCCAGAGGGTCGCCGCCGGACGCATCTGCTGAATATTCGTGATGGTGGAGGGGACGATCAGCAGGGCCGCCGCCTGTGCCGGGGCCATGACAAGACTCAGAAGCCCGACGGAGATCGTGGGCAGCCCAAGGCCGATCACGCCCTTCACATAACCTGCCAGCAGAAAAACGGCGGCGATGACGGCGATCAGGACGGGGTCGAATGGCATGGGCTTCTCCTTGGCTGACCGGAGTGTGCCAGGAGGCGTGGGGAAAAGCGGCGGAGAATGCTTCGGTCCCGACCGAAGGGTTTTTGGGTCAGCGGGCGACCATCAGTTTACCGTCATTATTCTGGATGTCATTCAGGGTGAAGGAGGTACGCCGCTCGGCCCCCGACATGGTCTTGCAGAGCGCCAAGATCTGCACGTTCTTCTCGGTCCATTTGAGCGAGATGTCCCGGCAACTGCGCTGGAAGGAGGTTTCCCGCTTACGCTCCTGGCGCAACTGGCCGTCGATGTTGGCGATGCCCCGCAGTTCATAAGAGGTCCGTTTGAAGTCACCCCGCATGGTGCGGCATTGGGCGGTGATCCAGACGCTGGTGTCGTTGGCATCGAGCTGGATGCGGTCACACGACTGCTGGAACGACGAGGGTTCAGCGAAAGCGGCACCAGCGACCAGGGTGGAAAGCGCAACGAGCCCAAAGAAGACGTTAGGCAGAGTCATGATTTCCCTTCGCGTGGCTTACTGTATGTCCGCAGGTTTCCTCGAACTTCTCTGCTCAAGGTAAGCTGCCTAGTTCAAGCTAGTCCAGCGGGACGGATCGTCTTAGCGCCAGGGTTGCGTTGCACAGGGTTCCGGCAAAAGAAATGGCCCCGGTCGTCACCGGGGCCATCCGTTCATCACGCCACAGAGAGGAACCTACGCTATCTTGATCGCGACCATTACCCAGGTCGTAAAACCAGCGCCTACGCCAAAGACCATTGCCGTGACGGCCATGGTGAGCGCCAGCTCCGTAAAACTGGAGCTGGAGGAAGTTTGAACGGAGCGTTCTGTCTTCATCACGGGTACCCCGTTCAAATTTCATCGAATGTGCGTGATCAAACGATAGGGGGCGGAGTCGTCTCCCGATAACTGTATGTATTACGAGTTCGGTCCATTGTCACACCTGAGCCCTGGCGATAGGGTCTCTGCCTCGTGTTGCTCGTTGACCGCCCCTGACGGAAGAGATCATGACCCAAGAACTGCGCACCCCTTACGAACGCGGAAATCAGAATCAGACCACGCTGCTGGCCGATTGCATCGCCTTCTATGAAGAGCTGGCGAAGCGCTATCCCAAGGTGCTGCAGTTCCGCCAGATCGCGGTGTCGGACGCCGGCTTCCCGCTGCATGTCGGCGTCGTGAGCGCGGATGGGGTCTTCGAGCGCGAGGCGATCAAGCAGGCAGGCCGCCCCATCTTCTTCAACAACAACGGCATCCATCCGGGCGAGCCGGAAGGCATCGACGCCTGCATGGCCATTGTGCGGGATCTCTGCATGAAGCCGGAGATGCTGGCGTCGCTCGGCAAGACGGTGCTGCTGTTCGTGCCGGTCTATAATGTCGACGGCGCGATGAACCGCGCCACCACTTCCCGCCCCAATCAGGTCGGGCCGGAGGAGTTTGGTTTTCGCGGCAACAGCCGTCACCTCGACCTCAACCGCGACTTCATTAAGTGCGACACGCTGAACGCGCGTTTTTTCAATCAGCTGATCACCGACTGGGACCCGGATGTGATGGTGGATACCCACACGTCGAACGGCGCCGACTACAGCTACACGATGACCCTGATCCATACCCAGGCGGACAAGCTGGGCGCGGGCCTCGGTTCTTTCCTGCGGGCAAAGATGCTGCCGGAGGTCTATGCGGGGATGGAGGCGCGTGGCTGGCCGACGACACCCTATGTAAACCCGGTCAAGCAGACGCCGGACGATGGTATCGCCGATTTCCTGGAAGTGCCGCGCTTCTCTACCGGCTTCACGGCTCTGCATAACATCATCGGCTTCATGCCCGAAACCCACATGCTGAAGCCCTATAAGGATCGGTATGAGTCGATCCGGGCGCTGCTGGATGTGACCCGCGATTTCACGGTGAAACACGCGGGCGAAATCCAGCGCCTGCGCCGCGCCGCCAAGGACACCCAGCGCAAGCAGACGGATTGGCCGGTCACCTGGCGGATGGATGAAGCCAACCCGTCCTCTTTCCGCTTCAAGGGTTATGAGGCGCGGTACCATGCCAGCGTGCTGGGTACATACACCCGGCTTTCCTATGACCGCACGAAGCCCTGGGAAAAGGACATTCCCTACTTCACCAATTTCCTACCCGAGACAATCGTCCAGGCGCCCAAGGCCTATGTGATTCCGCAGCAGTGGCGCGAAATTGTCGAGCGTCTGCAATGGAACGGCCTCGTGATGACACGGGTCGAAGCGCCCCGGCAGGTGGAGGCGCGCTATTATCGCATCGGCGACCTCACCACCCGGCCGCAGGCCTATGAAGGCCATATGTTCCATGACGCGGTGGCGCTTGAAACCCATACCGGCAGCTTCACCCTGAATAAAGGCGACTGGATCCTGTCGCTGGACCAGGACAATGCCCGCTATGCCGTCGAAACCCTGGAGCCCCAGGCCCACGACAGTTTCTTCCGCTGGGGCTTTTTCAATTCGATCCTGGAGAAGAAAGAAGCCATCTCCGACTATGTCTTCGAGGATACCGCTGCCGATATGCTGGCGAGCGAACCAGCGCTAAAGGCGAAGTTCGACGCTTGGAAAGCCGCCAATCCGGACAAGCTCGGCGATCAGCAGGCCGTCCTGCATTTCATCCTGCAGAACTGCGCGCGGCATGCCGAACCGGAATGGCGCCGTTATCCGGTGCTGATGCTGGTTTGATGGGGATGACAAAAGAAACAGTCAAAGGCCCCGCCTCTTATTTTCCGTCTATTGAGGCCAAATACGGCCGCCCAATTGCGGAGTGGAAGGCCCTGATTCGCGCGCAAAGCGGCAAGAAACATATGGAACTTGTCGCTTGGCTGAAAGAAGAGCACGGCATGGGGCATGGCCATGCAAATGCCCTGGTGGCGGATACGCTGCGGGAGTAGTGCCGTTTTTTCGACTCACCTCGAAACAGATCGGTCGGTCATCGGTTGTCTCCAGAGGTAGATCTCAGGAGGCAACCGATGACCCAGATTTCCCCCAAATCCATCCCGACACCCGACCGGAAGCCAGATACTCCCCTGGGGGGTGATGATCTGAATATCCCGTTTGTCCCGGACGAAGACCCCAAAGACCGCGAGCCCTCGCCCAAGACAGAAGGCCCGTTGACCCCCCAGCGTCAGCACTGACACAGTTCTTGCTTGCCAACCCTTGTGACGAGGCTCACACTTTGACCAATCGGTCAAAGTTATAAGATGGGTTCGAGCTAATGGGCGAGACGATCCGCTTTCTTCTGGGCAGTGAGGTTCGCGAGGTTCGGGTAGATGACCCGAACCGCACGGTCCTTGAGTTTTTGCGCGAAGAGGAGCGGCGGCGCGGCACCAAGGAAGGCTGTGCCGAAGGTGACTGCGGCGCCTGTTCGGTCGTCGTTGGTGAAGCCGATGGCCGGGGCGGGGTGCGCTATAAGCCGGTCAATGCCTGCATCCAGTTCCTCGGCTCTCTCGACGGCAAACAACTGATTACGGTCGAAGATCTGGCGGATCCCGTAAGCGGCGCCCTGCACCCTGTGCAGCAGGCGATGGCGGAAGGCGGCGGCGCGCAATGTGGCTTCTGTACGCCGGGTTTTGTCATGGCGCTCTATAGTTTCCATCGCGAAGGCCACGAGGCCACGCCGGAGGCTGTCAGCGATCAATTGGCGGGCAATCTCTGCCGCTGTACCGGCTATCGCCCGATCCTGGATGCCGCTGCCAAGGCTGCTCCGCTGCCGATTCCCGATCATCAGAAGCATTATGAGCAGACTGCCGCTGAACAGTTGGGCGCTTGGGCCGCAAACGCGGGCGATCTTGAGATCAAGGGCGCGGATGGCAGCTTTCTGAGTCCCGTGTCGTTGACCGAAGCACTGGTGCTGCGCCGCCGTTTCCCGCAGGCAACCCTGCTTGCTGGGGGAACCGATGTCGGCCTGTGGGTCACGAAGCAGCATCGGCGCCTCGACCCCGTGATTTACCTGGGCCGCGTACCGGAGTTGCTGCGGATCGAGGAAAGCGAAACCAGTGTCACCATCGGTGCTGCGGTGACCTTCCAAGACGCGCTGCCGGTGCTGGCCAAGATCCATCCGGATCTGGGTGAACTGGTACGCCGCATCGGATCGACCCAGGTGCGGGCCGCCGGAACCCTGGGCGGCAATATCGCCAATGGCTCGCCCATCGGGGATAGCATGCCCGCCCTCATTGCCCTGGGTGCCACGCTGCATCTGGCCGGGCCGGGCGGTAAACGGTCGATGCCGCTCGAAGATTTCTACATCGCCTATCGCAAGACAGCGCTGGGGCCGGATGAAATCTTGGAGGCGGTGACGGTGCCACGCCTCGGCGAGGGGCAGATTTTTGCGACCTACAAGATTTCCAAGCGGTTCGATCAGGATATCTCGGCGGTCTGCCCGGCCTATTGCCTGACGGTAAGTGGCGAGACGATCAGCCAAGCACGGATCGTCCATGGCGGTATGGCGGGGACGCCTGCCCGGGCGCCCAAAGCCGAGGCCGCACTCGTCGGGAAACCTTTCGGAGCGCCGGGCATCCAGGCCGCGATGGCGGCCCTGGGCGAGGATTATCAGCCGATGACGGACATGCGGGCCAGTGCCGACTATCGCCTGACCGTGGCGCGAAATTGCCTGTGGCGCTTCTATCTGGCGCAGAACTGTGAAGCGGGAACCCGGCTCGATCCGCGTAAGGGAGTGGCATGACATGAGCGTCGGCACCTCACGCCTGCATGACAGCGCCGTCAAACATGTGACGGGGCAGGCGATCTATACGGATGATATCCCCGAGCCCCATGGCACGCTGGTCGGATATCTGGCTCAGAGCAAATGGGCCCATGCCCGGATCACACGCATCGATCTGGCGGCGGTGCGCACCTATCCCGGCGTCGTCGGCGTCTTCGCAGCGGCGGATATCCCCGGCGTCAACGACGTGGGGCCGGTGCTGAAGGGCGATATCATCTTTGCCGACAGCCTCGTCGAATATGCCGGACAAGCACTGTTCCTGGTGGTCGCCGCTGATATGAAGACGGCGCGCGCCGCTGCCAAACAGGCGGTGGTGGAGGCAGAAGAATTGCCCGCGCTCATCACCATCGAACAGGCACTAGCGGCTGACTCTCATCTGCTGCCGACCGAAACCATGAAACGCGGCGACGCTCCAGCGGCGCTGACAAAGGCGCCGCAGCGCCTGTCAGGTCGGGTTGCCCTGGGCGGGCAGGATCACTTCTATCTCGAAGGTCAGGTGTCGCTGGCCGTTCCGGGCGAAGATGGCGCGGTGCTTGTCCATTGTTCGACCCAGCATCCTTCCGAAGTGCAGCATTTGGTTGCCCGGGCGCTGGCTATTCCCGATGCCCTGGTGACGGTGGAAGTCCGGCGCATGGGCGGCGGCTTCGGGGGCAAGGAAACCCAGGCATCGCTGTTTGCCGCCGCCGCCGCCCTTGCCGCGACGACGCTGAAGCGCGCGGTGAAGGTGCGCCTCGACCGTGACGACGACATGGTGATGACCGGCAAGCGCCATGACTTCCTGATCGATTATGACGTCGGTTTCGATGCTGCCGGGACGATCCAGGGCCTGAAGCTCATGCTGGCCTCGCGCTGCGGCTTTTCCCCGGATCTGTCGGGCGCGATCAACGACCGGGCGATGTTCCATGCCGACAACTGCTATTTCCTGGAAGATGTGGAGGTGGTGTCGTACCGCCTGAAGACTCATACGGTCTCCAACACCGCCTTCCGCGGCTTCGGCGGCCCCCAGGGCATGTTCGCCATCGAGTTGGTGCTGGACGAGATCGCCCGCCATCTGAAGCTCGATCCGCTGGCCGTGCGCGAAGCCAACCTCTATGGCTCGTCGCCGCGTGACACGACCCCCTATGGCCAGACGGTTGAGGATAATATCGCGCCGGAGATTATCGCAGAGCTGGCCGACTGGGCGGATTATGGCAGGCGTCGGGCGGAAATCGCGGCCTTCAACGCCTCATCGCCGGTGCTGAAAAAAGGGCTCGCGCTGACCCCGGTGAAGTTCGGCATCTCCTTCACCACCACCTTCCTCAATCAGGCGGGCGCGCTGATCCACATCTATACCGACGGTTCGATCCAACTGAACCATGGCGGGACCGAGATGGGGCAGGGGCTGTTCATCAAGGTCGCCCAGGTGGTTGCAACCGAGTTCGGCGTACCGCTGGAACAGGTGCGCATCACCGCGACCACGACCGACAAGGTGCCTAATACCTCCGCGACGGCGGCCTCCAGCGGTGCCGACCTCAATGGCAAGGCCGCTCAAGCCGCAGCGATCGAGTTGCGAGGGCGGCTGGCCGGGGTGGCGGCAGCGGAGTTTGGCGTGGCGGTGGAGGCCATCACCTTCAAAGACGGGCGCGTCTTCGGCGGCGATAAATCCTTGAGCTTTGGAGAGCTTGCCAAGAAAGCGCATTTCAACCGCGTCTCTCTGTCTGCCGCCGGTTACTATCGCACGCCAAAAATCTGGTTCGACCGGGCGACGTTCAGCGGTCGGCCCTTCTACTATTACGCCTATGGCGCGGCGGTGGCCGAGGTGCTGGTCGACACGCTGACCGGCGAATATAAGATGACCCGCGCCGATCTGCTGCATGACGTGGGCGACAGCCTCAACCCGACCATCGATCTAGGCCAGGTCGAAGGGGCCTTTATCCAGGGGGCTGGCTGGCTGACATCCGAGGAACTGGTCTATGACGGCAAGGGTCAGCTGCGCACCCATGCCCCCTCGACCTATAAGATCCCGACCGCGGGCGACATGCCGCCTGTCTTCAATGTGAAACTGGTACAGAACCGCCCGAACCGCGAAGACACGATCTATCGCTCGAAAGCAGTGGGGGAGCCGCCCTTCATGTTGGGGATCGCAGTTTATCAGGCTCTGCGCGATGCCGTTGCGAGTGTTGCGCCCAATGGCCTGCTGCCGCGCTTCGATGCGCCCGCAACGCCCGAAAGGGTGCTGATGGCGATGGAGGCTGTGCGGGCTGAGCTGCCGATGTCCGCACCCAAGGTCGCCGCCCAATGAACGGGCTCTACCGCCATCTCAGCATGCTGGAAGCGAAGGCGGAACCCTTCGTCCTGGTCACCGTGACCGAGGTGCAGGGATCGACCCCGCGTGAGGGTGGGGCCAAGATGGTGGTGACGCGTGAGGCCAGTTTCGCGACCATCGGCGGGGGACAGTTGGAGTTCACGGCCATCGAGACGGCCCGCCAGTTGCTGGACGGCAATGCGGTGCAGCCGGTGACACGCAAATATCCGCTGGGGCCGACGCTTGGCCAGTGCTGCGGCGGACAGGTGAGCCTGCTCTATGAGGTTCAGCGTCCGGCGACCCTGCGCTTAGGCCTATTCGGGGCGGGTCATGTGGCGCGGGCGCTGGTGGGCAAGCTTGGCGATGTGCCGTGCCGCATCGACTGGTATGACCCGCGCGCCGAAGAGTTTCCGGCCTCCGTTCCCGATCATGTCGCCAAACATGTGACGGAGAAGCTGGAGGCGGGCATCGCCGCGCTGGCGCCCGGCGCCTTTGTTCTGATCATGACCCATGACCATCCGCTCGATCTTGCCCTGACCGCCGCCGCCTTGAAGCGTCCCGACCTGCCCTTCATCGGTCTGATCGGATCGGCCACGAAACGGGCACGGTTTCAGAGCAGACTGCGGGGGATGGGCTTTAGTGACGAAGATCTTTCCCGGATCGTCTGTCCCATCGGGTTGCCAGGGATTACCGGCAAGCAGCCGGGTGTGATAGCTCTTGCCGTGGCGGCACAGCTTCTGCAAGCCGCCGAAGGGACGCCGGGGCTTCGGCATTGGGATAAGGAAGACGTATCATGGGCATTGCCACCGAACGCTTGAAGCGTCGCATCGACCAGGGGCTTGGCCGGTCCGACGCCGATCTCGTCATCAAGGGTGCGCGCATTCTGGATGTGGCGACCGGCAGCCTGGAGAAGGGTGATGTCGCCATCTGCGGCGAAACCATCGTCGGCACCTATGACGAGTATCGCGGTGTGGAGGAGATGGACGGCAGCGACCTTATCGTCGCGCCGGGCTTTATCGATACCCACGTGCATGTGGAATCGACCCTGGTCTCCCCCTACGAATTCGACCGGGGCGTGCTGCCGCGCGGCACCACCACGGCGGTCTGCGATCCCCATGAGATCTGCAATGTCCTGGGTACCGAAGGCCTCGATTATTTCTTGAAAGCCGCCATGGGCACGGCGATGGATCTGCGGGTCCAGCTCTCCAGCTGCGTGCCTGCTACCGGCATCGAAACCTCCGGCGCGTCGCTGGGGGCTGAAGCTCTGGCTGCCCGGGCCAATCACCCCAAGGTCATCGGCCTTGCGGAATTCATGAATTACCCCGGCATTTTCCATCACGATCCGGACGTGCTGGCCAAGCTCACGGCCTTTGAAGGCAAACACATCGATGGCCATGCCCCGATGGTCACGGGCAAGGAACTGAACGCCTATCTCTCCTGTGGAATCCGCAATTGCCACGAAACGACCAGTGTGCCGGAAGCCTGGGAGAAGCTGCGTAAAGGCATGCAGGTCCTGATCCGCGACGGGTCGGTGACCAAGGATGTGAAGCGTCTGGCCGAGGTGATCGGCCCGCGTACCTCCTCACGCCTCGCCTTCTGCACCGATGATCGCAACCCGCGTGAGATCATGGCCGAGGGACACCTCGACCATATCATCCGCACCGCCATCGCCTCCGGCGCCCCGGCGTTCGACGTCTATCGCGCCGCCACCCTGTCGGCCGCCGAAGGCTTCGGGATGCGGGATCGCGGTCTGGTGGCGCCGGGCAAGCGGGCCGATCTGGTGCTGATCGAAGACCTGAACGAATGCACTGTCCGCCATGTCCTGAAGGATGGTCGTCTGGTGACGGATGCGAGTTTCGCCGGGCGCGCGCCCTTGCCGATGATCGGCACCGGCTCCATCAAGCTCGATCCCGTGACGGCCGATCTGTTCAAGACCCCGGCCGCCGGTCCGACCGGCCCGGTCATCGGCCTCATCCCCCATCAGGTGGTGACCGATTTCCTGATGATGGAACTGCCCTATAAGGACGGGCTGCGCCACATCGATCTCGAGAACGACGTGCTGAAGATCGCGGTGCTGGCTCGCCATGGCAAGAACCGCAATGTCGGGCGTGGCTTCGTGAAGGGCTTCGGCTTCAAGCGTGGGGCGCTCGCCTCCAGCATCGGCCATGACAGCCACAATGTCTGCGTCGTCGGCGCGTCGGACAGCGATATGGCGGTGGCGGTCAATCGCCTGATCGAACTGCAGGGCGGCTTTGTCGCCGTGGTCGATGGCAAGGTGGTGGCCGAACTGCCGCTGCCGCTGGCGGGCCTTATGAGCTTTGACAGTTTCGAGGGCGTCCAGCAGGGGCTGGTTGGCCTCAAAGCCGCCGTGCGTGCCATGGGTTGCCCCTTGGACGAGCCGTTCCTGTCGCTAGCCTTCCTGCCGTTGCCAGTCATTCCGCACCTGAAGATCACGGACTTCGGGCTGGTCGATGTGGATAATTTCAGGTTGGTGGCATAAGCGTGGATCAAGCAGGCTTTGTTGTTACCGATGCTCCTTCGGACGCGGATGTCGCAGCCCTGCGCGATGTGCTCGTTCGTCACAATATCGAAGTGTCGGGGCGGCCAGAAACTGAGCCCTTCGCCATCTTCATTCCCGATGAGACCGGCGCTATCAGTGGTGGCCTGTGGGGGCATTCTCGCTGTGGCAGCTTTTTCATTTCGCTGCTGATTGTGCCGAAGGCGATGCGGGGGCAGGGTACCGGGCGGCGCCTCATGGCAATGGCCGAAGACGAAGCCCGCCGCCGCAACTGCGACCATATCTGGCTGGATACCTTCGCCTTCCAGGGCCGGGACTTCTATCTGAAGTGCGGTTTTGAGATTTTCGGTACCCTGGAAGGCCAGGCGCCGATTCACCCGCGCTATTTCATGCGGAAGCTGCTGTCAGGCGGCGCGGCTACGTAGGGGCATCAGTCCCAGCACCAGCATACATCCGCCGATGATCGTGGCGGCGCCCAGGATCTGGATCAGCGATAATTCCTCGCCCAGCCAGAAGGCGCCGACGAGCACGGCTACCACTGTCACCGCGAATTCGACGCTGATGGTGCGGGTGGCGCCGATGGCGCCGACCAGCCGGAAATAGATCACATAGGTCAGCGCGCTCATCCCGGCGCCCGCGACGACCAGATAGAGATAATCGAGGGCGCGTGGCACCGTCGGCACCGGCACGAAGAACAGCAGCGGCAAGGTCAGCAGCCCGCCGAACAGGAAGGAGCCGATGGTGACCTCCCAGGAACCCACCCCGCGCAGGGACCGGCTGGCGTAGTTGCTGCCGAAGGCGGCGAACAGTCCGCTGACCAGGGAGCCGATGCAGCCCAGCACGAAGGAGGTTGTCACCGGCACCGCCGGAAAACCGACCAGCAGCAGAATGCCGACCGTTCCCAGCACCAGACCCGCCAGCTTCTGCGCCGTGATCGTCTCCAGCCCCCAAAGCTGCCCGATGACCATCGAGAAGAGCGGGATCGCCGCCACGAAGATAGCGGCCATGGCGGTGCCGATCAGCGGCGTCGCATAGGAAAGCCCGATCAGTTGCCCCGCAACCGTGGTGGCGCCGACGATCAGAAAGGGCCGCCAGCCCGCCTTGAAATCCAGCCTCCGCCGCAGGACCGTCGCCACGACAAGCAGCGTTCCGCCCGCGATGAAGCAGCGGAACGTCACGGCACCGACCCATCCAAAAGCCTCCACCACCCGCAGCAGCACCAGGAAGGAGAAGCCCCAGATCAAGGCGAGGGCGATATATTCTATAATGTCGCGCGGTTTCATGACTGCTGTCGTCCGAAGGTTACCGTTCTCTGATAGAGGGGCGTTCTTCGGCTTTCAAGCCTTTGCAGAAATCGCTCTTGCCCTAAAATCACAATACGTATATTAAATACGTATTGTGATTTTAACCTTGGAGCCAACCATGATCCAGCCGCGTGTCGCCTTTATCATTCTGTTCGTTTCCGATGTCGCCAGAAGCGTCGCCTTCTATCGCGATCTGCTGGGACGTGAGCCTGTGGAGGAATCCCGAACCTTTGCCATGATGCCGCTTGATGGCGAACAGATGCTGGGTTTGTGGCTTAAGACCGAACTGGGGGATGTGCCGCCTGCCGGAGCCTCGGAAATCGCTTTCATCGAAGGGGATGTCGATGGGGTGGCCCGCGACTGGAGCGGGAAGGGGGTCACAATCCTGCAGCAACCGACCGATATGGATTTTGGCCGCACCTTCCTGGCCGCCGATCCCGATGGCCATCGTCTGCGGGTATTCCTGCCGGGAGCGTGATAAGAAAGAGCCATGGACAGCGATTGGCTTGAGATCAGCGAGCATAAGGGGCCGGAGGAAAGTCCAGGTCTTCAGCTCTGGCGCGCCAGCATGGTCTGGCGGCGAAAGATCGAGGACGCCCTGGCCGCCCATGATCTGACTCACCCGCAGTTTGTGCTGCTGGCGACCATCGGCTGGTCGCTGACGGCCGGACCTGGACTAAGCCAGATTGAGCTGTCCCGCATCGTCGGCCTCGATGCCAATACCGTGTCCCAGGTGGTGCGGGGGCTGGAGGCCAAGGGGCTCATCCTGCGCGAAGCGACCAAGGGCCGGGCCAAACGGCTGTTGCTGACCGACCTGGGTGCAGTCCGGGTGCGGGAGACGGTTCCGGTGGTGGAGGCAGCCGATGCAGCCTTTTTCGGTCGCCTACCCGACAATGGAACTGCGGTAGCGCAGCAGCTTGCGGCGCTGGTAGGGGAGTAAAATTCCCTACCGATCCTCGATCGAGTGTTTCAGCGTCGCCAGCATCTGGCCCAATTCGCGCACGGTGGCGGCATCCAGCCCCTGAGTCAGTTCCGAAATCCAGTCTTCGTGTACGACCGCCATGGCGTCGAAGCTTTTCTGTCCCGCCTCGGTCAGGCGAACCACAAGGCTGCGGCGATCCCCCGGCGCGGCGGTCCGGCTGACGAGATCTTCCTGGACCAGCCGGTCGACGATGCCGGTGACATTGCCGTTAGACACCATCAGGCGTGTCGACAGATCGGACATGGAGAGGCCGTTGGGCGCGGCATTCAGCTGCGCCATCACGTCGAACCGCGGTAAAGTCTGGTCGAAATCGCTGCGCAGACGCGAGCGGATCTCCCCTTCGATTAGGCGTGTGGTAGCCAGCAGCCGCAGCCAGAGCCGCAGCCGATCCTTGCTTTCACCTCGTCCGGTTACGGAACCTTCCATCGCCTCTTGCGTCCCGAAAAGATTTAGGTATGAAATATTGAAGTCCGAAACGAACCGCTCGTCAATGTTTAGCAGAGATGGGCTGCCTGGGGAGAGGCTTGGTATGCGGATCGTCTGTATCGGGGGTGGCCCCGCGGGGCTCTATTTCGCCCTCCTGATGAAGAAGCAGAACCCGGCGCACCAGATCACGGTGGTCGAGCGCAACCGGCCGTTCGATACGTTCGGCTGGGGTGTCGTCTTCTCCGATCAGACGATGGATAATCTCAAAAAAGCCGACCCGGAAACGGCGCAGCAGATCCTGGATGCCTTTGCGCGCTGGGATGATGTGGAAGTGCGCATCAAGGGGCAGGCGATTGTCTCCGGCGGCCATGGTTTCTGCGGCATCGGGCGCAAGCGGCTGCTGAATATCCTCCAGCACCGTTGCCAGGATCTGGGTGTCGAGCTGGTGTTCGAGACCGAGGTGAAAAGCGACCTCGACTATCCCGATGCCGATCTGATCATCGCCTCGGACGGGGTGAATTCGGTCATCCGCAACCGCTATGCCGATGTCTTCCAGCCCGATATCGATACCCGCAAGTGCCGCTATATCTGGCTGGGCGTGGAGCATATCTACGACGCCTTCACCTTTGCCTTCGAGAAGACCGAGGCGGGCTGGTTCCAGGCCCACGCCTATAAGTTCGACGATACGACCTCGACCTTCATCATCGAAACGCCGGAGGAGGTCTGGCAGGCCCAGGGCCTAGACCAGATGGACGGCGAACAGACACTCGGTTTCTGCGAGACCCTCTTCAAGGATCACCTGGGCGGCAAAAAGCTGATGACCAACGCGCGGCATCTGCGCGGGTCGGCCTGGATCAAGTTCAACCGCGTCGTCTGCAAGACCTGGGTGCATCACAATGGTCAGGCGCCGGTGGTGCTGATGGGCGACGCTGCCCATACAGCGCATTTCTCCATCGGGTCGGGTACCAAGCTCGCGCTCGAAGACGCCATCGATCTGGCAAACCGTTTCGCCACCTCCAGCGATATCCCCGCCATCCTGAAAGCCTATGAGGCCGAGCGGTCGATCGAGGTTCTGAAGATCCAGAACGCTGCCCGCAACTCGACCGAATGGTTCGAGAATGTCGCGCGCTATACCGATCTGCCGCCCGAGCAGTTCGCCTATTCCCTGCTGACCCGATCCCAGCGGATCAGCCACGAAAACCTGCGCCTGCGCGACGAGGCCTATGTCGCGAAGTCCGAGGAATGGTTCGCCGGGCAGCCGGGCTGCAGCCCCATGATGACACCCTTCACCCTGCGGGACATGACGGTCTCGAACCGCATTGTCGTGTCACCGATGGCGGTCTATTCGGCGGAAAATGGTCTGCCGGGCGATTTCCATCTGGTGCATTTCGGCTCCCGCGCCCTGGGTGGAGCGGGGCTGCTGTTCACCGAAATGACCTGCGTTTCGCCCGAGGCGCGCATCACGCCGGGTTGCTGCGGGCTCTGGAATGACGAACAGCAGGCAGCCTGGGCGCGGATCGTCGATTTTGTGCATGGCAACAGCCCGGCCAAGATCGCCCTGCAATTGGGCCATGCAGGACCCAAGGGCTCGACGCGCCCCCTGTGGGAGGGCATGGACAAGCCGCTCGCCGAGGGCAACTGGCCGCTGATCGCGCCCTCCGCGCTCCCCTATACCGATGGCAACCAGACCCCGCGCGAGATGACCCGCGCCGATATGGATGCGGTGACGGCGGATTTTGTCGCGGCGGCCAAACGTGGCGCCGCAGCAGGCTTCGACCTATTGGAGCTCCATTGCGCCCACGGCTATCTGCTGTCGGCTTTCCTGTCGCCGCTGACCAACACCCGCACCGATGAATATGGCGGGAGCCTGGAGAGCCGCGTCCGTTATCCGCTGGAGGTTTTCAAGGCGATGCGCGCGGTTTGGCCGAAAGAGAAGCCGATGTCCGTGCGTCTGTCTGCCCATGATTGGGCGCCGGGTGGCAATACCGGCGATGATGCGGTGGCGCTGGCGCGTCTGTTCAAGGAAGCAGGCGCCGATCTGATCGATGTGTCCTCGGGTCAGGTGGTGGCCCACCAGAAGCCGGTCTACGGTCGCCTGTATCAGACGCCCTTTGCCGACCGCGTGCGCAACGAAGTGGGAATCGCCACCCTGGCGGTGGGCGCGATCACGGAGGGCGATCAGGTGAATTCCATCCTGATGGCGGGGCGTGCCGATCTCTGCGCCTTGGCCCGTCCGCATCTGGCCGATCCCGCCTGGACGCTGCATGAGGCGGCTAAGCTGGGTATTCGGGACCAATGGTGGCCAAAACAATATATCTCCGGCAAACGGCAGCTTGAGACCAGTCTCGCCCGTGCTGCCCAGGTGGGGGCGGTATGAAGCGCTCGCTCGATCTTCCCCTGAAGGGCCGCCGGGCGGTCGTGACCGGCGCCGGGCGCGGCATCGGTGCCGCTATTGCCCGGACTTTGGCCGAACAAGGCGCCGAGGTCTCGATCATAGGGCGCACCCAGGCGACGTTGCAGGAAGTGGCCCTGGAAATCGGTGCGTCGGCCTATGCCTGCGACATCACCAATACGGCGGACTATGCCGAGGTGATGGGCGAGGTCGGCGCTGTCGATATCCTGGTGAATAACGCAGGCGCCGCCGACAGCGCGCCCTTCCTGAAGACCGATGCGGACATGTGGCGCCGCATGTTCGACATCAACCTGATGGCTGCCGTTGAAGGTTGTCGTCTGGTGCTGCCGGGCATGATCGAGCGCAAATGGGGCCGGATCATCACTGTTGCCTCGACGGCGGGCCTCAAGGGCTATGCCTATGTCACGCCCTATGTCGCGGCCAAACATGCCGTGGTTGGGTTGACCAAGGCGCTGGCGCTGGAAGTCGCCAAAAGCGGTGTCACAGTCAATGCCGTCTGCCCCGGCTATACCGATACCGATCTGATCGCCCGTGCAGTCGATACCATTGTCGCCAAGACCGGGCGCGATGTAGAAGCGGCGAAGGCCGGTTTCCATAATCCCCAAGGTCGTCTGATCCAGCCCGAAGATGTTGCCAACGCCGTTTTGTGGCTGGCGGGCGAGGGGGCGGGATCGGTTACGGGCCAGGCAGTTCCCGTGGCGGGAGGAGAGATCTGATGACAGACCTGACCAGCTATCAGGCGCAGCATTTCCTGTGGAAGGTGGAGGGGAAGCTAGGCTTCATCACCCTTAATCGCCCGGAAAAAAAGAACCCGCTGACCTTCGAAAGCTACGCCGAGCTGCGCGATCTCTTCCGGGCGCTCGTCTATGACAAGACGGTCAAGGTGATCGTCGTTTCGGGCGCGGGTGGGAATTTCTGCTCGGGCGGCGATGTACATGAGATTATCGGTCCGCTGACCAAGCTCGATATGCCGGGGCTGATCGAGTTCACCCGCATGACCGGCGATCTGGTCAAGGCCATGCGCGCCTGCCCGCAGCCCATCGTGGCGGCGGTGGAAGGTATCTGCGCCGGGGCGGGGGCGATCATCGCCATGGCGTCTGACCTGCGTTACGCCAGCGAAGAATCCAAGACGGCTTTCCTCTTCACCCGCGTCGGTCTGGCCGGGGCGGATATGGGCGCCTGCGCGATCCTGCCGCGTATCATCGGCCAGGGGCGGGCGTCGGAGTTGCTCTATACCGGGCGTTCCATGGCGGCCAAGGAAGGCTTCGACTGGGGTTTCTATAACAGCCTTACCGCTGCTGGCGGCGCGCTGGAGAAGGCATCGAGCGTGGCAGCAGACCTCGCCGCCGGTCCGACCTTTGCCCATGCGATGACCAAGAAGATGCTGCACCAGGAATGGGCGATGGGCGTCGATGAAGCCATCGAAGCCGAAGCCCAGGCCCAGGCGATCTGCATGAAGACGCAGGATTTCCATCGCGCCTACCATGCGTTTGTGGCCAAACAGAAGCCGGTCTTCGAGGGCAATTGACCATGGATCGCTTCGCCCATCTGCATCTGCCCTTCTGCGAGCCGCGCCACGCAGCCCTGGCGACGGAAGCGGATGGGTTGGCGACGGCGATCACTGCCGGTCTTCCCCATGGCCATGGCAATGTCGACGATATCTGCCGCCAGCTGGTGAAGGATCTGGGCGCTGCGGGCCTGCTGAAATATGCCACCCCGGATGCCTCGGGCGAGATTGAAAGCCGGGCATTGTGCGTGTTGCGCGAGACGCTGGCTTATCGTCATGGGCTGGCTGACTTTGCCTTCGCCATGCAGGGATTGGGCAGCGGCGCGATCAGTCTGGAAGGCTCGGAAGCTCTCAAAAAAGCTTGGCTGCCCAAGGTTGCGGCTGGGGAGGCAATCGCCGCTTTTGCGCTGTCCGAACCCGAAGCCGGATCGGACGTCGCCGCGATGAGTTGCGCCGCCCGTCGCGAGGGCGACAGCTATATCCTGGACGGCGAGAAGACCTGGATTTCCAACGGCGGTATCGCCGATTTCTATACCGTCTTCGCCCGCACTGGTGAGGCGCCGGGGACCCGTGGCATCTCCGCGTTTCTGGTGCCTGCCGACGCCCGAGGTCTCAAGATCGCGGAGCGGATCGATGTGGTGGCGCCGCACCCGCTGGCGCGCCTGGTTTTCGAGAATTGCCGCATCCCGGCCGATCATCTGCTGGGCAAACCGGGCGAGGGTTTCAAGCTCGCCATGCGCACGCTCGACATCTTTCGCGCAAGTGTCGCGGCGGCGGCCCTGGGCTTTGCACGCCGGGCGCTGGATGAAGCTTTGAGCTTTGCCAAGGGAAGAAAAATGTTCGGTCAGACGCTGGCGGATTTCCAACTGACCCAGGCCAAGCTCGCGGATATGGCGACCACTATCGATGGCGCGGCGCTGCTCACCTACCGCTGTGCCTGGGCACGGGATGTGCAGAAGAAGCGGACGACGCGCGAGGCGGCGATGGCCAAGCTGACCGCGACCGAAGGGGCGCAGCGGGTCATCGATGATGCTGTGCAGATCCTGGGTGGCCGGGGTGTGGTGCATGGGGCGATTACGGAATCGCTTTATCGGGAAATCAGGTCCTTGCGGATCTACGAAGGGGCGAGCGAAGTGCAAAAGCTCATCATCGCCCGCGATCTCTTAGGTTAGGGGTTGGGGTGGGATGGCAACGGCACATATCGATACTTTCGCAAAAGACAATCTGCCCCCTGCCGACCAGCAGCCGGTCTTCCTGCTCGACCGCCCGGAATTCCAATATCCCGAGAAACTGAATGCCGCCGTCGAGCTGATCGGCAATCCGGCCTTCAAGGATCGCATCGCCGTCATCGACAAGGCCGGACGTACGACCTTCGGGCAGATGGATGATCTCTCCTCCCGCATCGCCGCCGTGCTGGTGGAGGATATGGGGGTGGTGCCGGGCAACCGCGTGCTGCTGCATGGGCCGAACTGCAAGCTGATGGCCGCCTGCTGGCTGGGGATCCTCAAGGCCGGTGCCATTGCGGTCGCGACCATGCCGTTGTTGCGGGCCGCCGATCTTGCCCCCGTCATTGCCAAGGCCAAGGTCACCCACGCGCTTGCCCATCCCGAACTGATGGAGGCGCTTGCCCCTACGACCTCGACCGTGAAGACGCTGAATTTCGCGGAGGTGGAAGCCAAGGCCGCGGGCAAGCAGCCGCTCCCGCCGGTGGAAACCTATGCCGAGGATCTGGCGCTGATCGCCTTTACCTCCGGCACCACGGGTGTTCCCAAGGGCACCATGCATTTCCATCGCGATGTGATGGTGATCTGCGACGGTTTTCCGCGCTCGATGCTGGAAACCCGCGCCGACGATATCTTCATCGGTACCCCGCCGCTGGCCTTCACCTTCGGGCTTGGCGGTCTCGTGCTGTTTCCCTGGCGCTATGGGGCGGCAAGCGTGCTGATCGAGCGCTATACGCCCCAAAGCCTGCTGGAGGCGATCCGCGATTATAAGGCGACGGTGACTTTCACCGCCCCGACCTTCTATCGTCTGATGGCGCAGGCGGCCGACGGTATCGATATCTCCAGCCTACGCGCCTGCGTTTCTGCCGGTGAAGCCTTACCTGCCGCTATTCGTGCCGCCTGGAAAAAAGCCAGCGGGATCGAGATGATCGACGGCATCGGCGCGACAGAAATGCTGCATATCTTCATCAGCCATAAGCCGGGCGAGGCTCGTCCCGGTGCCACCGGCAAGCCGATCCCCGGTTATGAGGCCAAGATCGTCGACCAGGAGTTCAACGAGGTCCCGGTGGGCGAGGTGGGGCGCCTGGCCGTACGTGGTCCGACCGGCTGTCGGTATCTCGCCGACGATCGCCAGCGCAATTATGTGAAGAACGGCTGGAACCTGACCGGCGATGCCTACCTGAAGGATAGCGACGGTTATTTCTTCTTTCAGTCCCGCACCGACGACATGATCGTCTCGGCTGGCTACAATATCGCAGGCATCGAGGTGGAGAATGTGCTGCTGGGCCATCCTGCGGTCAGCGAATGCGCCGTGATCGGCGTCGCAGATGGCGAGCGCGGCCAGATCGTGAAAGCCTTCGTGGTCCTGAAGTCCGGGGAAGCTGCGAGCGAGGCCCTCGTCAAGACGCTTCAGGAGCATGTGAAGGCGACGATTGCCCCCTATAAATATCCCCGCGCCATCGAATTTCGCGATGTGCTGCCAAAAACAGAGACAGGAAAACTGCAACGCTTCAAACTGCGGGACCAGACCGGCGTCTAGAAGATCGGTCGGGATCGCTTCAACGGGAGACTAGGGAACCATGAGTATGAAAGCGACTTTGACGGCTGGTGTCGCCCTCGCGGTATTGGCTGCTCCGGCAATGGCTCAGAATGTGAAGATCGGCCTCGTCACCACCCTGTCGGGTCCGGGCGCTGGCCTGGGCGTCGACATTAAGGACGGTTTCGAGCTGGCGGTGAAGCTGAACGGTGGCAAGCTGGGCGGCAAGACCATCGACCTCATGACCGCGGACGATCAGCAGAAGCCCGACGTGACCCAGCAGGCGGTCGAAAAGCTGGTGAAGCGCGACAATGTCGACTTCCTGACCGGTATCGTCTTCTCGAACCTCATGCTGGCCGTTGGTCAAGCGGTGTTCGACAGCAAGACCTTCTATGTCTCGACCAACGCCGGTCCGTCGGAATATGCCGGCGCCCAGTGCAATCCCTATTTCTTCAATGCCGCCTGGCAGAACGACAATCTGCATGAGGCGATGGGCCAGCACGTCCAGTCCAAGGGCGTGAAGAAGGTCGCGTTGCTCGCCCCGAACTATCCGGCGGGCAAGGATTCGCTCAACGGCTTCAAGCGCTTCTACAAGGGCCAGGTTGTCGACGAGATCTATACCCAGCTCGGTCAGCTCGATTATGCCGCCGAAATCGCCCAGATCCAGGCTTCGGGCGCCGACGCCGTCTTCATGTTCCTGCCGGGCGGCATGGGCATCAGCTTCATCAAGCAGTATGGCTCGGCCGGTTTGCTGAAGACCCTGCCGCTCTTCGTTCCGGGCTTCTCGGCGGACGAGGACGTGCTGCGCGGCCTGTCGGGTACCGAAACCGGCATCATGAACTCGACCCATTGGGCCCTCGAACTCGACAATGCGCAGAACAAGAAGTTCGTCGAGGAATTCCAGAAGGCCTACAACCGCAAGCCCAGCCTCTATGCCAGCCAGGGGTATGATGCTGCCCTGCTGATCGGCTCGGCCATCCAGAGTGTGCCGGATCTGAAGGATAAGGCCGCCGTTCAGAAGGCTCTGGAAGCCGCCAAGTTCGACTCGGTGCGTGGCAAGATGGCCTTCAACACCAACCATTACCCGATCCAGGACTACTACCTGCGTGAAGTGGTGAAGGGTGCCGACGGCAAGCTGACCAACAAGCTGGTCGGTCCGATCTTCAAGGACCATAAGGACGCCTATGCGGTGAACTGCAAGATGGCCTCCGCTGGCTGATCTGCCTGCCCCGCCCGGCTACGGGCGGGGCGCTTTCCCTTCGGTTTGTGAAAGATCCAGACCTTGCCTTCGACGCTGATTCTCGCCCAGGTGCTGAACGGGGTGCAGTTCGGGTTGATGCTGTTCCTGCTGGCCGCCGGGCTGACGCTCGTGTTCGGCATCATGGACATGATCAACCTCGCCCATGGCTCGCTCTATATGGTCGGGGCCTATTTCACCGCGACCTTTGTTACCTGGACCGGCAGTTTCTGGGGCGGTCTTGCCCTGGCGATCCCGGTTACAGCCGCCGTCGGTATGGCGCTGGAGGTCGTGCTCTTACGAAAACTCTATCGACGGGATCATCTCTCCCAGGTGCTGGCGACCTTCGCGCTGGTGCTGCTGGCGAACGAGATCGTCTCGATGCTCTGGGGCCGCACCCCGTTGTCCATCTCCCTGCCTGAGTCGCTCAACGGGCCGGTCGAGATTTTCCCAGGCTTCAATTATCCGGCTTATCGCCTGCTGATCATCGGTGCGGGCGTTGCCGTCGCCGTGTTGCTCTATGTGCTGGTGGTCCATACAAGGCTGGGCGCCCATGTGCGCGCCGGGGCCAGCAATCCCGATATGGCGCGGGTGATGGGCGTCAAGATCGGCACGCTGTTTACCGCCGTCTTCGGCATCGGCGCCGCTCTCTGCGCGCTGGCGGGCGGTCTGCTCGGTCCGCTGCTCGCCGTGCAGGTCGGCATGGGCGAGAGCATCCTGATCCTGGCCTTCGTCGTGATTGTCATCGGCGGCATCGGCTCCATCCGGGGCGCCCTGGTGGGCGCGCTGCTGGTGGGGGTCATCGATACCGCCGGGCGTGCGCTGCTGCCGCTGCTGCTGCGCCAGATCGCTAGCCGCGAGATTGCCAGCTCGGTTGGCCCGGCCATCGCTTCGATCCTGATCTATGTGCTGATGGCGGCGATCCTGGTCGTGAAGCCACGTGGCCTTTTCCCGGCGCGAGGGTAGGGGGATGACACGCTATCTACCCCTGCTCCTGCTGGCCGTGCTGCCCTTTGGCGCCCTGGCGCTGGGCGGCGACTTTTATCTGAACTTCCTGACCCGGGTGCTGATCTTCGCCCTGGCGGCGGCCAGTCTGAATTTTGTCGTCGGCTATGGCGGCATGGTCTGCTTCGGACAGGCGGCGTTCTTCGGGATCGGGGCCTATGCCGCCGGGATCCTGGTCGCTTCGGGCCAGACCAACCTGATCGTCATGCTGCTAGTCGCGGTTGCGGTCGCCGGGATTGCCGCCGCGATTGTCGGGGCGATCAGCCTGCGCACGCGCGGCGTCTATTTCATCATGATCACCCTGGCCTTTGCCCAGATGGTCTATTACCTCGCGGTTTCCCTGCGTGCCTATGGCGGGGACGATGGTTTGACGCTGCCGCTGCGGGGCAGCCTTGGTCCCTTGAACTTGAAAGATCCGCTTAGCCTCTATTTCACCGTTGCGGTGTTGGTGGCGCTGGCCTTCTGGTTCCTGTTCCGGGTCGAGCATGCGCGGTTCGGCCGGGTCATCCAGGCAATCCGCGATAACGAAGGCCGCACTGGCGCCATCGGCGTGCCGGTCTTCCGCTATCAGCTGGCGTGTTTTGCCATCGGCGGCGCTTTGGCCGGGCTCGCAGGGATGCTGCTGGCGAACCTGAATGGCTTCGTCTCGCCCAGCCTCCTGTCCTGGCACCAGTCAGGCCATCTGCTGATCATGGTGATCTTGGGCGGCGTCGGCGCGCGCTGGGGCGGCTTCTGGGGCGCGCTCGCCGTGCTGGGGATCGAGGAAGCGTTCGCTGAATTCACCCTCTATTGGCAGGTCGGCCTTGCCGCCGTTCTGCTGACCGTAGTGTTGGTGGCAAGGCAGGGCATCTCCGGTGCGCTCGGCATGCTGAAGAGGGTGCAGGCATGAGCGCGATCCTGAAGGTCGAAGGCCTCGTCAAGCGCTTCGGCGGCATCACCGCGACCGACGATTGCTGGCTTGAGGTGGCGGCAGGCGAGATCCACGGGCTGATCGGCCCCAATGGCGCAGGCAAGACCACGCTGCTCTCCCAGATCGCTGGGTCGCTGAAGCCCAGCGCCGGGGCGATCCATTTCGATGGGCAAGCGATCACGGGCCTGCCGATTCATCGGCGGGTCGGTCGCGGCATCGTGCGCTCTTTCCAGATCACGAACCTCTATAAGACCTGGCGGGTGCGGGATGCCGTTGCGCTGGCGGTCCAGGCACGCTCTGGCTCCAGCTTCCGTTTCTGGCAGCCGGTACAATCTGAAAAGGCGCTGACCGACGAAGCCGCCGCGATCCTGGCGAGCCTCGATATGGCTGCCCTGGGTGACCGCATCACCGGCGATCTGTCCCATGGCGAACAGCGGCTGGTGGAGATCGCGATGGCGCTGGCCACGGCACCCCGCCTGCTGCTGCTGGACGAGCCGATGGCAGGCCTCGGCCCCTCGGAATCCGAGCGGCTGACCGAACAGTTGCAGGCCCTAAAAGGGCGCTACAGCCTCCTGCTGGTCGAACATGACATGGCGGCGGTCTTCCGCCTGTCGGACCGGATATCGGTGCTGGTGGCGGGTAAGGTGATCGCCAGCGGTTTGCCCGATGCGATCCGCAACGACGATGATGTGAAGCGCGCCTATCTGGGCGAGGAGGCGATATGAGCGCCTTGCTGGAAATATCCGATCTCCACGCTGGTTACGGCTCGGCCGAAGTCCTGTTCGGTATCGATCTGGCGCTGGCCCAGGGGAATGTCGCTGCCTTGCTGGGACGGAACGGCATGGGCAAGACCACGACGATCAAATGTCTGACCGGCCTGCTGCCTGTGCGCGGCGGTTCGATCCGCTTTGCGGGCAAGGAGATCGCGGGCCTCACACCCGAAGCCATCGCGCGCCAGGGCCTCGCCGTCGTGCCGGAAGGTCGTCAGATTTTCCCGAACCTGTCGGTGCGCGAGAACCTGACCGCCTTCGCCGGGAACCGGGCAGGTAGCCAAGATCCCTGGACTTTCGACAAGGTCATCGCCTTCCTGCCGCGCCTGGGCCAGCGCCTCTCCAACATGGGAAACCAGCTGTCGGGCGGCGAGCAGCAGATGCTGGCCATCGGCCGCGCCCTGATGACCAATCCGCACCTGCTGATCTTGGACGAGGCAACCGAAGGCTTGGCGCCCCTGATCCGTGAGGAGATCTGGCGCTGCCTTGCCACCTTGAAGTCTGCGGGTCAGTCGATCCTGGTGATCGATAAATATGTCGAGAAACTGCTGCCGCTGGCCGATGGTCATACAATTTTGGAACGTGGGCGTGTCGCCTGGACCGGATCTTCGGCGTTACTGTCGCAGGACCGGGAGGTCTGGACACGGTATCTAGGGGTCTGAGCCATGAGCGTTCCGATCTTTCACAGTCACAAGACCATTCGCTTCGCCCATTGCGATGCGGCGGGCATCGCCTTCTATCCCCAACTCGTGACCCTGATTCACGAGGTGCAGGAGGATTGGTTCGGCCATATGGGCTGGCCCTATAAGCGCATGCATTTGGAGGCGGGGCTGGGCGTCCCGACGGCCAAGATAAACCTCAAGTTCCACAGCCCCTTGCGGCTGGGCGACGAGGTGGAATTCGGCCTGTCGGTGAAACGACTGTCGGATCGGTCGGTTGATATCGCCGTGCTGGCGGCGATCAAGGGCCAACTTCCGAGCGTGAGTGCGGAAGCAAGTCTGGTTCTGGTCGATCTCACCACAATGAAATCCCGGCCCTGGCCGGACGATCTTAAACAGCACATCCAGCAATGGGCACCCGCCGAGAGCGTGGCGTCTTAGATTTCCGTTACGAGGTAGAGAATCGATGCAGTTCCTTCAGCCCCCGACCTGGAAAAAGCCGCGCGGCTATTCCAACGGCATCGCCGCCCGCGGCACGCTGGTTTTCATCGGCGGCCAGATCGGCTGGGACGCGAACGAGAGCTTCCAGGTCAAGGACTTCGCGGGGCAGGCCGAACAGGCCCTGCGCAACATCGTGGCCGTGCTGGCTGAAGCTGGCGGCCGCCCCGAACATATCGCCCGCATGACCTGGTATGTGGTCGACCGCACCGAATATCTGGCGGGTCTGAAGGAGCTTGGCGCCGTCTATCGCGCCGTGATGGGGAAACATTTCCCCGTCATGACAGCTGTCGAGGTTTCCGCCCTCATCGAAGCCGAAGCCCGTGTCGAGATCGAATGCACCGCCGTGATCCCGGACGAGGTGGCGGCCTGATCGGCCTTAATCCTGATCGACCATGATATCGTCATCCTCGGGCTTGACCCGAGGATCTTTCCATCCTCCGAAATCTGCTGGAGAGAACGGATAACGCCCCTGGATGACGGAGGTATTATTCCGTGGGGCAGACGGCCGCCTGGCTAGCGACACCAAGTTCAGCGACATTAGGAATAATGCCAAAAGACATTGCCTGACGATTCAGAGAGAGATACTGGGTTGTCATGGCGACAAGCCGCCAATGGCCACCGCATTCCATCAGGACCGGACCACCTGACTCTCCGGTCATGACATTGCAATCGAACATGACAGCCCGCCAGTCGCTGGTCGTTCCAGCGATCTGGCAACCCGGCTGTACCCGCATCATGTGGGGGCGTTCCCGGGGATAGCCGATCCGGAAAAAACGAACGCCTTCGACCGCATAACGCTGAATGGTTTCCATATCCAAAAGCGCCAGAGGGATCGGCGTAAGTTTGCTTTTCCGGCTTAATCTCAGCAATGCCCAATCATCATTGTGGGCGTAGTCGGCTGTTGGGTCGGGCAGGGTCGATAATTCGAAATGATCGATGGCAATTCGCTCGGCAAATTCGCCCCGCGCGTAACCCGCCAGGAAAAACACCTGCCGGGGGGTGACCAGACGTTTGGTGCGCGGATTATCAAGGCAATGTCGCGCTGTCAGGATGAGATCTGATTCGATCAGGGCGCCCGTGCAATGGCCCACACTGTCGATATTGATCTTCCCGATTGACGTCCAGGGCCATTCCTTGGGTTGCATGCCCACAGGCTGCTCGGGGCCTGTCACATTCGGCGCCCGGAGAGGGGGCCGGAAGGAGAGGATTTCCAAGCTTTCCTTCTGGCTCGCCTTTTTCCCCGTCGCTTGAGAAGGCGCCTGAGCCCAACTCGCTGTCGCCAAAGAAAAAACCCCCGCCAAGCCCCCCAGAAGGAGGGCAAGGACGGGGGCTTTTCTAGCCAGTGCTATCAAGTCCACTCGATCTTCTGGATGTCGTGGAACTGCATTTCCGAACCGTCGCTGAAGACGACCGCGCCGGAGACCGCTTCCTGGAAGCTCAAGCTGTCCGCACCTGTCATATCGACGGCCTGACCGTCCACATAGACCGTCCAGTCGCCGGGCGCGCCGACATCCTGGAGGAACAGCATATTGTCGCCGACACCACCGTCGAAGGTGTCGTTGCCGTCACCCTTGGCGTAGATGAAGACATCGTTCCCGGCACCGCCGATGGCGTGGTCGTTGCCCGGCCCACCGATAAGCGTATCGTCGCCGTTGCCGCCAACCAGCGTGTCGTTCCCGGCACCGCCCATCAGCAGATCGTTACCGTCGCCGCCCAGGATGATGTCGTTACCACCGGTGCCGACAACCGTGTCGTTACCGCTCAGCGCATCGTAGAAGCCGCCGACCATCGTGACACCGTCGCCGGTGTCGGTGCCGAAGACATCCGACGAGATCGCGACATTGGTGGTAGCCGAACCGGAGAGCTCGCCGTCGCTGACCTCGAAGTTGATGGCGCGGTTGCCCGCACCCGCCGGGGTCAGATGGATCGAGGACAGCACGTCTTCATAGACGTCGGGGCTCGCATCGCCTTCCAGCTTCAGGCTGTGGGTGACGGGGTCGAAGCCGCCGCCCACGATCTTGATGCCGGTATCGCCGATCGAACCATCAGCACCGATCGTGTAGCCACCGATCTCCAGCTTGTCGCCTTCGGTAAAGCCATTACCGATGGTGATGTTGGCGTTGGAGAGATAGGGGCTGTCGATATCGCTGACCGACACGGCCGGGGCAACAGCAACCTGATAGGTCGCGCTGGCACCGCTGACTTCCAGCGTCCCTTCACCCGGTGCACCGGCAGCAATCACCGGAGCGTCATTCACCGCCGCCACATCGAAGCTGATGGTGTTCGGTGATTTGGAGAAGGCGCCGTGGTTGTCCTGGACCGAGAAGGCGAAGGAGGCATAACCCACGCCATTTTCGTCTGCACCCGGCGTAAAGACCAGCTTGCCGATATCGGCAGCCGACACGACGGTACCTGCGGTGATTGCGGCACCATTGAGCATCAGCTGACCGTGATCGGGCAGGCTGTCGATACGCACACCGGCCATCGTGTCGCCGGTATCCACATCGGCGAAGCCAAAGTCGGAGGCATTGAAGGTACGCGAACCATCCTCGCTCATGCTGATAGACTTATCAGCACCGGTCGGATCGTCGTTCACCGAAGCGACATTGATGGTGAGCGTGGTCGAGGAGCTGGCCGTGGAGCCATTCGCGTTTTCGGTCGAAGTGCCTTCCACGCTCAGACGGATCTGGCCGTGGAAATTCTCCGGCGCCTGGAACTGGATATTGCCGATCTGATCCGCCGGGATCGTGACCGTCCCATTATCGATCGCCATCTCGATGCCGCCGACCCAGATCTTCGAACCGGCCGGGATCGAACCGATGCGCAACTGCTGCGTCTCGGAGCCGTCCTTGTCGGCAAAGCTGGCATTGATGTCGAGGGCGATCTTGCCATCCTCGTCACCGGCCACCGTGCTGGCGCTCATCACCGGAGCATCGGCAACGGCGTTCACGGTCACATCGAAGTGATTGACGGTGCTCGCCTTGTCGCCGTTGGCTTCGGTCGCGTGGGTCGTGACCGTCACCTGGAAATCGTCGTCGCTGTTCGCGGGCGGCAGCACCTGCAGATTGGTCTGATCGGCCTTGAGGCCGGTGAAGACCAGGGTACCGTCGGCTGCCGTGGTGCCGGTCAGCTCATGCTGCTTACCCGATGCATCGATGTAGAAGACCTTGGCACCGGCCGGAACGCCCGTGACGTCGAAGCTGAAACCTTCGGTCTTGTACTGCTGATGGCTGTCGATGGTCGGCGAGACCGAGAAGCTGGCTGCAGAGTCCTCGTTCACCGTGGTGCCAGTTGCGACGTTGCCTGCCTGATCCTTCAGCTCGACCGTGTAAGCATCGGCCACGGCTTCCACATGCAGCACGACCGTCTGGGTCGGGCTGTGGGCAGCGCTGGCGTTGCTCTTTTCGATGCTGTTGGCCGTGACCTGCAGCGGGATGTCGCCGTTGAAGCCCTGGTAGTTGCCGGTGAACTTCAGTTCGGCAGAGGCCATCTGACCGGGCGAGAAGGTCCAGACGTGATAGGTGATGCCGCCTTCGGTGACCAGGCCGCCGTCGCTGCCGGTCGAGAAGTACGCGCCTTCCGGCCAATCGCTGGCTTCGACCTTGATCGAATAGGAAAGCACTTCCGACCCGTCGGTGTCGTTGAGCTTGCCGCCGATGCCAAGCGCGCCGCCGATGGCAAGCCCGCTGTCTTCGGAGCCGTTGATCACGCTCGGTGCATCGAGCGTCGGAACGTCGGCTTCGGCCTTCACATTGACGTTGATCGTGGTGCTGCTGGAGGCATGGTCGGTATGGACCTTGCCGCCTGCCGTTACCTGATCTTCCGAAACCGCCGTCAGGGTCAGGCTCAGCTTGCCGGAGAAATCATCCGGCGGCAGCAGATCGACCTTGCCGATGTCGGCCGGGTTGATCGCGATCTTACCATCGGAGCCCGGCTGAACCGCCACGCCATTGACATAGACCGTCGAACCTTCGGGGATATTCGACAGATAGACTGCCGAAATATGTTCCGAACCGTCGGTATCGGTAACGCTGGCCGACAGATCCAGATGGATCTTGGTGTCTTCGGTCCCGGAACCACCGGCGCCACCAACACTGGGGGCATCGGCATCGGGGGTGAAGGGCACGCCCGTCGTATCACCCTTATAGACCGAGGATTGGCCATTGCCATAGGTCGTGACCGTATTGGCCTGGACCGGCAGGTCGCCCGCGAAGTCGGCCGGCGGGTAGATGTTGATCGCGTCGACGCCGTTGTTCGGGTCGTTGAGGTGCACGGCGAACTTGTTGTTGCCCAGGTAATAGACCTCGGACACACCCGGCACGCCGGTAATCTTGGTTCCCGGAGCCACGGTCAGAACCACCGAGACATGCTCGTCGCCGTTCGGGGTGCCGACCAGCGTCAGCGACGCGGTGGTCGGATGATCTTCCGTGCCGGCCTTGATGTCGGTCAGGTTGTAGCCGATCGGATCTTCGGTCGGGGGCTCGTTGCCCGGACCGCCGGTGCCGGGGCCTGTGCCTGCCTTGACGGAGACGTCGTAGGGAACCGGATTGCCGATCAGCACGCCGACCGACGCATCGCCCTGGGCAAGGTTCGCATCATTCTCGACCACCACCGGGGTGATGGTGAGATGGGCAACCTCGGTCGTGCCGTCGGCTACGCTGTAGGTGGTGTACTGCACGTAGGGCAGGGCTTCCTTGGACACGGTCCAGGTGCCGTCGCCGTTGTTGAACAGCACGGCGCTTGCAGGGGCTCCATCGGCCAGCGACAGGAAGTCGTGGCTGGTGTCGCCTTCGTTAAGCAGGTCCGGCATGCCGCCGATGATGTAATGGATCGATTCCGATCCGTCCGCACCGGCGCCGACTTCGCCCAGCTTGCCGTCGAGGTCGAGCTGGATGGCTTCGCCTTCGTTGCCACTGGAGTCGGCTGCAACCACGGTCGGTTCGTCAGCAACGCCGATGACATCGACCTTAATGCCGCCGGGAACCGTGACTTCCTTGCTCTGGCCCGGGACGACGGAGCCATCCTTGTAGGTTTCGGCAACGGTCAGCTTCAGATCGAGATTGAAGTCTTCGTTGCTGTCCTGGGGCGGACGCACCGTGATATGACCGACATCCTTGGCATCGATGGCGTACCAACCATCGCTGTTCGGATGGATCTCCGTGCCGTTGACCTTCAGGATCGCACCGTCCGGCACGCCGTTCAGATAAACGGTACCGACGATTTTTTCAGACCCGTCGTTGTCGACGAGGCCCGGATTGATGGTCAGCGGAATATCCGTGTCTTCGTTGCCGGTACCGCCGCCGCTGGCGTTGAAGTTATCCACGCTCGGCTTGATGTCGACGATGAAGTCGATCGTCGTGGTGGCGGTGTCCTTATTGTCGTCTTCCAGCGTGACCGCCGAAACGGTCAGCGGGATCTGGCCGTCATGCGGGCTCGAGAAGTGGGTCGGAACCCCTTCCAGCTTGACGGTCTTTGCCTCGTCCGGGGTCATTGTCCAGGTCGTATAGACCTTGCCGTCGATGACTTCGACGCCGGTCAGGGTACCGGCGGAGAGCTGCATGCCCTCCGGCACGCGGCCGATCACGATCGAGGTGATGGTTTCCGAGCCGTCCGTGTCGGTCAGTTTGGCTTCGATATTAAGCGCAACGCTGCCGCTATCGGCATCGATCTTGGCTTCATGCTCGCTGACGCCCTTGATCTCGAAGGCGACCTGATCGGCAACCGCGTCGACCTTCACCTGGATCTTGCCCGACACCGACGCCTTGTCGTTGGCGGTGTTGTTGAGCGGGCTGTTCGGCGTTTCGTTCGAGGTCAGCGTCACATCGACAGTGAATTCTTCGTCGCTGTTGGGCGGCGGCAGGACCGAGATGTCGGTATGACCGGACTTGAAGGGCACGTCGTCGAAATAGACCTTGTCGCCCTTGGTGACGCCAACGGCCTCATGCTCCACACCATTCTCGTCGGTGTAATAGAGCTTGGTGCCAGCCGGCATGCCGCCCAGATCGATGGTCAGATATTCCGAACCGTCCTTGTCGCTCAGCATGCCACCGATATCGAGGTGGATTTTGGTGTCTTCGTCGCCCACCACCTGCGTCGGCAGGGTGAGGGTCGGCGCGTCAGCCACCGAGTCCACATGGACGGTGAAGCTGTCCGAACGGGTCGCGGTATTGTCGGACTTGTGGGTCTCGTTCGAATTACCTTCGGTCGAGGTTGCCTTGACCGAGATATCGAAGTCACCGCTCCAGTTGACCTTGGAATTGTCGCCGACGAGGGTCAGCTTCGTTCCGCCGCCGATGCTGGCGAGATCGCCCTGCGACAGGGTATAGCTGCCATCGGCATTCGGGGTCACGGTGCGACCGCCGATTTCCAGATGATAGCCGTCCGGCACGCCGTCGATGGTGACGGACAGGGTTTCCGAACCATCCTTGTCGGTCAGATCGGCCTTGATCGCGCCACTGATATCGATGGCGCCGCTATCTTCATTGGTGGACACATCCTTGACCACCAGGGTCGGGACGTCGGCGACGGCGTCGACCTTGATGGTGACATTCTGCACCGGGCCGAGGCCGGTGTGCGACATGCCGTCCTTGGCATCGACAGCGCCGGAGCGGATCTGCAGCGTGAAATCAGCATCCGAGTTCGCGGGCAGCCCCGTGATCTGCAGGTCGGCGGCCTGTTCAGCGGTGAACTTGAAGCCGGGCACGCCATTGATGGTGGTCCAGACGCCCGTCGGGCTCAGAACTACGCCATCCGGCACGTTCGAGATCAGGACGAAGGGAACTTCGCCCGCAACGCTGGTCGAGACATTGATCGGGAAGTCGACTGCTGCCTGACCGCCTGCGCCGATACCATCGGCCATGCCGCCGGTGACATTGGCGTCGTCATAGCCGTTGGAGGCCTTACCCATATCTTCGCGCAGTTCGGGCGCGGTGTAGGTCAGGGTCAGGGCGCCAGTATCGGCCTGGGGCTTCACTTCGACATTCAGGGTGCCGCTGCGGGTCGACACATTGTCCGAAAGATCGGTGTCGTTGCCACCGGCTTCGGTCGCTGTCGCCTTGACGCCGATCGAGAATTTGCCGTTGTAGTTCTGGGGCGGATCGAGCCAGACCGAGCCCACGGCTGCGGCGCTGGAGCCTGCCGGAACGGTGCGTTCCCAGGTGCCGGTCTCCGCATCGACCAGAGTCCACTGACCGGTGCCCGAGTTCGAATTATAGACCTTGAAGCCATCCGGCACGCCGGTGATCTGAACGGTCAGGCTTTCCGAATTATCCTGCACCGAGGCGCCCAGGGTGACCTGGAAGCGGCCGCTGTTGGCCGTCGGATCTTCATTGACGCTGGCGTTCTTCGTCCCAAGGTTCGGCACGTCGGCAACGGCATCGACGCCGACCTTGATCTCGCCGCTGTCAAACTTATTGTAGTCGGTGCCCAGGGAGTTGCTGTCCTGGGTATAGGCATCGACCTTCAGCGTGAAGTCGTCATCCGAATTCGCGGGCAGGCCCGTGATCTTCAGATCGGCGGCTTCGGCAGCCGTGAACTTAATGCCGCCGCCCCAAGCGGTGCCGGTGTGATTGAAGCTGACGCCTGCTGGAACATTGGTCACGACGACGAAGGCGCTTTCATTGCCCTTGTCGGCCGAGACATTCATCGAGATATCGACGGCGCCCGAGGCTGCTTCGTCGCCGGCTACATTGGCATAACCGCCCGTGGTGCCGGACTGACCTGCGCCCTTGCTGGCAGCACCTAGGTCTTCGTTCACATTCACGGTGCCGTGGTTGACGGTGAAGCTACCGCCATCGGCATCCGGCATGATCTTGACGGTCAGCGAGGTCGAGGTGCTGGCCGTATTATTGGCCATCGTGATTTCCTGCGAACCCGTCGCGCCTTCGGTCGAGGTGACCGTGAACTTCAGGTCGATGGTGCCATTGAAGTCGTTCGGCGGATTGAGCTTCAGGCCCGGCAGATCGCTCTGGGCGACAGTCCAGGTCTTGTCCTGCGGATTATAGGTACCCGACGACAAGGTCGCGCCTTCGGGAACGCCGGTAACAACCACCGGGCCGAGGGTTTCCGAACCGTCGGTATCGGTCAGCGCGTTCGAGATATTGAGGTCGATCGGCTGGTCTTCGGTGCCGGTGCCGCCCGTGACTTTGATGGTCGGCGCGTCGGCGACGGCATCAATGGTGACATGGATCTGCTGTGCTTCACCCGCGGCCGGGGTGGCCTTGCCATCCTGGCTGTAGGGCGTGACGGTCAGATTGAAGTCGACGTCGGAGTTGGCGGGCAGGCCAACGATCTTCAGGCCTGCAACATCGGCCGCATTCACCTTCACGCTGCCGTCCGGCTGCAGAGTGCCGACGTTCAGGCTAACGCCATTCGGGATATCCGAGATGACAACCCAGGCGTTTTCGTCCGGATCACCGGCGCCAAGGTCGATCTTCAGGCCGATGGCACCGCTGCCCAAATCTTCATAGCCTTGGGCATTGTCGACCGACAGGGTCGGGGTGTCCGACACTGCATCCACATGGATGGTGATGGAGGTCGAGGTGGTGGCCGTGTTGTTGGCAAGCGTCAGTTCGTTCGAACCTGTCGCGCCTTCGGTCGAGGTGGCCGTGATGTCGAGTTTGATGTCGCCCGAGAAATTCTCCGGCGGGGTGACGGTCAGGCCAGAGAGCTGCGCCGGGGTCAGGGTCCAGGAACCATCGGGGTTCTTGGTGCCTGCCGACAGGCTGGCGCCATCCGGCACGCCGGTGATGGTGATCGAGAGGCTTTCCGAACCATCGGTGTCGGTCAGGGCGCTCTTGATGTCGAGGGCGATGGCGCTGTCTTCGTCGCCGGTCGAGTTGCCTGCAGACAGAGTCGGGGCATCGGCAACCGCGTCGATGGTTACATGGACCTGTTCGGCCTTGCCAGCGATCGGAGCGGCATTGCCGTCCTGGCTGTAGGGCGTGACAGTCAGGTTGAAATCGGTATCGGAATTCGCGGGCAGGCCGATGATCTTAAGATCAGCCAGATCTTCAGCCGAAACCTTGATGCCGCCAGCAACCGGGGTGCCGTGATTCAGCGTGACGCCATTGGGAATATCCGAAATGACGACCCAGGCTGTCTCGTCCGTTTCACCGCCGGTGACCTTGATGTCGAGGGCGATGGTGCCCTGGTCGAGATCTTCATAACCCTGGGCATTGCCGACCGTAACCGTGCCTGCATCCGACACCGGATCCACGTGGATGGTGATCGAGGTCGAGGTGGTGGCCGTGTTGTTGGCAAGCGTCAGTTCGTTCGAACCAGTCGCCCCTTCGGTCGAGGTGGCGGTGATGTCGAGTTTGATGTCGCCGGAGAAATTCTCCGGCGGGGTGACGGTCAGGCCCGAGAGCTGTGCCGGGGTCAAGGTCCAGGAACCATCGGGGTTCTTGGTACCTGCCGACAGGCTGGCGCCATCCGGCACGCCGGTGATGGTGATCGAGAGGCTTTCCGAACCATCGGTATCGGTCAGCGCGCTCTTGATATCGAGCGCGATGGCGCTGTCTTCGTCGCCAGTGACGTTGCCTGCAGACAGAGTCGGGGCGTCGGCAACCGCATCAATGGTGACATGGACCTGCTGTGCCTTGCCGGCGAGCGGAGCGGCATTGCCGTCCTGGCTGTAGGGCGTGACGGTCAGATTGAAGTCGGCATCGGAATTCGCGGGCAGACCGACGATCTTCAGATCGGCGAGATCGCCAGCAGACACCTTCACGCTGCCATCAGGCATCACGGTGCCGTGATTGAGGGTGACGCCGCCCGGAATATTCGAGATGACAACCCAGGCGGTTTCATCAGCCTCACCACCGGCCACGCCGATATTGAGCGGAATGCTGCCCTGGTCGAGATCTTCGTAACCCTGCGAATCCTTGACGGTCAGGGTCGGGGTGTCGGACTGCGGATCGACCGTCAGCGTGACCGTGGTCGTGGTTGTCGCGACGTTATTGTCGAGGCGGATTTCCTTGTCCGTCGGATGTTCGGTCGCAGTCGCGGTGATCTTGATGTCGACCGTGCCGCTCCAGTCGGCGGGCGGCGTGACCGTCAGACCGACGAGCTGGGCCGGAGTCAGACTCCAGGTGCCGTCCGGGTTATGCACACCGGCCGACAGGTTGAAACCGTCGGGAATCGTGACGGTCAGGCTCAGGGTTTCCGAACCGTCGATGTCCTTCAGGGTGCTGGCGATATCGAGCGCAATGGCACTGTCTTCCGAACCATGGGCAGCCTGAGCCGTCAGGTTTGGAGCATCGGCAACCGCATCGACCGTGACCGGCACGGAGACAACGGTGGTGGCCGTCGTGCCGTTGGGATCGCGCGAAGTGACCTGGAAGTCGAGGGTGAAGTCGGCATCCGAATTCGCGGGCGGGAAGACTTTCAGCCCATCGAGATCGGCGGGGGACAGAGTCCAGGTACCGTCAGGATTCTTGGTGCCAGCCGAGAGCGAGGCACCTTCGGGCAGGCCGACAACCGTGATGGTCAGAGTTTCGGTGCCGCCATCGCGATCATTGATCTGCGCGGTGACATCGAGCGGAATGCCGTCATCTTCGTAACCTTCGGCGGCTGTCGCCGTGGCAATCGGAGCATCGGCCTTGGTCTGCGGCTGTTCCGGTTCGTCGATGATGTCGGGGTCATCATCGTTGACCGTGACGAGTTCCGGCTCTTCGAGAGCCTGGGCGACGAGGGCAGGTGCGTCGGGCTGCGCGGGCAGGTCGGGCAGCGTGAAGACGGGATCAGGACCCGGAGTCGGCAGGCTGGGTTCCTGGAAATTCTGTTCAAAAGGCTCGGCAGCGGGTGGCGAAACGGCTTCAGGTTCCGGCACGGTCAGCGGCGGAACCTCACCAATCTCAGGAGCAGTGTCGATCGGGGGCGTTTCCGCTAGGGGCTCGACCGTATAGACCTGGGGGGTGCCATCCGGCAGAGGGGCGCCTTCGAAGGTTGCATCAAGGCCGCTATGGTTATTGCCGAAGGCATCCATATTGGCCTGGCGGTTCGTCGTCCCCTCGGGGGCCGCGCGCTCGCGGGCGTCAAGACGTTTGGTCGGGTCCGGGTCCTCGTCCATGTTGGACGAGCTGTCCAACATCTGCTGAACCGTTGCCTGACCTTCCTCTTCGGACTCCTGTTCCGGATTCTGCTCGCCGGGAGTCTTGAAAGGATCGTTTTCCGCCATCGTACACCTGCCGTTTTATTAACCAAGAGGAACGTTTTGTTCTACCTGGACTGCCAAGATAAACATCCTAACAAATTATTACCGCTCCCGAAACGCCGAATCTATCGTTGCATAGATGGGTTTCAAAATATACTGGAGCACGGTTTTCTGCCCGGTAGCGATGTCTGCTTGAGCAGTCATGCCCGGAAGGAGTGGTCTTTTCGTGGGGTCATCGCCGACATAAGGATGAAGGACTTTGATCTTCGCCTTATAGTAAGGGTTCTTTTGTTCGTCTAAGAACGTAGTTGCCGAGATAGACAAAACATGACCTTCCACAATACCAAAGCGTGTGAAGTCATAAGCGCCGATCTTGACGCGAGCGACTTGCCCAGCCTGAACGAAGCCGATATCGCGGGCTGATACCTTCGCCTCCACAATAAGCTCGTCATCCACCGGCACAACCTGTGCAACCATACCGGCTGGGGCGATGACACCGCCGGGGGTTTTAACTGGAATCTGCTGAACAAGCCCCCGCACGGGAGACAGCACGGTCAGGCGCTGCACCCGGTCATCGAGGCCCGCAAGAGTCTTCTGCACTTCGACGATTTCCGATGACGCCTGATTGAGGCGATCAAGCGCTTCCTTGCGCAGTTGAGCTTCGGTATCGACGATCCGGTTCTTGAGTTCCTGGATCTCCTGGCCCGCGCTTTCCATGCCGGTATTGAGGCGTTTCACCTCGGTCTCGGCCGAATTCAGCTGCAGGCGCGCCGACAGAAGGGTCAGGCGCGAATTGAGTTCGCGGCGGAACAGATCCTCGCGGATCGATTTTTCCTCGTTCAGCAGCGAGATCTGGGTCAGCAGCGTCTCGCGCGTCTGCCGCATGCTGGCGATTTCGGCCGTTTTCGACGCGATCTGCTGCTCGATAACCGCAATCTGGGTGCGCTTGGCATCCATCTGCGCATTATAAAGCCGCTGCTGGTCGAAGATAATCGCGGGTTCGACCTCGGCGAAGACGGCCCAGCGCGGGGCGTCGCCTTCGGCAAAGGCGCGCTGGCGCTCCACCTGGACACGCAGGGCGGTCAGGCGCGCCATCAGGCGGGCGCGTTCGGCTTCGGCCGAGGCGCTGTCGAAACGCACGATCGGCTGACCGGCATCCACCAACTCGCCTTCCCGGACGAAGAGTTCGGCGATGATGCCGCCCTCAAGATGCTGAACCGTCTGGACCTGGCCCGCCGGGACGACTTCGCCGGTGGTGGTGGCGACTTCGTTGACCGGCGCGACGGAGGCCCAGGCAAAGAAGCCGACCACGGTCACGAGCGACAGCAGGACACCCGCATGCACGAGGCCGGTTGCGATCCGGTCATCGTCCCCGGCTCCCGCTGCCAGCGACCGGCGCTTGCGCTGAACCGCGATGACGGGCGAGGGAGCCGGGGGGGTGGGTTGCTCGAGGCTGGCGGTAGTCATCAGATCGACTCCAGGATGACGGCATTATTGATGCCGCTCAAAGGACCGTAATATTTGGCAAGGCCTGCTTCGAGGATCAGGACCTTGTCGCATTTGCGGATATGGCTTGGCCTGTGAGTCACCAGGATGATGGTGGCTTTGCCGCGCAGTTTTTCCAGTGTGTTCATGAAAATTTGTTCCGAAGCGTCGTCGAGCGTGCTGACGGGATCGTCCAGCAGCAGGATCCGGCTCTTCTTGGCAAAGGCGCGCGCGATGGACAATCGAACCACGAGGCTGGTGGGCAACGCATTCATATTACGCGTATCGATGACGGTTTCGAGACCATCGGACAAAGCGCGTACTTCGTCGGCGGCACCCACGGCGTCCAGCGCTTCCCAGATTTCTTCGTCGGTGACCAGCGGCACCGCAAAGCGGATGTTGTCGGCGATCGAACCGTTGAAGACCTGCGGGCGCTGCGGCACATAGCCGATCACGTGGCGCAGCTCGAGCGGATCATACTGGCGCAGGTCGCGGTCATCGATGCGGACCGACCCGACAGGGGTCTGATAGAGGCCCGTCAGCAGCTTCACCAGTGTCGATTTGCCCGCGCCCGACCGGCCGATCAGGGCAACCATCTCGCCGGGCATGACATCGAAGTTTATGTTGGCCAACACCGGGTCGGTCTCGCGGCCATAGCGGAAGGTGACGCGGGCCATGGCGATGCGGCCGTCCACCCGGGCGATGGGGGCGGCAACAGTTCCGGGCAGACGCTCGGGCGACAGGTTCATCAGATTGTCGATCTGCTGGATCGACGAGCCAAGCTGCTTCATGCGCGAGAGGGCGATGAAGGCGCCCTGAACCGGCTGCAGGACGCGCCAGACCAGCATGGTCGACCCGATCAGGCCACCGGCAGTCATGGTTCCGGCCAGCACGAAGTGGATACCCGCGACAATGGTGGCAAGGCCCGCCGCCATGGTCACGAAATAGCTCACCTGCTGGATCGTGGCCGAGATGGTGGCACTGCGATGGTTGGCGCCGACCGCCTCGGTGTTGATTTCGCGATAGCGCTTCAGCATCGCCTCGCCATTCCGGCTAAGGCGGATGATGCGCATCTTCTCGATCACTTCCAGCACCAGTTCCTGGCGTTGGGCATTGGCCTTCGAGGCGATGGAGACCGAGCGGTTGACGATGCCGGACACGCCGACGGCCATCAGCACATAGATCAGGATCGCTACCAGCGGCACAAAGGCAATCGGGCCGCCGATGAAGAACAGCGCCACCAGGAAGATGATGACGAACGGCAGATCGATGGCGGACTGGGCAATTGGGCCGGTCAGCAGATCGCGGACGCGCTCCAGATCCTTGATGCGGGCGATCTGGGCCGAGATGCTGGCGCGTTCCGTCAGCATGGCGGGCAGGGCCACCAGGCGCCCGAAGACCGAATTGCCGACCATCAGGGACATCTTGGCGCCCGCATAGGTCATGGTGCGGGTTCGCAGACGCCGCGCGCCGAATTCCAGCAAGGACCCGAGGAAGGCGCCCGCTGCCAGCAGGATCAGAGTCTCGGGCGCATGGGCCCCGATGACCACGTCATAGACAGCCATCGTGAAGATCGAGACGGATAGGCCCAGCAGGTTGGCCATGACGGTCAGGAAGACCGACAGCCAGACCAGCCGCTTGAAGTTGATCATCTTCAGGCGGAACCAGGAGGTTCCCGGCGGATTGATCGGCGCGCCCGGCTGGGCTGCGAGGGCGGCGACAGCGGCGGCGTCGGGGCCGATCAGCAGCAGCTCTCCCGTGGCACGGCGGCGGGGGATCCAGTCGATCTCGCCGGTTTCGGGCCGGAAGATCTGCAGACGCTTGGGCTCTGATGCCAGCACGACGTAAGCAGGGCGGCGGCCCGGCAGCACCATGCAGGGCAGGTCGGCTTCAACGATTTCCCGGGGTAGCCGCTCCAGGGCAAATGCCCCTTCGTAGCCGACACGGCGCAGCAGGTTCAGGAAATCGGTCAGATCGATCCGATCCTCGCCCGACGGCAGCATTTCGGCCAGAAGGCGGGGCGAGCCCTTCCATTCCAGCGCAGTCAGCAGAGCGGGCAGGCAGGCCGCGAGATCGCCGCGATTGGCGAGTTCTGAAAGACCGCCGATCCCGAAGGAATTGAGGCGCTTCCAGCTTTTACCGCCATCGTCGAGCGGGGAGGTGTGGGAGAGGCGTGCTGTGGTCATAATCTCTGTGGCTCCCCTCAACCGGCCTTCGGCGGCTCGTCCGAGGGGCCTTTTTCAGGCGCGGACGGGGCGTCGGGTGGAGTGGGGCGCTTCATCGAAAGTTTCAGCGGCTGCGGCGGGGGCGGCGGCTCGCTCGGTGCGGCGGGAACCGGTTTCAGAACGGACAGCGACACCGGCGGCGGACCGCCAGCAGCAGGGGCAGGCGCCGGACCGGGGCCCGTGGCTGCCCTCGGCTGAAGCGGTTGTGGCTGGAGCGGTTGCGGGGCCTTGGGCGGAGCGGCCTGGGGCTGCTGCGGCTGAGCCTGCGGGGCGCGGGCCTGTGCGGGCGGGGCCACCGGGCGCTGCGCCGGGGGCTGCATCGGCGTGGAGGCCGTCGGCGGCGCGGCCGGGGGAGCGGGCGGGGCGGGCGGGCGCACCGGCAGTGACTCCATCTTGAATTCATTCAGCTTGCCGTCTTCCAGGCGGAAGGTGCGGTCGGCAAGGCGCATGATCGACGGGCGATGGGTCACCAGGATCGCGGTGGCCTTGCCCTTCATTTCGGTCAGCAGCTTCTTGAAGGCGCGGTCGGCCAGATCGTCCATCGCCGTATTGGCTTCATCGAACAGGATCAGGCGCGGATCGCCCGCCAGCGCGCGGACGATGGCGATCTGCTGGATAACGCCGCGTGGCAGGAATTCCTGCGCGCCGTCGCTGACCATGGTGCGATAGCCCTGGGGCAGGTTCGACACGGTTTCGGCAAGGCCGGTCAGGCGGGCGAGCATGGCGGAGCGGTCGCGACGTTCCGGGCGGAACATCGACAGATTTTCGAGGATCGTGCCGCGGAACAGCTGCTCGCGCTGGGCCATATAGGCGACCTGATCGTCGAGGACCGTCGGGTCATGACGATAGGGCTCAAGCCCATCGAGCAGCACACGGCCATCGCTGGGCTGCTGCAAACCGGCGATGATCGACATCAGCACCGACTTGCCGGACCCGTTGATGCCGGAAATGGCGATGATCTCACCAGCGGGTACCTTCAGGCTGATATCGTCCAGCAGCGCGCGGTCGGCACCGGGGAACTTGAAGGACACATGGTCTAGTTGCACCGCCCCTTCCAGCGTCGATGGGGCACCGGACGAGAGAGCCACATGTTCCTTGGGCAGAGCGAAGAGTTCGCGCAACTGGCGGCGGGCAGTGGTGATCGTCTGGAAACGGGTCCAGAAGTTGACGGCATTCTGCAGCGGCTGCAGCGCGCGGCCCGCCAGCAGCAGACAGGCCGACAGGGCGCCGGTCGAAATCTGGTCGTTCAGCACCAGGATCGCGCCCAGGCTGACCACCATGATCGTGCACCACTGGCCGATGGCGGCGCCGAGATCCAGCAGCACCGTATTCATCAGATCGACCTTCAGGCTCTGAGCCGAACGGGTTTCCTGCAGCGTCTCGTAGCGGCGGGTGACGCCTTCCTCCATCGCCAGTGACTTGACGGTATGGATGCCGGAGACGGCACCGATCAGGAAGCCCATGCGCTGGTTTTCAAGGTTCGTCAGGCGCTCCACATGCCCCTGTAGACGTCCACCCCAGATCAGGCCGATGAACATATAGGCCGCCAGCATAATGGTCGGGACCCAGAACAGCGGGCCGCCCAGCACCCAGACCAGCCACATATAGACACCCGCGAAGGGAAGATCGTACAGCGTCAGGATCGACTGGCCGGAATAATAGTCGCGCAGCTGGCCAACGGCATTGATACGCTCGATATGCAGGCCGCTGTTATCCCGCTCAAAGGCATCGAGGTCGGCATGCAGCACGTGCTGGACGGCAGCTTCGGCGCAGCGGCGCTCGAACCGCATGCCGAGAATACCCATCAGGTATGACCGTGCAAGACGCAGCAGCGCCTCCAGAGCCAGCGCACCCAGCACCGCCAGCACCAGCACCGTGGTCGTTGCGTAGCCTTGATTCGGGAGAATGCGATCGTAAACCTGCAGCAGCGCCAACGGCAGCGCGAGTGCCAGGACATTGATGATCAGCGAGACGAGGAAGACCTCAAGCCGTATGCCCGGTGCGCGTGCAAAGGTCCCGATATTCATCCCTCATCCTCAACCAAAAATACGCATGCATACATAATCTAGTTCGGTCTTATGTCACGGATAGTCCTTGTCTTCCACATGGGTAGACGCACAGGTTTGCTGTGACAGACAAGTGACTTATGTAAAATTTTAGATATTGGGGCAAGCAGTTTGAGCGTTGCCTTATGAAATTCCGCGCAATAGCCTGTCTCTTATGGAAAAAACTCCTCTTCGCATCGCCATTCTGGCCAGTCCCTCGCGCCGGGTAGGGCCAAACAGCGATCTCGTGCGCCTGTTAAGGGCGCTGGAGCCTGTTTTCCGCGAGGTGCTCCGACCAAGCCTGCTGGTGACGGACGGGGTCCGGCGGGTATTACAGGTCCATAATATTCTTGCCGATTACGAGGCGGTCGAACCGCTGCCCCCTGCCGAAGAGGGAGCAATGGCGACCATCGCGGCCCGTATTGTGACAAATAACGAGCAGCGCGCGGTCGATTGGGTCATTTATCTGACAGATCCGGCCGATCCGATTTCGCTGCATCCCGAGAGCCTGGCGATCAAACGCCAGTGTGTCGTCCACGGCAAACCTTACCTCGGCACTCTGCGGGCGGCGGCGGAGTTCTGCACGCTGGAGGCTTTGGCGCGCGATCCGGCCAAGGTCCGCCCTTTGCTGATGCCGGTTGAGGCGTTACCTCAAATCGAGCAACCGGGTGGGCGTCTTCTGGGTTTGGTGGCCCATGATAGCCGCAAAGGCACGATGCTGGATTTCGCGGCCCGTCATTTCACCATGCTGGATCGCTTTCGTCAGCGGGTATCGACCGGGACGACGGGCGAGCTACTGAACGGCACCTTGCCTGCGCGCCTTAAGGCTGGATGGCAGGCTGAAGCGGATGAGGCGATGGTGCGTGAACGTCTGAGCCTGCCGCTGGGCATCCTGGCTGATAAGCTTGCGGACCGGGCGGAGATCGAAAAGGGCGTTGCCCTTATGCAGGGAAAGCTTGCCGGGCGGGCGGGGGAATGGACCCATCCCTTCAAAAGCGGCCCCAAGGGCGGTGACGCCGAAATCGCCGAACTGATCCTGGAGCGCCCGGGAGCAACGGTGATTTTCTTCGAGGACCCCCATGTTGCCCGCGAGCATGAGGCAGATATCCAGCTGCTGGAACGCGCCGCTCGCCTCGACGGTGCGGCAAACCTCTGTTTCCACCACGCCGTGACGGCGGAACGCTGGGCGGTGCTGATGGAAGCGGCGCTGGAGGCGGGGGATGTGCCGGTGCTGCGGGCGCTTGTTTGATATACTTCAAACAGTAACCGCCATTCCGATAAAATTTCGTCACCCCGCACTTGATGCGGGGTCTCGTGTTGCCAGACCGCGTCGAGACACCGAACAGAGTTCGGCCACCCTAGATCCCGCATCAAGTGCGGGATGACGAGGTCTTGTTTGAGGCGTGCTTCTAGTCCAGGCGCGTTAAGTTAGGCCGGTAGCTACCCCAGCTTCACCACATCAATCGCGCCATTGCGGGCCGTCAGCGCCATCTTGCCGCTTTTCAGCGCCAGGGCATCGTTGCCGAACACCACCTTGCGCCAGCCATTGAGGCACGGCAGATCCGCCGGAGCGTCATCCATCGCCAGCAGATTGAGATCATCGGCGGTGGCGATCAGCTTCTGCGCGACATCATTTGCCTCGCACTTCAGCTTCAGCAGGACCTTCAGCAGATCGACCAGCGGGGCGCGGCCGGGCGGCAGCTCCGGGCGTTCGGGTAGTTTCGGCGCCTGATTATTCGGCGTCTCGCGACCGCGCTGGATGGCAGCCATGAAGCTTTCGCCCAAGGACCCCTCCAGGAACCCTTTACCGATAGCGCGGCTGTTGGACAGGTCGTCTGCGCTGGCGGGGGCCTGGGCCGCAACTTCCAGCAGCGCGTCGTCTTTGAGGATGCGCTGGCGGGGCAGGTTGCGCTTCTGCGCCTCGACCTCACGCCAGGCCGCCAATTCCTTCAGGATCGACAGGAACTTGGGGCTGGAGGTGCGGGGCTTCAGGCGCATCCAGGCGCGGTCCGGATCGCTACGATATGTCGCGGGATCGGTCAGCATCGCCAATTCTTCGGCGACCCATTCGTCGCGGCCTTCCTGCTGGATCCGCGCGGACAGCACTTCATAGATCGTGCGCAGATGGGTCACGTCCGAGATGGCGTAATCGCTCTGCTTCTGGGTCAGCGGACGGCGCGACCAGTCGGTGAAGCGCGAGGATTTATCGATGCGCGCATTGGCCAGCTTGGTTGCCAGCGTCTCATAAGAGGCGCTTTCGCCAAAGCCGCAGACCATGGCGGCGACCTGACTGTCCCACAGCGGGGCAGGCATGCGACCCATCAGCAGATAGAAAATCTCCAGATCCTGGCGGGCGGCATGGAAGACCTTCAGCACCTTTTCGTTCGCCATCAGGTCGAACAACGGCTTGAGGTCGATGCCCGGCGCCAGCGGATCCACGGCGACCGCGCCCGCTTTCCCGGCCAGCTGCACAAGGCAGAGCTGGGAATAATAGGTCTTGTCCCGAACGAATTCAGTATCGACGGTGCAATAGGGTTCAGTCGCGAGCTTGTCGCAGAAAGCCGCCAGGGCTTCGGTCGTTTCGATCAGCATCGCACTGCTATACACGTGCGAACGGTTTCGGGAAAGTGCCAGAATAGGCACCCAGCCTTGACATGAGGGCCCCTCCCGGTGTTGGTACGGACTTTATCGTGTGATAGTTAACTGTCACTCGAATACGGACCGTTCCATCTAGGGTGAACCCTTCCATGCACGCTTATCGCACGCACACCTGCGGCGCTCTCAACAAGTCGCACACCGGTCAGACCGTCCGCCTTTCGGGCTGGGTCCATCGCAAGCGCGACCACGGCCAGTTGCTGTTCATCGATCTGCGCGACCACTACGGTCTGACCCAGATCGTCATCGACAGCGATAATCCGGCCTTCGAGACCGCCAGCCAGATCCGCGTCGAAAGCGTCGTGACCGTCGACGGCAAGGTGCTGACCCGCACGCCGGAAACCGTGAACAAGAACCTGCCGACCGGCGAGATCGAACTGAAGGTTGAAGTCTTCACGATCCAGAGCCAGGCCGATCAGGTGCCGCTGCAGGTCAATTCGGACGCCGATACGTCTGAAGATCTTCGCCTGCGCTATCGCTTCCTCGATCTGCGTCGCGAGCGTCTGCACAACAACATCATGCTGCGCTCGAAGGTTATCGCCTCGATCCGCCGCCGCATGATCGATCAGGGCTTCATGGAGTTCCAGACCCCGATCCTGACCTCCAGCTCGCCCGAAGGCGCGCGCGACTTCCTGGTGCCCAGCCGCGTGCATCCGGGCAAGTTCTACGCGCTGCCCCAGGCGCCGCAGCAGTTCAAGCAGCTGCTGATGGTCGCGGGCTTTGACCGCTATTTCCAGATCGCCCCCTGCTTCCGTGACGAAGACGCCCGTGCTGATCGCAGCCCCGGCGAATTCTATCAGCTCGATTTCGAAATGAGCTTCGTCACCCAGGACGACGTGTTTGCCGCAATCGAACCCGTGCTGCACGGTGTGTTCGAGGAATTCGCCAACGGCAAGGCCGTCACCGGCTTCCCGTTCCAGCGCATTCCCTATGATGAGTCGATGCTGAAGTACGGCTCCGACAAGCCGGACCTGCGTAACCCGATCGTCAATTCGGATCTGACCCGCTTCTTCCAGGCCGAGGGTGTGACCTTCAACGCCTTCAAGACCGCGATTGCCGGTGGCGCCGTTGTGCGCGGCATTCCGGCCCCGCAGGTTTCCGATAAGCCGCGCAGCTTCTTCGACAAGCTCAACGATTGGGCACGTGGCGAAGGCGCACCGGGTCTTGGCTATATCGTCTGGGACAAGGACGGCAAGGCCGGTGGTCCGATCGCCAAGTTCATCCCCGAGGATGTGCTGGCCGAGATGGCGAAGGCCGCCGGTGTCGGTGCAGGCGATGCGCTCTTCTTCGTCTGCAACAAGAAGCTGGCCGCCGAGAAGTTCGCCGGTGCCGCCCGCAAGAAGCTGGGCGACGAGTTGGGCCTCATCGATCCGAACGTCTTCCACTTCTGCTGGATCGTCGATTTCCCGATGTACGAGCTGAACGAAGACACCGGCAAGATCGAATTCTCGCACAACCCCTTCTCGATGCCGCAGGGCGGTCTCGAGGCGCTGAACACGATGGATCCGCTGGATATCAAGGCGTTCCAGTACGACATCGTCTGTAATGGTATCGAGCTGTCGTCGGGTGCGATCCGTAACCATCTGCCCGAGATCATGTATCGCGCGTTCGAGATCGCCGGTTACGGCGCCGAAGACGTCGAGACCAAGTTCGGCGGCATGCTGAATGCCTTCAAGTACGGCGCGCCGCCCCATGGCGGTTCCGCTCCCGGCATCGACCGTATCGTCATGCTGCTGGCCGACGAGCCGAATATCCGCGAGATCATGGCTTTCCCGCTGAACCAGAAGGCCGAAGATCTGCTGATGCAGGCCCCGAACACCGTCGATGTGGCGCGCCTCAAGGAACTGTCGATCAAGATCGACATTCCGCTGACCAAGCAGAAAGACTAACTCCTATCGCAGAAGTTGAATTTGACCGGCTAACAGCCGGTCAAATTTTATGTTATGCCGGTTTGGAGAAAACGGATCAGAGGCGGCGGTTGTGACGAGCGCGCGTGGTATTACTGTCATCGGTGTTAACCCAGGGCATAACGCTACGGCGGCGCTGATGACCGACGGTCATCTGGTCGCGCTTCAAAGCTACGAGCGGGAAACCCGCCTCAAGAATTCCGTCTGCTGGCCAGTCGATCTGGTCAATCGTTATGTCGAGCAGGCCGGCGGCTATGATGCTCTCAGAGGTATCGGTGTAACCAACAATAACGCTTATCACATGATGGTGATCGCCCAGGGTGCCGGTCAACCCCAGGTAATGGGCGGCGAGCTTGGTGAAGGTCGTCCCTACTCGCGTGAAGCAGGCCGGGCGTATGACGACCAGGCGCTTAAGACCTATACCGATTTCGACCTCCCGCAGAACCGGGCGCAACTGCCGTTGATCTTTCAGAATCAGTTCGGCATCCCGGCGGACAAGATTCGCTTCTTCGATCATCAGATGACCCACGCCTATTCGACGCTGCCCTTCATGCCCGAAGACAAGCGGAACGAGCGGTGGCTGGTTTTCACGCTCGACGGCATGGGCGACGGTAAGTCCGGCACGGTGTCTCTCTATACAGCCGGCTCGATGATCGTGCTGGAGGAGATCCCGGATACCTATTCGCTGGGCTTGATCTATGCCTGCGTGACGACCTTGCTGGGGTTCAAGGCCTACGAGCATGAATATAAGATCATGGGCCTCGCGCCCTATGCCAAGGGTGCCTATTGGAAGCCTCTGGTCGCCAAGTTCGAAGAACTGCTGCGCTTCGACCCCCTAACGGGTGCTTTTAGCGGGCAGGCCCTGGGCATGATGGAGCGCGAGGCGGCCCTGGCGGAGATCATCGCCTTCCAGCGCTTCGATAACGTCGCGGCGGCGCTGCAAGCCTATGTCGAACAGCAGGTGGAGAATCTGATCTCGGCCTGGGTGGCGCGCACGGGTGTCAGCCATATCGCCTGCGCGGGCGGCTTTTTCATGAATGTGAAGGCCAACCAGCGGCTGACCCGCCTGCCGGGGGTGGAGTATTTCGCCGTCGTGCCGTCCAGCGGCGATGAGTCCGCGGCTATCGGATCGGCTGTGCTGGCAGGGCTGGAGGTTGATCCGTCGCTCTATCATCCGCCGGTGAAAGGCCTCTATCTCGGCCGCTCTTATGATCGGCAGGAGATTGAGGATGCGATCCGGGCGACGGGGGCGGCCAATCGCTATGTCGTCAGCCAGCCCGACGATATGGCCGAAGCCATTGCCGATATTCTGGCGGCGGGCGGTGTGGTCGCGCGCTGTTCAGGGGCGATGGAGTTCGGCGCTCGCGCGCTCGGCAACCGATCGATCCTGGCCGATCCCTCGCGCCTTGATACCGTTACCTTCATCAATCAGGCGATCAAGAGCCGCGACTTCTGGATGCCCTTTGCCCCGTCCGTGCTGCAGGAGCGGGCATCGGACTATTTCGACATGTCGGACAAAGCCTCGCCCGACTATATGATGATCTCCTACAACGCCACGCCGCTGGCCCGGGAAAAGCTGATTGCCGCGACTCACCAGGGCGACCGGACCCTGCGCCCGCAGATCGTGCGTGCCGACTGGAATCCGGAGTATCACGCGCTGATTTCTGCTTTCGAGCGTCGCACAGGCATCGGGGCGGTGCTGAATACCAGCTTCAATATCCATGGCGAGCCGATTGTGATGTCGCCCGCCGATGCGATTTCCACCATGGATCGCTCTGGGCTGCGTCACCTCGTTCTCGGGCATCTGTTGCTGCAAAAACGGGATGAGGCTTAAATGGTTCGGAGTTTGTTTAGCATCTAAGCCTAAGCTTGTTCTGCGTCTAAGCCTAAAACATGCCATATTAAGTCGCGACGCTGCGCCCTTCAGGCGTTTCGATCAGGGGATTTTATGTATCAGGCGTTCAAGAAGACTGTCTCCCTGGGATTGGCGACCTGTTTTCTGGCTGGCACGGCCTTGGCCGGACCGGCGGATATCCGCCCGCATCGCGCGATCTATACGCTCAAGCTCGATAAGGCCAAATCTGCCAGCGGAGTCGTTGGCGCGTCGGGCCAGATGTTCTTCGAATGGGCGGATGCCTGCGATGGTTGGGTCATCGAGCAGCGCTATAGGCTGAAGATGGCCTATAACGAGGCTGACGAGCTGAACCTCAATATCTCCTTCGTGACCTGGGAGTCGAAGGACGGCAGCCGGTATCGCTTCACGGTCAAGAAGTGGAACGACGGCGAACTGACCGAGGAACTGGCGGGAACCGCCCGTACTCGCGCGGGCAAAAGCGGTGAAGCGACCTTTACCCAGCCCGAACGGTCGAAGTTTGATCTTCCGCGCAATACGCTTTTCCCCTCGGCCCATACCATCGCCGTGCTGGAAGCCGCAAAAGCAGGTCAGAATTTCTTCGCCAAGCCGGTTTTCGACGGCGGGTTGATGGAAGGCGCGTCCGATGTGACGGCCGGAATTGGCGCTGTCCATGCTGGTGACGCTGCTGCAACCGATCCGCTGCTGCGCGCCCGCTGGTGGCCGGTGCGAATTGCCTTCTTCAATGCCAGCGATGCGGGCGAGCCGGGGGAGGGGACACCGACCTACGAGCTTGGCATGACCCTGCTGGAAAATGGCATAGCCCGTGGCATGACGCTCGATTACGGCGACTATTCCGTAAAGGCTACGCTGGACAAGCTGGAGGCGCTGCCCCGGCAGAAATGCTAGGGATAAAGCGCTTTCCCTGACTGCTCTCACAGTCGTCGCCTTCCATAGCCTGGTGCATAAAACCACCCTGGGAGAGTGTACCGGGGATTTCGATGGCGGACTTTCGCCGACAGCAGGCTTGGGTTCCTTATGCAGCGGTCTTCTTGCTGATAGAAGCGCTTGTGTGGGGCATCGTGGGGCTTGCCTGGCGCTATGATCGCAATGATGCCCTTGATGATGCCAGGGCGACCACCGCCAATCTGGCGCTCGCGGTGGAACGGCATGTCGACAGCGTCTTTGCCCAGGCAGACCAGAGCCTAGTGCAGTTGCGCGATTTGGCCGCGATGCAGAGCGGTGATGCGCTCTCTAACGCCTATACCCAATTATCCAAGACCCAGCCCGGTCTGTTCCTCCAACTGACGGTCGCTGACGCCAGCGGTCGTTTGAGCTATTCGAGTCTGAGGGAAACTGTCCCTGTCTCCATCGCTGGTACGAGTGCTTTTGATAGTCACCTTAAAGGCGATGACGTGCCCTACATCAGCCGCCCGCAGATAGAAGCAGGGACCGGCCGCCTTCTGATTCAGATGTCGCGTCGCCTAACAGATCGAGAGGGGGCATTCGCGGGCGTCGCTTCGCTGTCTCTCAATCCTGGTTTCTTCGAGCGGTTTTTCAGCCAGCTCGACCTTGGGCATGGGGGGGCGGTTTCGATCATTGGCAACGATGGTTTTCTGCGCGTGCGGGTGATTGCAGACCGCCCGACTCCCGCTGCCGCCTATCAACAGCAGTTGCTGGAACAGCTCTACACCGGCGAACTGCCGCCCTTTGGAACCTATCGCATCGACAGTCCGATTGATGGCGAGCCCCGCGTCGGCAGTTGGCGGCGTTTACATAATTTTCCGATGACGGTGCTGGTGTTCCTAGCCGAGGCGGAAATTCAGGCTCAGCGCCTGTCAAACCGACTGGTGCTTTTCTACGGCGGATTGGCTCTTACGGGTTTTATCGCGCTCTGCATATTCCTGATCCATCGCCGCGCTGCTGACCAGGGGCTGCAGGTGGCTGCTGCGCTGCGACAGGAGGAGCGTTGGCGTTTTGCTCTCGATGCCGTCGGCGATGGGGTTTGGGACTGGAATCCGCAAACACGTGAGATATTCCTGTCGGCCGGGTGGAAGGCGCTGCTGGGTTATCGCGAGCAGGATGTCTCTAATCGACCGGAGGAATGGGAAGGGCGCATCCATCCCGAAGATCGAGCGAAGGCCCTGGCCGATATGGCGGACCATCTTCAGGGTCGCACCCCGGTCTTCCGCAATGAGCATCGCATTCTATGTTCCGATGGTTCTTACCGCTGGATTCTGTCGCGAGGCATCGTGGTGGAGCGTGATCGCCAGGGGCAGCCCGTACGCGTCATCGGGACTGGCACCGATGTCACGTTGGCGAAAAGCCTGGAAACGGCACTGCTTCAGCGCACCGTCGAGCTGGAAAAAGCCATCCGCTCCCTGAAGGAGAATGAAGCCGAACTGCGCTGGCTGGCCGAGGTCGACCCCCTCACCGGGGTAGCGAACCGTCGGGCCTTCCTGGCCCGTGCCGAATATGATCTGGCCCGGGTGCGCCGCTATGAAGGGTCCTTGACGGTGGCGATGATCGATCTCGATCACTTCAAGTCGGTGAATGATACCTACGGCCATGATGCAGGCGACATGGTGCTGCGCGCGGTGGCGGACCTGTGCCGGACCCGGTTGCGTAGCACCGATCTGTTTGGACGCCTTGGCGGCGAGGAATTCGCTGCCCTGCTGATCGAAACCAACGAGGATGAAGCCCGGCAGGTTTTGGAGGATCTGCGTAAGGCGATTGCTGGTGTCGTGGTTACGCTATCCACTGGCGTCACAATTTCGGTCACGGCCTCCATCGGGTCGGTGACCATGCCCCCGGCTGAGGCAACGGTCGATGAACTCCTGAAGCTTGCTGATAATGCGCTGTATCAGGCCAAGCGCAGCGGGCGGAACCGGGTTGTCGCGGCCCATCCCGACCGTCCGGCTTTCGAGGCGGATCACTCCGCCGCTTGAGGCGCTTAGAAGCTGCGCCCCTTGCGGATGCTGCCGTTGCCAAGCTTAGCGCGCACCTGATCCATGGCGGTTTCGACCTTGCGGCGTTTCTCCTGGGTCGCATCCAGCAGATTGGGCGGATCGGCGCGGTCACCCGGTACCAGCCGGTCACAGCCGATGCCGATCAGCCGGAAGCGTGTCCGCCCATCGGCCTCCGCCTCCAGCAGGGGCAGGGCGGCATCCCAGAGGTTTTCTGCCAGTTGCGTCGGCGGCAGCGATGCCGACCGCGTGCGTCCCTGGAAATCCGCTGTCTTAAGCTTCAGGGTGACGCCGGTGCCGCCCTTGTCGGCGGCTTTCAGGCGCTGGGACAGTTTTTCGGTCAGGGGCCAAAGGATCTTTTCCAGGGCCGAGAATTCGGCAATGTCGGTATCCAGGGTTGTTTCGACCGAGATGGATTTGGTCTCGCGGTCGGGAGTGACCGGGCGTGGATCTTCACCGCGGGCGAACTTTGCAAGTCGCAGGCCCAGGGCGCCATGGCGCTTGATGAATTGGCGCTGATCGACCTTGGCAATATCGCCAATGGTCGTGATGCCCTCCCGCGCCAGGGAAGCGGCGGCGGCCTTGCCGACTCCCCAGAGCAACGTGACGGGGCGCGGCGACAGGAAATCGAGCGTTTCAGCCTTGCCGACGATGGCGAACCCTCGGGGCTTATCGAGGTCGGAGGCGATCTTGGCCAGCAGCTTATTGTGCGAAAGCCCGATGGAGACTGTGATGCCCAACTCCGCTTCAACCCGTTTCGCGAACAGCGCCAGCGTCCGGGCGGGCGGGCCTTGATGCAAGGTCTCGGTTCCCGTCAGATCCAGAAAGGCTTCATCGATGGAAAGAGGCTCCACCAGCGGGGTGAGGTTCAGCATCATCGCGCGCACCTCGCGCCCAACGGCGACATATTTGCTCATGTTCGGCGGGATGACGACTGCCTTCGGGCAGAGGTCTAGTGCCTTGAACATCGGCATAGCCGAGCGTACCCCCGAAGATCGGGCGATATAACAGGCGGCAGAAACGACGCCTCGCGGTCCGCCGCCGCCTACGATCACTGGTTGATCTACCAGGGATGGGTTGTCCCGCTTCTCGACTGAAGCATAGAAGGCATCGCAGTCGATATGGGCGATGGAGAGCGTGAAAAGCTCGGAATGCGTCACGAAACGGCGCCCACCGCAAGCTTGGCAGCGTTGTGACGGCGCGGTCGTTATATGGCCGCAATCCCGGCAAACGCGCTTATAGGTCTCATCGGCCATAGTATTTTTGATCAATTTTCAATAGCTTGGGTTGAGCCGACCGAGAGGTTAAGCTATTCCTCCTTTAGGGGCGAACATTCCCGTCGGCTGCCTTTTGGCCGATAAGGGCCAAAAAGGTCGAACACAGGGCAGGCGAGTGTCATGAAGACAGTATTGATCGTAGAAGACAACGAGTTGAACATGAAGTTGTTCCACGATCTTCTGGAAGCCCGGGGCTATCGAATTCTCCAGACGCGCGAGGGCATGGAAGCATTGCGTATCGCGCGCGAGCAGAAGCCCGACCTGATCCTTATGGATATTCAACTTCCGGAGGTTTCAGGCCTCGAAGTTACCAAGTGGATCAAGGAAGACGACGACCTGCGTTCTATTCCGGTTATTGCTGTCACGGCCTTTGCCATGAAGGGTGACGAGGAAAAGATTCGCGAAGGTGGATGTGAAGCCTATATCGCTAAACCGATTTCGGTGACACACTTCCTCGAAACTGTTCAACGTTTCCTCGGTTGATTTTCTGCTGACATGCCCGGTCGTGTTCTCGTCGTCGACGATATTCCGCCTAACGTCAAATTGCTGGAAGCTAAACTAACCAGCGAATATTACGACGTGATTACGGCGGATAATGGCCTCACCGCGCTCGAGCTGGCGCGGACGCAGGCGCCCGACCTGATTCTGCTCGATGTCATGATGCCCGGCATGGACGGCTTCAAGGTCTGCGAGAAGCTGAAAGAGGATCCCAATACCGCCCATATCCCTGTCATCATGGTGACGGCGCTGTCGGATACTGCCGACCGCGTCCGGGGATTGCAGGCCGGTGCCGATGATTTCCTGTCCAAGCCGGTTCGCGATGTGCCGCTGTTTGCCCGCGTCCGCTCGCTGATCCGTCTGAAAAGCCTGATGGATGCCTGGCGGGTGCGCGAAGAGGCCAGCCAGCGCATGGGCCTTGCCAATAAGGTCGTGAATGGCGCCTCTGATGGCGCGTCCGGCCGGGTGCTGCTGGTCGAAGATAATCCCCTCGACGTCGATACAATGCAGTCGACCTTGCGGATCGATCACCACCAGACCACGGTGATCGCCGATGTCGATAAGGCGCTGGAGATCGTTTCGAACGAGAGCTTCGATCTCGGCATCGTGTCCTTGTCCTTGCTGAAAGGCGACGGTCTGCGTCTCTGCAGTCAGATCCGTTCGGCCGTGCAGGAAAGCGCGCGCTCGCTGCCCCTGTTGCTGATCGCCGAGGATGACGAGGATCTCAATAAGATCGCCAAGGCCCTCGATCTGGGCGTGAATGACTATGTGATGCGTCCGCTGGAGCGTCAGGAACTGCTGGCCCGTGTGCGCACCCAGGTTCGGCGTCGCCGCTATCAGAACCGCCTGCGTCTGAATTTCGAGGAAAGCATCGCCATGGCGACGACGGATGCCCTGACCGGGGTGTTCAATCGGCGCTACCTTGATGCTCAGCTCGAAACGCTGGTGAAGGACTCGGCGCAGAACCACAAGCCGTTGACCATCGCCTTCTGCGATATCGACCGCTTCAAGAACCTCAATGACACCTATGGCCATGGCGCTGGCGATGAGGTTCTGATCGAATTTGCCAAGCGCATCCGCCGTAATCTGCGCAATTTCGACTTGCTGGCCCGCATGGGCGGCGAGGAATTTGTCGTGGTGATGCCGGATACCGGCCCCGATATCGCGATCAAAGTGGCCGAGCGTCTGCGGGCCAAGGTCGCGAGCGAGCGTTATGCCGTCGAAGGGCTCGATCCGCTGGCGGTGACCATGAGCGTCGGCCTCGCGACCCTGCGGCCGGGCGAAGACGATCCTCTGCCGCTTCTCAAGCGGGCGGACGAGGCGATGTACCGGGCGAAGCAAGGTGGCCGAAACAAGGTCGTTGCTGCTGATTTGCCGGTCGAGCCGATCACCGAAGGCCAGGACTAGGCTGGGGCTTCTCGATGAGGCCGCTCCTCCTTTAAAGCTTGTCATCCCGGACTTGATCCGGGATCTCGTGTGGCCGAACCGCGTCGAGAAAACGGTCGAAGTGCGGCTACTCAAGATCCCGGATCAAGTCCGGGATGACGGTTCTTGTTTGAGGCGTTTGTTTGAGGCGCCAGGGTATGCCAAGCCCCGACTCATGAGCCAGATAGATCAATCGCCAACAAATGATCTATAAAACTAATGAGTCAGCGCGCGGCCAGGACTTCATTGATGGCGGCGCGGACGGCGCCCAGGGCCGGTTCGATCTGCGGGATGATGCGGCCAGCGATCTCGATGCCTTCGTCGATCCGGCTTTCGCGTACAGCCGTTACGGCGCGGCGGGATTCCATCGCCAGCTTCTGCACGCCGAAGGCCCCCACTGCGCCGATCATGGCGTGGGTGGCAAACTCGACCGCCTTGGCGTTGCGCTGATCCACCGCGATGACCAGATCGTCGCGCAGGCGGCGCACGTTACCTTCGAACTGCGAGGCCAGTTCCCGGAAGCTGTCTTCAGGCAGGAAGGAGCGCAACTCGCGCAACACGCCCAAGTCCACTTCCGGACGCATCGGCATGGGGGCAGGGGGCGGTGCTGCGGGGGCATGTGCCTGCTGAGGCGGAGACGCCAAGCCAGCCGTCACGATGCGGCGCAGGCTATTGACGTAATGCTGCTGGTCCAGTGTCAGGTTCGTCGTCGCCAGCATGTCGACCAGCCCGGCGGCGGCCAGCCACAGCTGTTCCGGCGTTGGTTGGCTGCCCGGTTGATCCGGCGCCCGAGGCGAATTGCGCAGCACAGTCATTCTTCTCAACACCTACGGTTGACTGGGCGAACGGTCTTGCAAATGTGGCAGAAACCGCCGGTGGGTGACAGTTCAAAATCATCTGGGAGGCGGAAAAAGCACTGCAGAGCAGTGTCTTCCTAAAGGCGCGATTTCCTTAACAAAACAGGTATCATTAACGCAATATTAATATTTATCCAAAAGATCGCAGATGGGGTTTTGAAAACTCCAGCTTCGGCAGATGGATTCAGTTCGTAGGAATACGAATAGCGCCATCTTGCACGACAGCGCATCACTAAAATCGGATATGTCGGGAAAAGATGGTGCTGACGACTGGGATCGAACCAGCGACCTCACCCTTACCAAGGGTGTGCTCTACCTACTGAGCTACGTCAGCCCTGCAAGCGGTCCGGAAGAGGTCGTCCGCTGCGGTGGGCGGTTCTTTACCCCGGCTGTGACGGGCTTGGCAAGCAGATAATGACATGAGTAAAAAAGGGGATGAAGGATGGACCCATGAACGACCCAGATCCCAATGCGTCAAAGCCCAAAAAGCCGGGCAAACCCTTGACCCGCGAAGAGCGTCTGGCGGCGGCCTTGCGCGAAAATCTGCGCAAACGAAAAAGCCAGGACCGGGGGCGGGAGGATGCGTCCCCTGCAGAGGTGCCCCCCACGGGCCTTTCTTCGCGCGAGGATACTTGAGGCTTGCTGCCGAATTGCGCTACAAGCGCCCAAGCTTTCCTGCCTGTCATACCGATCCTGGCATACCAATCTTTTTCACGGGAGTAGTCGTCGATGGCCATCATGTCGGACAAATGGATTCGGCGCATGGCCACCGAACACGGGATGATCGAGCCGTTTGTGGAGCGGCAGACCCGCGACGGGGTGATCTCCTACGGCCTTTCCTCTTACGGCTATGACGCCCGGGCGACCGACGAATTCAAGATTTTCACCAACGTCGAAAACGCGCTGGTCGATCCGAAGAATTTTGACGCCAAGAGCTTTGTCGATCGCAAGACCGACGTCTGCATCATCCCGCCCAACAGCTTTGCGCTGACGCGGACGGTGGAATATTTCCGCGTGCCCAAGGACGTGCTGGTGATCTGCCTCGGCAAGAGCACCTATGCCCGTTGCGGAATCATCGTCAATGTCACCCCGCTGGAGCCGGGTTGGGAAGGGGAGGTCACGATTGAGATCTCCAACACCACCCCCTTGCCCGCCAAGATCTATGCGAACGAGGGGATCTGCCAGTTCCTGTTCCTGCAGGGAAATGAGCCCTGCGAGACTTCCTATGCCGACCGCGCCGGTAAATATATGGGTCAACGCGGCGTCACCCTGCCGCGCCTTTAAGGCGCCTACCCCTTAAGCCGGAGAGTTCGATGGATAAGATCCGCATCCGTGGCGGCAAGACCCTGAACGGGACGATTGAAATCAGCGGCGCCAAAAATGCCGCGCTGCCGCTGATGACGGCGGCCCTCTTGACCGAAGAGACGCTGACCCTGACGAATGTGCCGCATCTGGCGGACATCACGGCGATGGCCAATCTTCTGGCCCAGCATGGGACCGACGTTGCGCTGGATGGCGGTGCTGCTGACGGTGGCAGTGCCGGTCGCGTTCTGCGCCTGACCACCCCGACGATCTCCTCGACCACGGCGCCCTATGATCTGGTGCGCAAGATGCGGGCCTCGGCCCTGGTGCTCGGCCCGCTGGTCGCCCGTTGCGGCGAGGCGCGTGTGTCGCTGCCCGGCGGCTGCGGCATCGGTGCCCGCCCGGTCGATCTGCACATCAAGGCGATGGAAGCCATGGGTGCAAAGGTCGATCTTGACGCTGGCTATATGATTGCGACCGCCAAGGGCGGCCTTAAGGGCGGGCGCGTGGTCTTCCCGAAGGTGTCCGTGGGCGCGACCGAGAGCGCGCTGATGGCGGCGTCTCTTGCCAAGGGCGAAACCGAGATCGTCAACGCCGCCCGCGAACCGGAAGTCATCGATCTCGGCCGTTGCCTGATTGCCATGGGCGCGCAGATCGAAGGCCTCGGCACCGATCGCATCCTGGTACAGGGCAAGACCAGCCTGCATGGCGCCGAACATCGCATTGTCGCCGACCGTATCGAAGCCGGTACCTATGCGATTGCCGCCGCCATCACCGGCGGTGACATTCTGCTGAAGGGTTGCAGCCTCGATCTGTTGCCGGCTTTCATCGACAAGCTGCGCGAAGCCGGCGTGTCGGTCGAGCAGGAAGGCGAGGCCATCCGCGTCACCCGCAAGGGTCCGCTGGTCGGCGTCGACGTGATGACCGAACCCTATCCCGGCTTTCCGACCGATCTCCAGGCCCAGACCATGGCCCTGATGACGGTGGCCGAAGGCGCCTCGATGGTTACCGAGACCATTTTCGAGAACCGCTTCATGCATGTGCCGGAACTCGCGCGTATGGGCGCCAACATCAATATCCATGGCTCGTCCGCCATGGTGCGTGGTGTGAAGGGCCTGCGCGGCGCTCCGGTCATGGCGACCGATCTGCGTGCCTCGGTCAGCCTTGTGCTGGCGGGTCTTGCTGCCCAGGGCGAAACCCTGGTCCAGCGCGTCTATCACCTGGATCGCGGCTATGAACGTCTGGAAGCCAAGCTGGCTGCCTGCGGTGCCGATATCGAACGCGTGCGCGAGGCCGACTGATGCTGCGACTGAAGGCGACATCGGCCGAAGATTGCGCCGTCCTGGGGGCCTTGCTCCAGGATGCCCTGATCCCCTTGTCCGATATCGCCTTCGATCCTGCCGAAAAGCGCTTCATGGCGGTTGCCAATCGCTTCCGGTGGGAGGATGCGGCGGCCAAGGAGCGGATCCATAGCGGGTTCGAAGTGAACGGCGTCACCTCCCTGCGGCGTCGCGATCTCGATGTATCGGACCGGGGCCAGTTCCTCAATCTGCTGACCGTCGCCCACACGCCCGAGGCGGTGACCCTGACTTTTTCCGGCGGTGCTGTGCTTCAGCTGCTGGGGCAGGATCTGGAACTGCGCCTGACCGACTTCGGGACCCCCTGGCCCTGCGAATCGGTGCCCAATCATGAAGGAGAGGGCGCGTGAGCCCCGTTGACCGCCCGCTCGTCCTGGCGCTGCCCAAGGGCCGCATCCTGGACGAGGTCATGCCGATGCTGAAATCCTGCGGCATCGAACCGGAAGCCGAGTTCGCAAAGGACAGCAGCCGCAAGCTGCGCTTTGCCACCAACCGCCCGGACCTGGAAATCATCCGCGTGCGCAGCTTCGACGTCGCGACCTTCGTCGCTTTCGGGGCGGCCGATATCGGTGTCGCGGGTTCGGACGTGCTGATGGAGTTCAATTATTCCGAACTCTATGCGCCGCTCGATCTGGGCATCGGGCGCTGCCATATCTCCGTTGCCGAGCCGCAGGATCTGGTGGAAAGCGACGAGCCGCGTTCCTGGTCCCATGTGCGGGTCGCGACCAAATATCCCGAGATCACCAAGCGCCATTTCGCCGCCCGCGGCGTGCAGGCTGAATGCATCAAGCTGAATGGCGCCCTGGAACTCGCTCCCAATCTGGGGCTGTGCGAGCGCATCGTGGATCTCGTGTCCTCCGGTGCCACGTTGAAGGCTAATGGGCTGGTGGAGGTCGAGCGGATCGCCGATGTCTCCTCGCGCCTGATCGTCAACCGCACGGCCTTGAAGACGCGTTCGGACGCCGTCGCAGGCTGGATCGACCGTTTTGCGGAGGCGTCCCGTGCCTCAGCAGCTTAACGCCGCCTCGGGCGATTTCGAGCGTCGTTTCCTCGATCTGCTCGCCGCCAAGCGCGAGGTTTCCGAGGATGTCGATGCCGCCGTCCGCGCGATCCTGGCCGATGTGAAGCAGCGCGGCGATGCCGCCGTTGTCGATTACACCAACAAATTCGACCGTGTCTCGGTCAGCGGGATTGATGCCCTGCGGGTTTCATCGGCTGAAGTCGATGCGGCGGAAAAGGCCTGCGATGCCGAGGTGCTGAAGCATCTCGACCTCGCCGCCAGCCGCATCCGTGCCTTCCATGAAAAGCAGAAGCCCAGCGATCTCGATTATACCGATGACGCGGGTGTCGAGCTTGGCATGTGGTGGAAGCCGGTCGAAGCGGCGGGCCTTTATGTTCCCGGCGGCACGGCGGCCTATCCCAGTTCGGTTTTGATGAACGCCATTCCCGCCAGCGTCGCCGGTGTCGACCGGGTGGTGATGGTGGTTCCGGCCCCGGACGGCGTGCTCAATCCCCTGGTGCTGGCCGCCGCTAAACGCGCTGGCGTGACGGAGATCTTCAAGATCGGTGGTGCCCAGGCTGTGGGCGCGCTCGCCTATGGCACGCAGGCCATCAAGCCGGTCGATAAGATCGTCGGGCCGGGCAATGCCTTTGTGGCAGCGGCCAAGCGTCAGGTCTTTGGAACAGTCGGCATCGACAGCATCGCCGGGCCGTCGGAGATTCTGGTGGTCGCCGATGGCAACAACGATCCCGACTGGATCGCCGCCGACCTGCTGTCCCAGGCCGAACATGACACCAGCGCCCAGAGCATCCTGATCACCGACGACGCCGATTTCGCGGCTGCGGTTACCCAGGCCGTCGACCGGCATCTGGCGACCCTGCCGCGTGCGGGCATCGCCGCGACCTCCTGGGCCGAGCATGGCGCGGTGATCCTGGTGCCCAGCATCGAGGGCGCCATCGGCATTATCGACCGGATCGCCGCCGAGCATCTGGAACTGGCCGTCGACAAGCCCCGTGCTCTGGCCGCCAAGATCCGGAATGCGGGCGCGATCTTCCTGGGCCGCCATACGCCCGAAGCCATCGGCGATTATGTGGCGGGGCCGAACCACGTGCTGCCGACCGCCCGTTCGGCGCGGTTTTCGTCGGGCCTGGGTGTCATCGACTTCATGAAGCGCACGACTTTTGTCGGTTGTTCGCCGGAGTCGCTGGCGAAGATCGGTCCGGCTGCGATAGGCTTGGCGGCGGCTGAGGGGCTTGACGCCCACGGCCGTTCCGTCGCGATCCGACTCAATCGGGGGTAAGACATGGCCGAGCCGGACGCCGCAACTCAGCGGATTATCGATGTCCGGCTCGACGAGCGCTCCGTCGTCCGTCGCAACCAGACTATCGAGCACGAGCGTGCGGTCGCGATCTTCGATCTGCTCGAGGAAAATCTCTTCGATCTGCGGGGACATCCGCCCGGCCCCTATAAGCTGATGCTGGGGATCGAGGAAAGCCGCCTCGTGTTTGATGTGCGGGATGAGAATGACGGCGAGGTCGACCGCATCCAATTGCCGCTGGTCGGCATGCGCGGCACCATCCGTGACTACTTCACCATCTGCGACAGCTACTACGGGGCGATCAAGAACCAGTCCCTGGCCCAGATCGAGACACTCGATATGGCCCGGCGCGGTCTGCATAACGAGGCGGCGGAGATGCTGCGCGAGCGGCTGGTGGAACGGGTGGGCCTTGATCTCGATACGGCGCGGCGGCTGTTTACGCTGATCTGCGTTCTGCATATTCGGGGTTAACCCATATGACCGGGGTACGCGATCGCGTCGCTATTCCGGGCAGCGTGCTGTTCATGTGCACCTATAACGCTGTGCGCTCGCCGGTGGCCGAGGGGTTGGCGAAACACTGGCTGGGCAAAAGCGTCTATATCCAATCGGCCGGGGTGCGCGAAGGGCCGCTCGATGGGTTCGCGGTGGCGGTGGCGGCTGAAGAAGGCATCGACATCAAGAAGCACCAGCCCAAGCTGCTGGAGGATCTTGAAGACAGTAATTTCGACCTGATCATCACCCTATCGCCCGATGCGCACCGGGCCGCGCTGGAACTGACCCGCACCCAGGATGTGACAGTCGAATATTGGCCGACCGAAGATCCGACCGGCATCGAAGGCTCACGCGAGGAACGCCTCAGCCATTACCGTGCCATGCGGGACCGCCTGCACGACCGCATCATCGAGCGCTTCCCCCGGCAGTTCTTCCCCAAGGTTGGGTGAGTTTACGGGCTCAGTCTTTCTTTCTTCGTCATGCCACGGCTTGTCCGGGGCATCTCCTCCGGAGAGTTTCCATACGGTCTGAATTCCCAATGGACGGGCTCCCGGAGGAGATCCCCCGCATGAAGCGGGGGATGACGACCTTGGTAGTGCGCTAAGAGATCTCCCGCGAGAACAGATGTGACCGCCCTTAAACTGGGATCGCCCCATCCTGCTTCACGGTCCGCAGGACGAACGTCGTATTGACGTCCTTGATCATCGGCATCTTCAGGAACTTGCCAAACAGGATCGCCTCGTAGGCGGCAAGATCCGGCAGAACCAGCTCGACCATGAAGTCCGCCTCGCCCGACGTGATGTAGCAGGCGACGACCTCGGGCATGGCGGCCATCGCCTGCTGCACGGCGTTCGAAGTTGCTTCACCATGGTTGTCGACCTTGAGATAGACAAAGGCGGTCAAGGCCCGTCCGGCGGCAGTCCGGCTTATCTGCGCGCGATAGCCGGTGATGAGACCCGCTTCCTCCAACCGCTTGACCCGGCGCTGGCAGGGGGTGGCGGACAGGCCGACTTTTTCTGCCAGATCCGTCATCGACATGCGTCCGTCTTCCTGCAGCAGCAGTAGTATTTTACGGTCGAACCCGTCGAGGGGAGGTTTCTCCATGAGTGAGCCTGATATTAGTGATAATCGCTAATTGAGCTCGAGATCGTGGCGTAATTCGCCGGGATTCACCAGGGGCTTCCATCCTAGGATCGCCATCGCGGTTCTGATGCATGGAGAGAAGACATGGGCGGCGTTCTGGCGGCGATCACGGTTCCGGTGATCTGGGCGATCTGGTTGACGGCGACGCGGGCCGGTGTCACCGGCGGTTTGAGCGCGTTGGATGCCGGACTGTTGCGTTTCGTCATTCCTGCCGTTGTTCTGCTGCCGGTTGCCTGGAAATCGCTGCCTGCCTATCGCGAAGCCGGGCTGTTGCGCTGTCTGCTGATCGTCTGGGGGGCGGGTGCGCCCTTCTTCATGATTGCCGCAACCGGGATGAAGCAGGTGCCGATGGCCGATATCGGTTCGCTGATGCCCGGCACTATGCCGATCTTCGTCATGATCCTCGCGGCCCTGGTCGACCGGCGTCTGCCGTCGATTGCCAAGCTGATGGGGGTGGCGCTGGTGCTGGGCGGCGTCCTGCTGTTCCTGGCGCCGTCGTTGATCGGGGGCGGGCAATGGCAGGGGCAGGTGACGGTCATGAGCGCTGCCTGCTGCTGGGCGGTCTATACGCTTGCCTACCGGAACTCGGGCCTCAGCCCCTGGGCGGCAGCGGCGCTGATCTCCAGCGTTTCCGGTGTGCTGTTCCTGGGCGCCGCTGTGCACTGGGGCAGCCACCTGCTGGAGGTGCCGACGCAGACACTGCTTTGGCAATTGGCGATCCAAGGTGTGCTGACCGGGCTTGTCAGCCTCGCGGTCTATGGGGTGGCGGTAGCGCGTCTGGGGGCGGGGGCCAGTCTTTACGGGGCGCTGACGCCAGCGATTGCAGCGCTGCTGGCGATCCCTGTGTTGGGAGAATATCCAAGCGTAATGGCCTGGCTTGGGCTTGGGCTTATTACCCTTGGCGTGATCTTTGCCGTGCGACCACAAGCAGTGAGAACATAGCAGAATAACCTTATTTGGACTTGACCCCAGGCTGCGGAAAGCTCACTTACTTGGCCGCTTTAAACACTTAACTGGTACGCTCATGCCAAAAGAAGATTTAATCGAGTTCTCCGGCATCGTGTCGGAACTGCTGCCTAACGCAATGTTTCGGGTGAAGCTCGATAACGATCACCAGGTGTTGGCCCAGGTTTCGGGCAAGATGCGCAAGAACCGCATCCGCGTGTTGGCGGGTGACCGGGTCAATGTTGAGATGACCCCCTACGACCTCTCCAAGGGCCGTATCACTTTCCGCTTTAAATAGGGTTGCGATCGCGTGACCTTTGCTTCCCTAGTACTCGCCTCGGCATCTCCCCGGCGGCTGGACCTTCTGCGGCAGATAGGGATTGAGCCCTCCGGCGTGGCCCCTGCCGATATCGACGAGACGCCGCTGCGTCACGAATTACCCGGCCCGCATGCAAGGCGTCTGGCTGCGGCCAAGGCTGCTGCGGTAGCCCAGACCTATCCGAATGCTTATATCCTCGCCGCCGACACGGTGGTTGCCGTGGGTCGCCGGATCCTGCCCAAGGCGGAAGACGAAGCAACTGCGCGCGCCTGCCTTAAGCTGCTGTCCGGGCGCAATCACAAGGTCTGGGGCGGCATTACGCTGCTGGCCCCCGATGGCCGCGCCAGTCATCGGTTGGTGCGCAGCCAGGTGACCTTCAAACGCCTGAGCGCTGACGAGACCGACCGCTATATCGCCAGCGGTGAGTGGCATGGCAAAGCGGGTGGCTACGCGATCCAGGGCCTGGCCGCGCGCTATGTGCTGGGGATCGAAGGTTCCTATTCCAATATCGTCGGCCTGTCGCTCTACGATGTCGGGGCGATGCTGGACGGCCTGGGCTTTCGCGTGTGAGCGGCGATCTGCCCGATAGCGCGCTGGTAGCCTCGGTCTCGCCGGGTGAACTGCGGGCCGGGCGGATCGAAGCCGGTAGGCTTACTGAAATTCTGATCGAACGGGGTGGCGACGCCAGCGGCGAAGTCCGTCGGGCGATCCTGCGCGCCCGCGACGACGCCAGCGGCGGCGGCTTCCTCGATATCGGCGAGGGGCAGCAGGCCTATATCGCTCATCCTGGCGACGATCCCCTGGGCGCCCATCTCCTGGTGCAGATCGTCAAGCCGGCCATCGGCGATAAACGGGCAGAGGCGCGCCGCCGGATCGAGATTACTGGCGATGCGCTGATCCTGACGCCGCTGACACCCGGTGTCGAAATCTCCCGGCGCATCGAAAAAGCCGACCGGCAGCGCCTGAAGGTCTGGGCCGAGGCGCAGGACGGTCATCTCACCATCCGCACTGCGGCGGCCTCCATGGAGACAGCACGCCTTGATCGCGAGCTGGCGGGGTTACAGCAGCGCTGGAGCTTGCGTAAGGCCGATGGCGCCCCGGGCGTCGCTCTGGCTGCTCCAGACCCTCTGGAGCGCGTTCTGGCGACCCTGGACGATGGGTCGAGCCCCATCTTCGTCAGTGGTCGGCGGCTGGCGGGCTTTGACGGCCGCATCCGCCTTCTGCCGCCAGGGCAGGAGGTCTTCAGTCATTTCGCCCTTGAGGAGGAGCTTGAAGCCGCTTTGTCGCCCACGGTGGCGCTTCCAGGCGGTGGTCGGCTGCATCTGGCGGTGACCCGCATGGCAACCACCATCGATATCGATACGGCGGGGGCCAGCGATGGCGGCGAAGTCGCGCGTCAGGCGATGCTGGAAGCCGCGCGTCAGATCCGTTTGCGCAATCTGGCCGGGCTGATCCTGATCGATCCCCCGCGCGGTGGTGGCAGGGACCGGTTGCTCTCTGTGCTGAGGGGCGCGCTGGAGGCGGATCCCCTGGCGCCTGTGCTGCATGGTTTCACCCGGGCTGGTCTGATTGAAATCACCCGGCCCCGTCTGCGTCCGTCGCTGGCGGAGGTCATGCTGGCTCCGGCCGTGCCGACGCTCTCCACGGCGTCCCTTGTGCTAGCCCTGCTTCGCCGTGCCGTCCAGGGACCTTTGCCCCTGGCGGTGGAGTTGTCGAGGGTGGGCGATATGTGGCTGTCGGGCGAGGGGGCGGGCGCCTGGGCAGACCTCGTCCGGCAACTCGGACATGCACCGCGCCGTCTTGTGCGTCAGGGCGCGCCGGATCACTATGGCCGCCTGATTTTTCCGGGCGAGGAGTAGGCCCTATGAGCAAAGATCTGAAATCGGGAGATGTGTCTGCCAGTCCGGCGGGCTTCTGCCCTTCATGTGGGCGGCCGACGGAACAGAAATATCGCCCCTTCTGCTCGCCGCGCTGCAAGGATGCGGATCTCGGGCGCTGGTTCACCGAAAGCTATCGCATTGCCGGTCCGGCGGTCGAAAGCGAAGATGACGATCAGACAATCAATTAGAAACTGACGATAGAAATTGGACGGTAGGGAAATATGTCGCTGAAGGGCCTTTTGTTCGATCTGGATGGGACTCTGGCGGCCACGGACCCGCTGCACCACGCCACCTTTACCGAGTTCCTGGCCCCTCACGGCATTACCGTGGACGACGAGGTGTACCGGGCGGTGATCCTGGGCAAGCTGAACCGGCAGATCTTCACCACCTTCCTGCCCGGCCTGTCGGATGCCGATGCCGATGCCATGGGCGATGCCAAGGAAGCGCTGTTCCGCGACCGCAACCCGCTGATCGATCCACTGCCGGGGCTGAAGACGCTCATGGATACTGCACGTGCCCAGGGCATCCGGATCGGTGTTGTCACCAATGCTCCGATGGCCAATGCCGTGCATGTGCTGAACGCCATCGGCTTGGCGGACCGGATCGAGACCATCGTTTCGTCGGATCAATTGGGCATCGGCAAGCCTGACCCCGCACCTTATCTTGAAGGGCTGCGCCGTTTTGGCCTAGCTGCCCATGAGGCGGTGGCCTTCGAGGATTCCACCAGCGGCATGACTGCCGCCGTCCGGGCGGGGCTGGCAACTGTGGGGATCATGACAACCCACAGCGCGGCTGAACTCAAGGCTATCGGCGCAGTTCTGACCGTTGCCGACTATGCCGATCTGACCCTGGAAACCTTGGCCGGATTGCGGGCATTGCCGGTTGATTGATTTTCCTCTGGACAGGGGGCGCGGCGGCCCGCTATAAGCCCGCCACCAACACGGAGCCCGGGTAGCTCAGTTGGTAGAGCATGCGACTGAAAATCGCAGTGTCGTTGGTTCGATTCCGACCCCGGGCACCATCTGTAAACCCCTGAAAGCGAACAGCTTTTGGGGGTTTTCTCTTTGGAGCTTGTGCGCAGATCTTCCATCTGCTGGCGTGGTGCACTAGTTGTCCTTTGAGTGGATGTTTATCCGCCAAGAAGTGTGTGCCTGCCATCTTCGGCTTAGAGCTGATTCTGGAAGTATCTCTAACGAGATTTGCCAAAAACCTCCCTGTGCTTATTGCCATTTGTTGTAAAGCATTTCTTAATCTATGCTTGATTGAGGGTATTGTTTGTCGGCGAATGTTATGGCTTTTCGTGTTGGGGCGTTAAGAAGGTGGGTCTCGCGGCCGGTGGTCTTCGTCGGCGCCTTTGCGTTTTTATGTCTGGTGCTTTTCTGGGGCGTTGCTGGCGTCGCCATTGATCGAGACCGCCGCAGTGCCCTGAAGATTACGCATGAGGAAGCTCATCGCACGGTGCTGCTGATGGAAGGGCACGCGTTGCGGACCTTCGACGGCGCCCAGCTTCTGATGAATATCATCGAGCAATGGTTGGTCGAACCTATCCAGGGCGTGACCGACATGGCCTATGCGCCGCCTCTCGATTTGCTGGATGCACGTCTCGACAAGCTGGTGGCGGGGCTTGCCATTGATGCGGATGTGCGCCTCTTCGCCGCCAACGGTCATATGATCCCTGTGGCGGGCAAGGGCGATGCCCGCGTTTCGGCGGCGGGACGCGAATATTTCCAGACCCTGATGAGGGGAGACGATCCTGGCATGGTGATCGGCGTTCCCCTGAAGGCAGCCGATACCGGCAGCTTCATCATCCCGATTGCCAAACGCGTTGCCGACAACCCTTACGGCGTTGCGGTCATCGCCCTCGGTCTGCCGGTGCGGATCTTCAGCGATCACTATGCTTCCCTGGGCGGCGGTCGCTCCGGTTCGGCTAATCTCTATCGGCGGGATGGCGCGCTTCTGACCCCGGCCATGGGGCCGGGTGGGCAGGAACCTAATCGGGAAAAGCCCTCCTGGTTTCCGACCGATGTCGATGCCGAGGACGTTGGCGGCGGCTTCCTGAGCGACCCCGGGCATCAGGCGTTGATCGCCTATCGGTTCGTCGATGAATATCCGCTGGTGGCCGTGGCCTATCAGCCGCTGGAGGAGGCGCTGGCAGGGCATATGCAGCAGCGCACCTTCTCCCTTATCCTGGTGTCGATCGCGACCGCTGTGGTGCTGCTGGGGGCCTTCTTTCTGCTGCGCCTTGAGATGGCCCGCGACCGGGAGGGAGAGAAGCTGGCGGCAGCCCTCATGGCGGCCGATGCCGCCAATGCTGCCAAGTCCGACTTTCTGGCTCGCATGAGCCATGAACTGCGCACACCGTTGAACGCGATCCTGGGCTTTTCCGAGATTATCGCCGAAGGCATGTTCGGCGCGATCACCGAGCGTTATCGCGACTATGCTTCCGATATCCGCCGGTCGGGCAAACATCTCTTGTCTCTGATCAACGATATCCTCGACATCGCGCGGATCGAGGCGGGTAAACATCCGCTGCTACCCGAGGCTCTGGAGATCGCCCCATTGGTGGCGGAGACATCGGGCCTGCTGGCTGAACGGGCGCGGCTCAATAGTGTTGTTTTCGACCTGAACTTCGACCAGGGGCTGCCGCTCCTGTGGGCGGATCGGCGGGCCGTTGTGCAGATGCTGCTTAATCTCTGTGGCAATGCCGTCAAGTTCGCACCGCCCCGCACGGTCATCACGATTGCCGTTGGACTATCCGCCGATGGCGGGCTCGCTATCGATGTCATCGATCAGGGACCTGGCATTTCCGCGGTTGATCTGCCGCGCGTTACCGAGCCGTTCGGTGCCGGTCAGGTGAGGGCAGCGACAGCTACCGAAGGCACCGGCCTGGGGTTGGCCATCACCAAGGGGCTGATCGCGCTTCACGGCGGGCAGTTGGAACTGCTAAGTCCTCCTGGGGCGGGGGTCACCGCGCGGCTGGTCTTTCCGGCGGCACGGTTGAAAGCCGCCGCAGTCGCAGCTCCAACGGTAAATGCGTGAATGTGCGGTCGGTTCTTTCGGAAGCAGAAGCAAGGATACGCAGGGGATCTGGATGGTTTGGGAGATGTCCTGCGCCAGTTGGCAGTTCAGGGCGATCAGACCAATATCGCCCCGTCTAGTTCGATCTGGGCCATCGGGCGCAAGGCAGGCGGCTCCTTGGGCCTGAGCCCGTTGCGCTGGGGCTTGATCCCTTACTGGTGGCGCGATGCGGCGATGCCGGGCAAAAGCTTCAATGCGCGGCTGGAGGAGGCTGCCGACAAGCCGATGTGGCGCCGGGCCGTTACGCGCGGTCGCTGCCTGATCCCTGCTAGCGGCTGGATCGAATGGCAGCCGGACGATAAGCGCAAGCAGCCTTGGCAGATCACGCTTCCCGGCGGCGAGGGAATGATGTTCGCGGGTCTCTATGACCGCTGGGTATCGGCTGAAGGGGAGACGCCGGTTTTCTCGGCCGCCATCTGCACGACATCGGCCCTGCCTGTCCTGGCGGATCTGCATCCACGGATGCCGGTCGTTCTGAAGCCAGAGGCCTGGGGGGCCTGGTTAGACCCGGCCAACGACATCCGGTCGCTTGCCGGGTCGGTCGTGTCGCTTTATGAGCGTGAAGCTGTTGAGCGCGGCGTGAACAGAGTCGAGGAAAGCGCTGATCTCTTCAGCGCCGCTCCCCGTAGATCTGCTTCATGATCGGCGCGGCCTTGGTGATCGTCTTCACGTGGGCGGCTGCCTCGGCAACGACCTTAAGCTTGGGGGCCTCGTAGGACGGGGACTCCAGGGGCTTGCCGAACAGCCAGCCCTGGCCGCATTCGATCTTCATGCTCTGCAACATCGCGGCCTGTTCCTCGGTCTCCACCATCTCGGCGATGGTGAACATGTCGAGGCGACGGAACAGATTGGCCATGGCGATGACCATGGCGCTGTCGCGCTTGTTTTCGACCAGCTTCTTGATATAGCGCCCGTCGATCTTGCCCGCGTCGGCCTGCAACGCATGGACATAGTCGAAGCCCGCCGCCCCGGCACCGATATCGTCCAGGCAGACGGTGAAGCCAAGCTTGCGGATATCCTGAAGAATATTGTTCGCGCGGGTCAGATCCTTGATCGCCGCGCTTTCCGTAACTTCCACCAGCAGGCGCTTGCCGAGCGGCGCAGCGGCCTTCAGGCGATCCATCAGGCAGCGGACAAAGAGATCCGACGCCAGCGAGCGGCCAGACAGATTGGCGGCAATCGACGTCGAACTGCCCGACAGACCTTTCAGAATGACGATCACGCGGTCGATGACCGCCAGATCCATCGTGCCGATGATACCGGTTTCTTCGGCGAACTGGATCGTCTCGAACGGGCTGCCGTCGCCATTGAAGCGCACCAGCGCTTCGAAATGATGGAGCGAGCGGTCGGCCAGATTGACGATGGGCTGATAAACCAGCCGGAATTCGTCCTTGTTGATGCGGTCCGAGAATTCGGCGATGCGGGACAGCGTGTCCTGCACCATCTTGTCGAAACTCTCGGCAAGGCCACCCATCATGGGGCCTTCGTCTTCATTGGCCAGCCGGTTGATGGAATAGCGCACGGCCCGGATTGCGTCTTCTGGCTGCAGGCCGGTCGAGGCGAGGCTCATGCTCTGCACGGCGGCCTTGAGGCCCGGCGCATTCATGTCGCGGGCGATGGCATTAAGGCTGTTCGTGATGGCTTCGGGAGCCTTGCCCGCCTCATGCACCACGCCAAAGCGACCCGGCCCCAGGCGACCGGCGCTATCGCCGTCCATCGAGGCGGCGCGCAGCGTCGTGCCGATCTTGTCCATCAGGGTCTTGACCATCGACTCCGGCAGATCGGCGGTCAGTTGTTCCAGGCCGGGCAGATCGACCGTGGTCAGGGTCAGCGGATTGTCACCCTGGCGGGCAGAGGCCACATGGCCGCCCGCGACGTCGGCAAAATCATCGACGCTCAGCATGCCGGTGGAATTGTCGCGGCGGCGCTTCATATGGGCGGCTGCCATCATCGCGGGGACGCGGCCGATGGTGCAGGCGACATGATCGGGTCGGTGCGGCAGGCGGCAGGCGTGCATCTGAACCATCGCCGCTTCGGCGCTGGCATTGATCGGCGGATGCTCCAGGTGCAGCAGGGTCGGCCCGATGCGCTTGCCCATGCCCAGATCCGCAAGCTGCAGAGCCAGCATTCCGCTGTCGCTTTTTGTAAAAAGTTCGCCCAGCGGCTGACCGATCAGGTTCTTATCGCTTTGACCGAGAATGCCGCGGACCGCGCCCGCAACGAAGGTGATTTTTCCATGTCGGTCGACCTCGGCGAGGACGTCGGCAGCAGCGAATGAGAACGCCAGGAAACGGGCTGTTTCGTCGAGCATTTAGTCCTCAAAGTAAGGCTACTGCCGCCCGAGAGCGGCGAGGTCAAGGACCCCACTGCGGCCGAAGTTTATGGCAGTATAATGACCCGTGTATCACTGAATAACAATCCCCTTAAACTCTGATTTTATGGATAATTTTCCATTAATATTCATTTGGATTTTATATTTACGCACATGGCTGAAGTATAAGCTCTGATTTTGTCCTGATATTTTATACAGGGTCTGCGATTTCACCCATAGTCCTCTTCAGTCCTCGTTAAGGAAATCGATTTCCTGTAAATAGCGGAAAAGCAATGAAACGATGCTTTTCTTTGCGCCTTACCTCACTACCGTATCCGTAAGGCTGACAGAATGGGAAAGTCTTCCATCCCCCTTCTGTCAGCCGATTCTGTCTTACAGTCTAGTTCTGGGTCGGAGGGGGCGTCAGCCCAGGATTACTGCTGGGAGCGCTGGGTGGCGCGCTCAGGGGAGGGGGCGCCATGGGAGCGGGCGGCGGCGATGTGGTCTGCGGCATTGTGCTTCCGCCGAACGGTGCCGTCGCCGGGCCGCTGCTGCCGCAGTTCGGCCAGGAACCGCCGCCCATGCCTCCGCAACCGATCACTTCGGGACGATCTCCCGCTTGTGCGGCTGCGGTCGGAACAATGGCACCGGCGAGCGCTACGGTGCCTGCGATGGCAAGTAGGATGGTTCGCATGAACATTCCTCCTGAAGAAGGGTCTTCGGTAAGGAACGGAGAGGAGGGCGTCCGGGTTCCCCCCCCCCTGGGAGTCTAACGCAGGTAGTGAATGTGGGGGCGTCCATGATACTGGGACGCCTCAACCCGCGCATCGACCGCAAAGACGTTCCGCAGCAGGTCTTCGGTCAACACTGCGTCAGGGGCGCCGGTTGCGACGATCCTGCCGCCTTTCATGACGATCAGTTCGTCGCAGAACATCGCAGCGTGATTCAGATCGTGGAGTGCAATGATGCTGGTGATGCCCAGCCCGGCGACTAGTCGCAGCAATCCGATCTGATGCTGCACATCCAGATGATTGGTCGGCTCGTCCAGGATCAACTCGCTCGGCGCCTGCGCCAGGGCTCTGGCGATATGGGTGCGCTGCTTTTCCCCGCCCGACAGGCTCTGCCAGCGGTCGTTGCGCTTGGTGCTCATGCCCGTGCGCTCCAGTGCTGTTTCCACAGCCTCTTCATCCGCCCTGGTCCAGCCCGCGAATAGGGAGCGGTGGGGAAAGCGGCCAAGCTTCACGACATCGATGACGCCCAGGTTGGCGTTGGTGGTCGCGTGCTGCTCGACAAAGGCGACCCGCTGGGCGATGGCGCGGCGGCTGATCGTCCGGATATCTTTCTGCTCCAGCAGAATCTGACCGCCATCGGGCTTTTTCAGTCCGGCGAGCAGCCGGAGTAACGACGTCTTGCCCGAGCCGTTAGGCCCCAGCAGGCCGAGCATCTTTCCAGGCTTGGCCTCGAAGGATACGGAATCCAGGATCGTCTTATTGCCGATCTTCCAGACCAGATTGTCGACCTTGATGCTCATGACGCCCGTTGAAACCGATAGAGAATGATCGAGAAGAAAGGCACACCCACCAGCGCCGTGACGACACCGATAGGGAGGGTCTGCTGGGGGATCAGCGCGCGGGAGGTGATATCGGCCAGAACCATGAAGATCGCGCCCGCAATCGCGCAGGCGGGCAGCAGGCGGCTATGGGTGGGGCCGACCAGGAAGCGCGCGGCATGCGGCACAACCAGCCCGACGAACCCGATGGAGCCGACCATGCTGACGATGGTCGCGGTCATCATGGCGGTCAGGGCGAACAGGATAATCCGCGCCCGGCCGACGTTGACGCCGAGGGTCGAGGCTGCCTCGTCGCCAAAGGCAAAAGCATCGAGAACACGTGAATAGAGCAGGCAGATGAGGAGGCCCAGGCCGACGACGGTCGAAACCAGCATGAATTCCGGCCAGCGGACGCCGCCGAAGCTTCCCAGCAGCCAGAACATGATATCGCGGGCCTGCTGGGCATTGCCGGAGGTGGTGACGATATAGGAAGTCGCCGCATTGAACAGTTGCGAGGCCGCGACCCCGGCCAGGATCGTGCGATCCGCTCCGCTGCGGGTACCGTTGGACAGTAGGGCGACGAACAGGAAGGCGGCGAAGGCACCGATAAAGGCGCCGACGGACAGCGAGACCGCGCCCGCGCCGATCCCCAGGATCACGATGGCAACCGCGCCCGTCGATGCCCCGGCGGAGATGCCGAGGACATAGGGTTCGGCCAGGGGGTTGCGCAGCAGCGACTGCATGATCGCGCCGCATAGCGCCAGCCCGGCCCCGCAGAAAGCCGCCACCAGCGCCCGGCTCAGCCGATAGTCCCAGATCACCGTCTCATGGATCCGGTTGAGTTCGACGGCGGTCCATCCCAATCGGTTGGTGACGGAGGACAGGGTCGTGGCAAGGGGGATCGGCAGATCGCCGATCCCCACACTGATAGCCACAACCAGGCCGATGGCAGTCACCGAGGCGAGCAGCAGCGCGCCCAGGATAACGAACTGCCGAACCGGATGCCGGGTGCTTGTCACTTCAACAGGCCGAGGGTCTTGAGCTGAGCCGCCACCTGTTCGGCGCCATAGAGCGTGCGGATGGTCGGGTTCATCGCCTGCCCATCCATGACCACCAGCGCCTTGTTCTTCACGGCGGGGATCTGGCTGACGGCCGGATCGGTGGTCAGGAATTTGATCTTGGCTTCAGGCTTGTCGAGTTCCCAGCGATTACGGTCGAGGCTGGCCACGACGATCACATCCGGGTTGGAGGCGATGATGGCTTCCCAGCCCAGGGTCGGCCATTCCGCTTCGGCCTGGATCGCATTCTTCCCACCCAGCAGATCGGCGATGAAGCCCGACGCGCCGTTCTTGCCGCCGAGATAGGCATCGGCCGACGGGCTGGCGCTGGAGAACCAGAATACATAGGACAGGTTCTTGCCGTCCTTGGAAACCGCCGAACGCAGCTTTGCTTCACGGGCCTTGAAATCGCTGATCAGGGCCTGCCCGCGGTCCGCAACGTCGAAGATCTGCGACAGCTCATCGATCTCCTTATAGAGCAGCTCCATGTTCCACAGCTGATCGCGGCTGCCGTACTGGTCCTTGACCTGCTGGGTGCTGAGGCAGGTGCTGGGCGACAGATAGCTCGGCACGCTGACCTTGTCGAAATCCTCGCGTTTGGCGACCTTGCTGGTCGGGCCGACCAGGCTCGGCAGAGCGGCGGCCACGAAGTCGGGGTTTACGGCCAGGATCGATTCGAAGGTCGGGAATTCCACGGTCAGCAGTTTGACCTTGGCATTGGCGTCGGCCAGTTCCGGCAGCACCTTGCTGGGCCAGAAGGCGGTGCCGACCATCTTGTCCTGCAGACCCAGCAGCAGCATGACCTCAGCGCTGTTCTGACCCAGACCGACCGCGCGCTGCGGCGCTTTGGTGAAGGTCGCCTGCGTCCCGCAATTCTCGATGACCAGCGGGTATTTCGTCGGGGCGGCCAGGGCAGAACTGCTGGCAAATCCCAGGGCGACAGCAAGACCGGCGACGGTGGCGAGCGCGTTCATTTTGATCACGGCAGATAATCTCAAGGGTTGTTGAAGAGGGCGGGCGGATAGCCAAGGCTTTGAGATCGATTTTTCAGAATTCATCTGGAAAAACGATAAATAGTGTAACGTTTAATCAGGCGCACCATACGATCCGTATTCACATTCAATGCTGGCGCTTTCTGTTACGTCCGGACGAGTAAGCGAAGGTTAGGGTCATTTGCCCCTTATCCGCATCGGCAGACACCCGATATCGCAATTGATAATGATTTGCAAGAATATCCAAAGCGCTGACGCTCTCAGCTGCCATTGGTCACAGGTATGCGCGGCGATGTCGGGGGATGCACAAGCAAACGTCCTCCTGGGGTGACCCACCAGGGGATTTTGCTGACTAAGCTTTTGATCTTGAAAGGCATGGTGGGCGCGACAGGGATTGAACCTGTGACCCCACCCGTGTGAAGGGTGTGCTCTCCCGCTGAGCTACGCGCCCATGCCTGTGCGGTGGCCGGTTTCTAGCGGACGGCGCGGGGTCTCGTCAATTGAAAAAGGGGGACGGTCGCCCGTCCCCCCTTTCCTTTACGCTTGATCCGATCAGACGGCGATGGGGCCGCCGCCCTTGCGGGTGATCGCGATGACCGACGGGCGCGGCGGCATGCCGTCCTTGAAGTCCGGCCAGCGGGTCGAAGGCTTGGAGAAGGTCGAGCCCTTGTCTTCACCCGGATGCTGGACGGCGATGAAAAGGGTGGTGTCGTCCGGCGTGAACCAGGGACCGCAGACTTCCGCGCCCGAGGGGGCCTGGAAGAACAGCTGCGAGAGGCCGCGCATCATGCCTTCGGTATCGACGGCATAGAGACCATCGGCGACACCGGCAGCGCTGGGCGAGCCGTCCGTCGAGATCCAGAGGCGGCCCTTGCTGTCGACGGCGCAATTGTCGACGCAGCTCATCCAGCCATTGTCCGAGGTGGCGCGGTGGTACTGCGCGCCGTGATCGACACCCGGCTTGCCCGCCACCAGCAGGATCGACCATTTGGCATCGGTTGCCGCATGGTCGGCCGTGGTGATTTCGACCACATGGCCGTGGGTGTTGTTGGCGCGCGGATTGGCCTTGTTGATCTGCTCGGTGGTGCGGCGGTTGTTGTTGGTCAACATGACGTAGACCTTGCCGGTCACGGTGTTGGCTTCAACGTCTTCCGGGCGATCCATCGGGGTCGCTTTCAGCAGATCGGCGGCCTTGCGGGTATTGATCAGGATGTCGGCCTGGCTGTTAAAGCCGTTCTCGGCGGTCAGCGGACCCTGGCCATGGACCAGCGCAATCCAGGTCACTTTGCCGTCGTCGGCGAACTGAGCGACATAGAGCGTCCCCTTGTCGAGCAGATCCATGTTGGCTTCGCGCTTGGCCGGGTCGTATTTGCCGTCCGAGACGAACTTATAGACATACTCGAAGCGCTCATCGTCGCCCATATAGGCAACCACGCGGCCATCCTTGTTGAGGATGACGTTGGCCCCTTCGTGCTTGAAGCGGCCAAGGGCGGTACGCTTCTTCGGGGTCGAGGTCGGATCATAGGGGTCGATTTCGACGATCCAGCCAAAGCGGTGGGCTTCGTTCGGTTCCTTGTCGACATTGAAGCGGTCGACGTGCTGCGACCAGCTGTAGAAGCTGTCCTTGGTCACGCCGTAGCGCTTGAAGTCGGCGGCCCACTGCGAGGTCTCCGGGCTGCCGCCGAAGTAGCCGTTGAAATTCTCTTCGCCCGACAGAACCGTACCCCAGGGGGTGACGCCGCCAGCGCAATTGTTGATGGTGCCCAGAACCTTGAGGCCGGTCGGGTCTTCCTTGGTCTTCAGCTTGTCGTGACCGGCAGCGGGACCGGTGACGGTGAAGGGGGAGGAACCAGTCAGGCGGCGGTTGTACTTCGAGCTGTCGACGACGGCCCATTTGCCATTGGTCCGCTTGATCTCGATGACGCTCATGCCCATCGAGGCGATTTCGATCTCGACCTGTTCGTTGCTGAGCTTCAGTTCGGCGGCGTCGCCTTCCGGCAGACCGGCCCACATCATGCCCGCGTTGGTATATTCGTGATTGACGGCCAGCAGACCATGATCGGACTTCTTGGAGCCGAAGGGCAGCGGCAGGAAGCCGACGAAGTCGTTGTTATAACCGAACTGCTTGGCTTGCCCTGCAACGGTCAGCTTATTGACGTCAAACGCGGCGGCACCGGCTTCGACCTTATCGCCCCAGCGGATCAGGGTCTGGATCTCATAGCCTTCCGGCACATGGGCGGTGGCGTCATAGCCGTGGCTGATTTCCTTGAACTTGAAGGCGCTGCCCGAAGCAGCTTCGGCTTCCTTGGCACCCAGCGGCAGCATCGAGCCCATGACGCCCAGCGCGCTGCTGGCGGCAAGGCCCTTCAGTAGGCCGCGGCGCGACATATGGTTCTCGATCAGCGTTGCCATCGGAGTGGCAGTGGATTGATTGACGCCGACATCCTGGCTGTCTTCGTATACGCCATAATCGCTCATTGCTCGGCCCTTCTTGGATGATGCGGTCGGTTTTCCCGCCGCGCTTAAGACGGGTCAGTGATACGGATGGCCTATTGCAGACGCGTGACGCTTTCGGGACGGTATGATGGCGAATTTGGAAGACCTGCCAAACCTTGGGATGAAAACGGCCAAGCGCCTGCGGATCGCGGGTATTGCCGATTCCGAAAGCCTGTTGGTGATGGGCGCTGCCGAAGCCTATCGCCGTCTTAAGACCGAATTCCCGCGCGACACGTCCCTCAATGCCCTCTGGGCCTTGGCGGGCGCCATCGAGGGTCGGCACTGGCAAAGCTATACGGTAGATGAAAAAGCGGCGCTGAAGGCGGCGGTCGCCAGGGATTGACGCCGTTCGGCTTTTTCGATACATCCGATATCGGATGTTTAAGTACCTTCCGACCCTCTGATACCCCCGATCTCGAACGGCCGAGACGGGGGCGGGACAAGCCGAAACGTCGCCCCTGCTACCAGGGCTGCGGGCGACCCTTCACGTCCTGAAGTCAGAGTTTCCCATGAATGTATCGAAGTACGAACAGCGCGTGCTGCACGCGCTGGCCCAGGGTGGGCATATCCAGCATTACAAGGATGAGGCTGGGAAGATCATCGAAGTCGATTGCGTGACGCGCGACGGCTGGCGCCTCGACGATTGCACGCTGGGCCTGTTCAAGAAGCTGAAGCGGCGCGGACTGATCGCGTCCGCGAGCGGCTTGCCCTACCGCATCACCGGCCTTGGCCTGCTGGCGGTGCGGGCGCAGCTCGATAATCGGTAGGTGAAGGAGAGGGGCGGGTAACCGCCCCTTATCCCCGGCGCAGGACGCTGGTCAGAATGGCGGCGGAAAAGCCGATGAAGGCGATACCGGACAAGGCTTTGATGCCTGCCCGAAAACGCCCGTCGCCCAGGTGCCTGCGCACAACGGCGGCACAGAGGGCGTAGGAAAGATGCACGCTGCCCACCACCAGAATCAGGGTGGAGAACAGCAGCAGAAACTGGCCTGTCAGCGGCTCCCCATGGTCGATAAACTGCGGGAACAGCGCGCTTAAGAACAGGATCGACTGTATGTTTGTCGCGCTCATCAGAAAGGCCTGACGGTAGCGCGTCAGGGCTGCATCGCTGGCGCCGGCACCGCCCGACAGAGCTGCTTGACCGCTGAAAGCAGCCCGCAGAGCCTTGATCCCCAGATAGGCAAGGTAAGCCGCGCCCGCGAGGCGCAGGGCATCGAAGGCGACAGGCGCTGCCTTGATCAAGGCACCGACACCCAGGGCGGCGGCCAGGGCGATCAGGAACAGAAAGCTGATATTGCCGAGGATCGTCGGCGCGATGCGCTTCAGACCCACGGCAAGACTATGATCGACCACCAGAATGACATTCGGCCCCGGCGAGGCGGAGGCGAGGGCGATGACACCGGCAAAGGCGATCAGATTGGCGGTCATAAGAAGTCCTTCGGCTGTTTTATTATTTTGACCGTCACCCCGCACTTGATGTGGGGGCCATCCGAGGCGGTCCCGCTTGAGAGAGATCCCGCATCAAGTGCGGGATGACGATGCCGTAGGATGTTTATTTAAACCCTAACTATCGTAGACCATCAGGCTATGCACCCCGACGCCCTTATCGGCCAGACGCTGACGGCCATTCAGGAAGCTCAGTTCGATCAGATAGTTGGTGCCCACCACCTCGGCGCCGACTTTGCGGCAGAGGTCGACAGCGGCGGTCATGGTGCCGCCGGTTGCCAGCAGATCGTCCAGAATCACCACGCGCTGACCCTTGGCCACGGCGCCTTCCTGGATCTCGATGGTGTCGGAGCCATATTCCAGATCGTAGGAGTGGCTGACGACCGCGCCCGGCAGCTTGTTCTTCTTGCGCACCATCACGAAACCGATGCCCAGCGACAGGGCGAGGGGAGCGGCGACCAGGAACCCGCGCGACTCGATCCCCACCAGCAGATCCGGCTTCAAGGGCGCAACGGCTTCCTTCACTTGACGCATCGCCTCGGCCCAGGCAGCCGCGTGGGCCAGCAGGGTCGAGATGTCATAGAACAGGATGCCGGGCTTGGGGAAATCCGGGACGTGGCGGATGTGATCCTTGAGGTTCACGGGACTGAATTCCTTTATCGACGTCATTTTTTAGGGGTGAGTGCCTGGACGACATCCTGGACGACGCTGGCCCAGTCGCCCGGCTTGGGCTGACGGAACAGCCGGATGCTCGGATACCAGGGGCTGTCGTTGCGGCTGCGATCCAGCCAGCGCCAGTCGGCGTCATGGGCCAGCATGACCCAGGCGGGCCTGCCCAGCGCGCCGGTCAGATGCGGGACCGAGGTGCAGGTGGAAATCACGAGGTCGAGCCCCGCGATGGTCGCGGCGGTGGTCGGCCAGTCGGTGAGCTGCGGCCCAAGCGGCTTGATGGGGGCATCGGCCGGAAGCTGTGCCTCGGCATAGCCTTTCTGCAACGATATCCACTCGATATTCGGAATATCGAGCAGCGGGCGGATCTGGTCGAACCGCATGGAGCGGTCCTTGTCGCCGCTGTAGTTCGGATTGCCCGCCCAGACCAGACCGATGCGTTTGGTCTTGCCGTCCTTCGGACCCAGAGGGTCCGCGACGTTGGGCAGCGGTGCGAGATAGGGGCGGTTGGGCAGCTTCTCCAGCGTCACACCCAGGCGATGCGCCAGGGACCCGATGGGAACATGCACATCGAAGTCGGGCGGCTGAGCGCCGCGGGCGATCACAGTATCAGCAAAGCGCTGGGGCGTGATCAGCGATACCAGCTCCTCATGCACTTCGAGCACGATCTTGCCGCCGCCCAGCTTTTTCAGAATCGGCAGAAAACGCAGGAACTGGAACATGTCGCCCTGGCCCTGTTCGGAATAGACGAACAGGGTGCGGCCATTGAGCGGATCGCCGATCCAGACCGGCTGGGTGAAGGAGCGCGGCTTGGTCGGGAACTGCGGATAGCGCCAACGCCATTCATATTCCCGGAATCCCGCCAGCAGATCGCCCTTGGTCAGCAGTGCCAGCGCCTTGTTCCAATGGGTGGTGCCATTGTTCGGATCGAGCGCCAGCGACCGGTCGTAGCTGTCCAGCGCCTCGTCGAGCTTGCCCTGGCTTTTCAGCAGATTGCCCCGGTTGTAGAAGGCGCCCGAACCCATGGGGTCCAGTTCGATCGCCTTGTCATAGGCGGCCATCGCTTCGTCATAGCGCTTGAGGCGGCGCAGCACCGCACCCCGGTTGGTATGGACGCCGCCATGTTTGGGATTGAGGGCGATGACCTTGGCATAGGCCTCCAGCGCCTGTTCTTCCATCCCCACAGCCTGGAGCACGTTCCCTAGCTGCAGCTGCGGCTGCTGGGTATTGGGGGTGCGATCGATGATCTGTTCGAAGATCAGGCGTGCGCGCTCCAGTTCCCCCAGACTATGGACCATCTGCCCCAACAAGGTCAGGGCGTTGGGTATATCGGGGTTGATGTTGATCGCCGCTTCATAGGCCAGGGCAGCGCCTGCGCGGTTGCCCTGGGCCTTCAGGATCTCCGCCCGTTCCAGATGCAGTTCGGCGAAGGTGCCGGGCAGGGCGAGGGCGCCGTCGATGACGGTCAGCGCACGGGGCAGGTCCCCCCGGCGCCGCGCGGCCGAGGCCATGGCAACATAACACCAGCTATCTGCGGCGCCTTCGGTCAGAGCAAGCTTGGCCGCCGTTTCCGCCTTGTCGATATCATTGGCGGCCAGGGCGTAGCGGGCAAGACGCGCCGTGATGCGATGTTCTTTGGGCGCCGTGGCGCGCATCTGCTCCAGCAGCGTGACAGCTTCGGCATGTTGCGCGCGGGCTGAAAGCTCGCGCAGGCGCTTGTCGAGGTCGGTCAGGCGGGTCGGCAGCGGCTGGGCCGATTTGGCAGCGGCCTTTCCGGCGGGCGGTGCAGCCAGAACGGGAGTGCTCTTCGCCTGCGCCGTCGGCTCGACGATGATCACGGTGCTTTCCGGGGTTTCGCTCATGCTGCCCCCAGGGTCGCGCTGGGGGTATGGGACAGGGCAGGGCGACGCCCGGCGGCGAGATCAAGCAACAGCTGCTTATGGGCCGGAATGCAGTGGGCCGCCTGATCGTAGCCGGACAGGATGGTGTTCCGTGCGCCCTCGCGCAGGTGCCGTAGCTTGTCGCGGTTTTCCAACGCGTCGCACACGGTGGCGGCCACCTCTTCGGGTTTGAAGAAATCGACCATCAGGCCATTCTCGTTATGGCGCAGAACCTCCTGCACCGGCTGTGTGTTGCTGCCGACGATCAGGCAGCCCGCGCTCATGGATTCGGTCATCGACCAGGACAGCACAAACGGGAAGGTCAGATACACATGGACCGAGGAGGTCTGCAGCACCTTGAGATAGCGGTCGTAGGCCAGAGTCCCCAGGAAATGGGTGCGCATCGGGTCGAGGCGCGCGGTATCGAGCAGATTTTCCTTCCAGGTCCGCCCATCGGCAGGCGGGCCGCCATAGCTGACGCCGGTGCCGCCCACCAGGACCACATGGGCGTTGGGACGCTGGCGTTGGATCAGTTCGGCGGCGCGGGTGAAGATATGGATGCCGCGATAGGGTTCGAGGTTGCGGGCGACATAGGTCACCACCTCGTCCTGGGCCGTCAGGATCCGGCCGGTTGGCAGGACTATGGTTGCCTCGGGGTCTGGCTTCACCACGCTGGTGTCGATGCCCTCGTGGACGACCGTGATCTTGTCGTGGCTCGAGGCCGGATGCTGCGCTTTCTGCCAATTGGTCGGGCAGACGCCCCAGTCCATGGCCTCCAAGCTCAGGTTGAGACCGGCGTTGCGGGCGCGCAGGGCCATGTCGCCTTCAAGCGTCGTATCATTGGCAAAGCCATAGTCCGCGCCCTTCGAGCGATAATAGAACTCGCAGTAATGCAGCAGAGGAACGTCCGGCAGCACATCTTTGGCGAAAATCGATTCGCCCCAGCCCGGATGGGCGGCGATGACGTCGGGCTTGAAGCCTTCGGCCAGCAGCGTCTTCAGGATCTCCGCCACCGCTTTGCCATGGCCGATGAAGCTGGCGAACAGGGATTCAGGATTGCCCGGTTCGGGCGACTCATGGGCGGGCGAGACCTTGTAAAGGCGATAGTCGGCGCCTTCGATATCGACCCGCTTGTGCTTCCCGATAATGACGATCTTATGCCCGCCCTCGGCTGCCAGATGGGCGGCGATATGGCGCCATTGCCCAGGGGCGTTCTGATGAATGAAAACGATATTCACGGGGACGAAACACTCTTGCGGTCAGAAAAAGAAAATAACAGCCGTCAGTTGTCGCAAGTCGGGCGGCCTGCCGTCAATCTTTGCCCGCTTGCGCCGGGGCGGGCATCAGGGTTAGATGACTAACTTATATAAGAGGACGGAGTAATCAGTCATGTCAGAGCGGCAGGCCCAATCGACCGAGATCCGCGAGGCGCCGGATTTCCGTCCCCTCTATGCCCAGGTGAAGGATCTGATCATCAAGCGGCTGATCGCGGGGGAATGGAAGCCTGGGGAACTGCTACCGTCCGAGTTTCGCCTGGCCGAGATTTTCAACGTCTCCCAGGGGACCGTGCGCAAGGCACTGGACGAGATGGCGGCGCAGAATCTGGTGGTCCGCCGCCAGGGGCGCGGCACCTATGTCGCCGAACATTCGCCGCACCGTTCGCTGTTCCATTTCTTCCATATCTGTGATGCGGCTGGCGAGCGGCTGCTGCCGGTCAGCCGGGTGCTGTCCCGCGATGTCGGTCCGGCGACCGCCCAGGAAGCCGCGCGCCTGCAACTTGGCGCCGGTCAGCAAGTCCTGCGGCTGGAGCGGGTGCGCCTGCTGAATGGCGAGCCTGCCATCGTCGAAAAGATCATGCTGCCGTTCGACCTGTTCGGCGATCTCGATCTGCCCGTGGGCGAGGATCTGGGGGCGGAGCTTTATGTGCTCTACCAGCAGCGCTGCGACGTCACCATCGTGCGCGCCGACGAGCGGCTGTCAGCGGTGGCGGCCGACGCCCGGGAAGCCGATTTGCTGAAGATCGCCCCCGGCGCGCCGCTGCTGGAGGTTGATCGCACCGCCTATCAGCTCGACGGGCGGATCGTCGAATGGCGCGTGGGACGGATCGACAGCCGCAACCGCTATTATCAGGCGACCATTACCTGACCGCCCATCACTTGGCTGGAGCGCCGTCCTTATAGGGGTAAAGCCCGCCATAGACGGCATCCAGCATCGGGGTCGGCACAGACAGCCTGCGGCCCAGGCGAACGGCATGGCCGTGCAGCGCCTCCAGTTCCAGCCGGTTGCCCTGGGCGAGATCCAGGTAGAGTGAGGAATAGTTGCCCGGCGCCAGCCCCGCCAGGAAGCTGCGGCAACGCTCCCGCATATCCGCGTCCAGGCCGATCTTGCTCGCCGCCGCGAGGGCCAGGAGTTCGTCGAGCTGCCCGAGGAACAGCGCTTCCACGGCGGGTTGCTGCTGTACCGTTCCGGCAGGCTGCCGGGTCAGGGCCGTGGTCCCGGCCATGGCGGTCAGGAACACATATTTCTCCCACAGCGTCTTGCGGACGTCGGTGGAATGCACCGCTTCGAACCCGGCCGCACCGCAGAGCGCCAGGAAGCGTTGGCAACGGTCGGAGGTCGTTGCGGTCCAGTCGCCAAAGACGATTTTCGATAGCTGGTGATGGGCGATCACCCCCGGCTCGGTGATATTGGCGAAGATATAGCAGATGCCGCCTATCACCCGGTCTTCGCCAAAGGCAGCGGCCAGCTTTTCCTCGTTCCCCATGCCGTTCTGCAGCGAGATGATGCCGGTATGGGGACTGATCACCGGGCGGATGGTCTCGATGGCCGTCTCGGTGTCATAGGATTTGACACAGAACAGCACGATATCCGCCGGCGCCTCGCCTGACAGATCGGCGACTGCTTTCACGGGCAGGGTCCAGGTGCCGTCGATCTTCGAGTTGATCCGCAGTCCGTTCTGCTGCATGGCTGCCAGATGTTGGCCGCGCGCCAGAAACGTAACTTCTGCGCCCACCTTGACCAGTCTGGCGCCGAAGTAGCCGCCGATACCGCCGCTGCCCATCACGATGACCCGCATCTTAAAAAACCGCCTTTGCCAGCAAAGCCTCCCTTTCTCTTAGCCGGGAAGCGGCATCGCTAAAAACGATTTGATGTGATGGATCTCATCTCGTTTCGAGATTGGTGGCGGGAATTTAATCCCCCGGCAGGAGGATTTGTAATCGGCCGATCCCTAGGATGGGAGCGTGGTTTTATGCTGGAGAAGCGAAATGATCGCGCGGACTGCCGTTCTTGTCGTGGCGGCTCTGTCTTTAAGCGGATGCGTCGCGTCAGACTATGACGCGCCAGCCTATTACAGCGAGCCGACCTATTATGCTGCGCCAGCGCCGGTCTATTACTATGATCCGCCGCCTCGCTATCGCCCGCATTATCATCCGCGTCCGCATCGCTATGATCACCGGCCGGGACACCATCGCCCCGGCCAGCATCACAACCATCCCAGGCGCTGACCGATCAGCCCAGCAGGCCGCGTGCCTTCAGGTCCGCCGCCAGGGCTTCTGGAGCCTGGAAATGGTGGCAGGCAAAGCCGAGTGCTTTGGCGCTGGCGATGTTGGTGGCGCTGTCGTCGATGAACAGCACCTTCTCGGCAGGCAGCGCGATATGCCCCAGCGCATGCAGGAAGATCTTGGGATCCGGCTTCATCATGCCCAGTTCGCCCGAAACCGTGATGTGACGGAAGCGCTCCAGGAAGGCAAAGCGCGGCCGCGCCTCGATGAAGGTATCGGCGGCCCAGTTGGTCAGGGCGAAGAGCGGCACCTGGCGGTCATTCATCTGCTCCAGCAGGGCGACGGTGCCCTCGATGGGGCCGACCACCATTTCGTGGAACCGCTCGCGCCATGCCCGGATCAGCGGCTCATGCTGGGGGAATTCGGCGATCTTTTCGGCGATCATCTCGGCCCAGGGGCGCCCTTCGTCCGAGGGGGCGTGCCAGGCCAGCGTGCAGACTTCATCCAGGAAGCGTCGACGCTCGGTGGCATCGGGGATCAGCGTGCGATAGGGGGTTTCTGGATCCCATTTGATCAGCACATTGCCTAAGTCGAACAAAACCGCTTCGATGCCCACGAGTTATCCCCTTCTTTGAAATCATTCGTAGGCAGGGAAGCCGATTTATGGGCCTCTGTCCAGGCTAAGGATATGTTTTTACTGGGATTTTATTGTAGCCGTTTGTATCAACGCGCAAGATGCGTCTCGATTCCCCGTCTGTCCTGACAGGCGGCAGTATTTAAGATACGTAAATAATACTTCTTGAGTTGGCGGCATTGTTCGGTTGCGGATGTCTGTATAAATACACAGTGCCTTTCGGGCGCCATAATGACTAGGGTGGCGCTTAAGATGAAGTCGCCTCCGCTCACCGCCAAAAAGGGTACTCTTGCACGCTCGCAACTCGGTGTGGTGGCGGCGATGTTTGTCGGATCCTTTCTATATCTCGCGCTTCTTCTGGTTTTCGGACGGGGAGAGGGGGAATTCGGCATCGTCGTCTTTCCGCCGACCTGGGATGCTGCTACACGGCTGCAGACCGCGCTGGCAGCGGTACCGAATGGGCGGCTGATTGCGGTGGGCGAGCGTCTGCCGACCGTTACCTTGTCCGATGTGACTGACGAAGGGCGCGCCGCCCTTCGGCGGGCCGGGGCCTGGTTCATTCTGTTCAACGATGGGGCGGCTGCCTGTCTTTAGCCGTTGTCATCCTCCACACTCTTTTTTGAAGAAACCGGACGCCATGAATCATCTTAGCGATCTCGACGCACTGCGCCGACTGACCGGCAAACTCATGCTGGGACTGCTCTGGTTCAACGTAGTGGCTGCCCTGCTTATCCCGCAGGACGGCTGGGCGATGGAGCTTGGCGTTGCCGTCTGCGCCTTGATGGCGACGGTGGTTCGGCTTGTGGCGGACGAGGGTTTTGCTGCCCGTTGTGCAGTCGCTGTGGGTTTGATCGGCCAGATCTCGGCGGTGCTCTGGGGGCTTAGCGGCCATGCGTGGCAGGTCGATATCCACATGGCCTATTTCGCTGCCCTGGCAGTGCTGGTGACCTATTGCGACTGGCGTGTAGTGGTTCTGGCGGCTGCGGTGACGGCGGTGCATCACCTGATGCTGAACTTCATGCTGCCGACCGCTCTGTATCCTGGTGGCGCCGATTTCGGCCGCGTGATTGTGCATGCGATTATCGTGGTGATCGAGACGGCATCGCTGTCGGCCGCCTGCATCCTGTTGACGGGTCTGCTGGCCCGTGCCGGAGAGCAGACGGCAGCAGCCCGCCGGGCCGAGCAGGCGGCGCTGGATGTGCGTCAGGCGCAGGAGCTCGACCGTCGCACGGCTGAGGACGAGCGCCGCAATGCCCTGGAGGATATGGCTAACCGGGTCGAAACCGAAGCTGGAAACGCAGTGAAGACTGTCGCGGAACAAGGGGCCCATCTGACGGATCTTGCCACTGGTATGGCCGAAACGGCGGCCCGCATGCGTCAGAAGTCGGGCCGGGTGAATGCGACGGCGGAAGAGGTTCTGGAAGCCGCTCAGTCGGTTGCCAGCGCGACCGAGGAACTGTCGACGGCTGTGGGCGACATTGGGCGCCGCATTGCCGAAACCGCCGCCAATACACGCGATGCCAACCGCGAAGGCGATGCAGCAGCAGAAATCGTCGGCACCCTGACCGAAACCGTCGATCGGATCGGCGATGTCGCCAAGTTGATCGGCGATATCGCGGGACAGACCAATCTGCTGGCGCTCAATGCGACCATCGAAGCGGCGAGAGCGGGCGATGCCGGAAAGGGCTTTGCTGTTGTTGCCTCGGAGGTGAAGAACCTCGCGACCCAGACTCATCGCTCGACCGATGAAATTTCGCGCATGGTCGGCGCGATCCGCGAGGTGACGGATCAGGTGGTCGAAAAGGTCTATGGCATGATCGAGCGCATCCGTGCCATCGACAGCGCCGCAGCGACCATCGCGAGCGCCGTCGAACAGCAGGGCGCGGTTACGGCGGAAATCGCCCGCACCGTCGGCCAGACCGCCGATGCCGCCCGCCATGTGTCCGAGGAAATCGGCAAGGTGGCCGAAGAGGCGAGCGCCAATGGCACGACTGCGGATGAGTTGAACCATATTGCCGCCAAGGTGGCCGATGACATCGACTCCCTGCGCCAGAAGGTGATTCATATTGTCCGCACCTCGACCGATGCGGTGAACCGCCGCTCCAAGCCGCGCTATGCCGTCAATATTGCGACCAAGCTGGAGCTGCGCGACCGCTCGGTCCCTGTGCAGTTGGTCAATATGTCCGAGGGTGGGGCGATGGCGGCGGGCTACGAGTTGCTGGAAGGCCAGCAGGTCGAAGCGGAAATCCTGATCCTGAATCACCGCCTGAGTGTAACCGTGAAGGGGCTGCGCGAGGGTGGGGTGGTGCTGAAGTTCCGTAAGGAAAGCCCGGCCTATGAGGCTTTCCTGAAGTCGTTGCCCGGCCTTGTCGAGCGGGCTCGCGCGGTCGGTTAGTTACCGTCCGCGATTTCCTGCAGCCCTGCCAGATCGGTCAGGCGGACGGTGTCGGTCCCTTCCAGAGCGATCAGCCCGTCGTTGCGGAACTGGGTAAAGGCGCGGCTGACGGTTTCGGTCGTCAGCCCCAGGTAATCGGCGATATCGCTGCGGCTCATGGGGAGCGGCAGCGGATTACCCGTGCGCCCCAGGCGGGTCAGTCGCTCGACCATCATCAGGAAGAAGCTCGCCAACCGTTCACGTGCGGTCTTGCGACCCAGCAGCAGCATCAGGTCCTGGGCAATCGCCAACTCGTTGGCGGCAAGGCCCAGCAGGCGCTTCTCCATGCCGGGGAATTTCTGCAGCAGCGCTTCCATCCGGGGGCGGGAGAAGCGGCAGAGGCTGACTTCGGTCACCGCCTCGGCGCTATAGGCATAGGCGTCGCGGACGGCGAACCCCAGGAAGTCACCGGTCATCAGGAAACCGATCACCTGACGGCGGCCATCGGGCAGCAGCTTATAGACCCGCACCGTGCCCGAGGTGACGTTGAACATATGATGGGCGGGGTCGCCCTCCATCAGGATCGCGCCGCGCGGCTCCACACTCATGTGGGTGACATTGGCCTCCAGGTCGGCGATGCCATGCTCGGGCACGCCCGCGCACACCGAATGCGGGCGCGCGTCGCAATCCTGGCATTCGGCAGTGGTACAGGCCGACAGGAAGGACTTCAGCGGCAAGTCCTGGTTTCTGCTCATCGGGTTCATCTAGGAACACCTTTCGTCACGGGCAAAACCACCATAGCACCCGGCGGCTCACCTGCGATTGATATAGATCAACGCGCCCATCCGCTCCTGCGCATTACAACAGGCTTACGGCTTCCTAGCCCTAAGCTTTCCGACCGAGGTCGTCGATGCGCTCTTTCGTCGCCATTCCCCTTACGCCCACCGATATCGACGCGGCGTTTCCGCTGATCCAGAACCTGTGGCCCGACCAGAGCCTGCAGGAATGGCGGCAATTCGCCTCCCAGCGCCTAGGGTCGCTGGAGGGCGGAATCCTTGGCTTGCGGGGCGAGTCCGGTCATCTCAACGGCCTTGCCATCTGGCGCCGGGCCAATGACCTCGACCATGGGCCGGTGCTCACAGTCGACTACCTCGTCGCCCTTGATCTGGTCGAGCCGGAGAAGGTCGCCGGTGCCCTAGTCGACGGTTTGGAGATGCTGGCGCGCGGGGCAGGGGTGCGTGCCGTGCAGGTCACCTTGCCGCCGACTGAATCCGTGCTGCTGCGCCCGTTTCTGGCGGCAGGGCACCATCTTGAAGGGGTCAAACTATGCAAAGCCGTCTGACGCCGCCGCCGATGGCTGCCGCAGCGCGTGACGAGCTGTTGAATCGCCGCCTGCCGCGCTATACCAGCTATCCGACTGCGCCTCATTTCGCCCCCGATGTGACGGGTGAGACCTATGGCGCCTGGCTCGATACTCTGGCGCCGGATCAGGCGCTGTCGCTCTATCTCCATATCCCCTTCTGCCGCCAGCTCTGCCTCTATTGCGGCTGCCATATGCGGGTGGTCCGCCAGGATCAGCCTGTCGAGGAGTATCTGGAAGATCTGCTGGCCGAAGCCAGCCTCGTCGCCCGGCGTCTCGGCACCCGGCGCAAGGTGACCCATCTGCACTTAGGCGGTGGCACCCCGTCGATCCTCGGGAACATGGGGCTCACCTGGCTGATCCGCCGCCTCTCCGATATGTTCGACCTGGAAGGGGAGCGCGCCATCGAACTCGATCCCCGGCATATGACGCCAAGCCTAGCGGAAACCCTGGCCAGCAACGGTTTCAACCGTGTCAGCCTCGGCATCCAGGATATGGACGAGCGGGTGCAGAAGGCGATCAACCGCCTGCAGCCCGAAAGCCAGATCGACCTCGCGGTTCGCTGGCTGCGCGGTGCGGGTATCGAGGATATCTCGGTCGATCTTCTCTATGGGCTGCCCTATCAGACGGTGGAAAGCGTCAAGGCCTCCGCGCTCGCGGTGGCCGCCTATCGTCCGCGCCGGATCGCGCTGTTCGGCTATGCCCATGTTCCCTGGATGAAGAAACACCAGAATCTGCTGCCGACCCAGGCTCTGCCCGATGGCGAAGCCCGGTTGGCACAGGCAGCGGTGGCGGCCGGCGTCTTCGAGGCGGCGGGTTATCTACCCGTCGGCCTGGACCATTTTGCCCTGCCCGGTGATGGTCTGGTCGAGGCGCCGGTCGCCCGCAACTTCCAGGGCTATACGACCGACGCCAGCCCGGTGCTGATCGGCCTCGGTGCCTCATCCATCGGTCAGTTGCCCCAGGGGTTCGTCCAGAATTCGCCCGATATTCCCACTTGGCGCCGTGCGGTCCGCGAGGAACGTTTCCCCGTGATTAAGGGCCGCATCCTGACCGACGAGGATCGTCGCCGGGGCGCGGTGATCGAGCGTCTGATGTGCGATCTCAGTGTCGATCTGGCCGTCATCTGGGACGGTTGGATGCATTGGGACGAGGCGCTGGCGGAAGTCGACCGGCTGGTCGATCTGGGCCTCTGCAAGCGGGTCGGCAGCTGGATCGAGGTGCCGGAGAGCGCCCGCGCCTATATCCGCCATGTTGCAGCCGCTTTCGATGCGTACCTGGAGCCCATGGCCCAGCGGCACGCCGTAGCGGTCTAGTCGGTTCCCCTGACGCCGCCGCCCCTTGGACTCCCCTCCAGGGGCGGCGGTTTTTTTGTCAAAATCAGGCTATCAGCTTCTTTTGATTTGTCGTCATCCCCCGACTTGATCGGGGGATCTCCTCCGGGAGCCAGACCCAAAAGGTCTCGTCATCCCGCACTTGATGCGGGATCTTGCGTAGACACACCGCGTCGAGAGGCCGACTGGAGTTTGGCAACACAAGATCCCGCATCAAGTGCGGGATGACGGTCCTTGTTTGAGGAGCCCCCGGAGGAGATGCCCCGGATAAACCGGGGCATGACGATATTTCTGGGGCTGCCTAAACGAGTCTCACAACCGCCAACCCGGCCACGGTGCCCGCGCCCAGCAGCATCAGATAGGGCGCGACCATCCGCACGCGTCCTTGCCAGCGGCGACTTGCCAAAGCGCCCGCCAGCCCAATCGCACCGAGCATCGGCACGGTCCCCAGTCCAAACGCCAGCATCGACACCGCCCCGCTGACGGGATTGCCGGTGGTGGCCGCGACCGCCAATCCGCCATAGATCAATCCGCAGGGCAGGAAGCCGAGCAGACTTCCCAAGACAACCGATCTCATCCCTCGCGGTTGACGAAACAGGGGTGCCAATCGCGCAACCCAGCCCCCCGTCGCTGCGATACCGGGAAACAGCGACGGCATCAGCATCCGCAATCCCATCGATGTCAGAACCAGCGCCGCCAGGATCAGAAGGACGGACGAAAGCCAGGGCGGCGGTGTCAGCAGACCGGCAACAGCCCCCAGGACACCATAAGTGCTTAGCCGCCCCAGGTGATATCCCGGCAGCAGCCCTGCGCGCCAGCGGGCGGTTTCGCAGAGTTTTGCCCCCTCTAGCCGCGCACCCGCCTGGGCCAGGACCAGCGGTCCGCACATGGGGCCGCAGTGGAACAGCGATCCCGTCAGACCTGCCAGGAACAATCCACCATAGAGTCCGAACGCCCCGGCAAGGTTGAAACCGGCCGGAACGCAAAGGTTCGCAAGGGCGATCAGATGCTCCATGGCGGCAGTCTGCCGCAGGCGGGTGGGGGCGGCGTTGATCCATGTCAAGGCGGCTTTCTTCTGCGAGGCGTAACCCTTCCCCCAACGAATTCCCGTGAAAGGAAAGGGTTATGGATTACGTGCTGGGAGTCTTCCTCGCAGCCCTGGGCATTCTGGGGCTGGTGCTGGCCGCCAATGCCCAGGATGTGATGATGGCGATCTTCGGTCAGGCGCTGTTCGTCTTTGCCGTCCTGTTCGATTTCGGCCTGATCAAGCGCCACTTCGACCGCATCGATGGGGGCGTGTTATGACCGCCATCACCGCCGATCTGGCGCATGCTCCATCTCAGGCGCGCGTCGTCGTCTACAACGAGCGGATCGTCCAGCAGTTTGTCATCGCGGCGATGTTCTGGGGCGTCGTCGCCTTTGCCGCCGGGACTTACATCGCCTTCCAGCTCGCCTTTCCGGCCCTGAACCTCGGCCTGGAATGGACCACCTTCGGTCGTCTGCGTCCGGTCCATACCTCGGCCGCGATTTTCGCTTTTGGTGGCTCGGTGCTGATCGGCACCAGCTTCCATGTGGTGCAGCGCACCTGCCGCACGGCGCTGTTCGGTGGCGAGGCTTTGGCCAGCTTCGTCTTCTGGGGCTATCAGTTCTTCATCGTGATGGCCGCGCTCTCCTATGTGCTGGGTTTCTCCCAGTCCAAGGAATATGCCGAACCGGAATGGTACCTAGATCTCTGGCTGACCGTGGTCTGGGTTGTCTATCTGGTGATATTCCTCGGCACGCTGCTGAAGCGTGAGGAGCCGCATATCTATGTGGCGAACTGGTTCTACCTCGCCTTCATCGTCACCATCGCGATGCTGCATATCGGCAATAACCTCGCAATGCCGGTCAGCTGGGCGGGTTCGCGCTCCTATAGCCTCTTCTCGGGTGTGCAGGATGCGCTGATCCAATGGTGGTACGGGCATAACGCGGTCGGCTTCTTCCTGACCGCCGGCTTCCTCGCCATCATGTATTACTACATCCCGAAAGCGGCTGGTCGTCCGGTCTACTCCTACCGGCTGTCGATCATCCATTTCTGGGCGCTGATCTTCCTCTATATCTGGGCCGGTCCCCATCATCTGCATTATACCGCGCTGCCCGACTGGGCGCAGACGCTGGGCATGGTCTTCTCGATCATGTTGTGGATGCCGTCCTGGGGCGGGATGATCAACGGGCTCATGACCCTGTCCGGGGCCTGGGACAAGCTGCGCACCGATGCCAGCCTGCGCTTCAGCGTCACCGCCGTCGGCTTCTATGGCATGGCGACCTTCGAAGGCCCGTTGATGTCGGTCCGGCAGGTGAATGCGCTCAGCCACTATACCGACTGGACCATCGGTCATGTGCATTCGGGTGCGCTGGGCTGGAACGCCTTCGTCAGCTTCGGCGCGATCTACTACCTCGTCCCGCACCTGTGGCGGAAGCAGCTCTGGAGCCAGCGTCTTGTATCCTGGCACTTCTGGCTCTCGACGTTGGGCATCGTCTTCTACATCACCTCCATGTGGGTGTCGGGGATCATGCAGGGCCTGATGTGGCGTGCTTATGACACCTTCGGTTTTCTGCAATACAGCTTCATCGAGACCGTGCAGGCGATGCACCCCTTCTACATCGTCCGTGCCCTGGGCGGGGTGCTGTTCCTCACCGGGATGCTGCTCATGGTCTGGAACATCTGCAAGACCATCCGGGTTGGCAAACCCGCCGATAAGGAGGCCTAAGCCATGCGCCTCAGCCATGCTTTGATCGAACGTAACGCGCCGCTGATGTTGGTGCTGACCCTGCTCACCGTCGCCATCGGCGGGCTGGTCGAGATCATTCCGCTCTTCACCATCGAAACCACGGTGGAGAAGGTGGAAGGAACCCGGCCATACTCCCCGCTGGAACTCGCCGGGCGCGACATCTACATCCGCGAGGGCTGCTACCTCTGCCATAGCCAGCAGATCCGCCCCTTCCGGGACGAGGTCGAACGCTACGGCCATTATTCCATCGCGGCCGAAAGCAAATACGACCATCCGTTCCAATGGGGCTCCAAGCGCACCGGGCCGGATCTGGCGCGCGTGGGCGGCAAATATTCCAACGAATGGCACGTCGCCCATCTGATCGATCCCCAGGCCCAGGTGCCGGGCTCGGTGATGCCGCCCTATGCCTTCCTGGCCGACCGGGCGCTGACGGTGCCGAATGTGAAAGCCAACCTGATCGCCAATCGCCGCGTGGGTGTTCCCTATAGCGACGAGATGATCGCGGCAGCCGTCAAGGATCTGGCCGATCAGGCGGACCCGGAAGCCGATACCGCCGATCTGTTGAAACGCTATCCGCGTGCTGTCGTCGCTGATTTCGACGGCAATCCGAAGAAGCTGACCGAGATGGATGCGCTGGTCGCCTATCTCCAGCTGCTCGGTACGCTGATCGACTTCAACAGCCTGACCGCTGAAGACCTGAAGCAATAGGGGGCCGACCATGGATCTCATCGACCTCTATCGCATCATCCGCGGCGGCTGGGTCGCCTGGGGCCTGCTGCTGTTCGTGGGGATGATCTGGTGGGTGATGCGCCCATCGCGCAAACCCGCCCTGGACGCCGCAGCCCGCATTCCCCTGGAAGAGGCGTGAAACATGCCGACCAAGATCGAAAAAGACCTCGTCACCGGCACCGATACCACGGGCCATGAATGGGACGGGATCAAGGAACTCAACACCCCGCTGCCGCGCTGGTGGCTCTATAGCCTCTATGCCACCGTGATCTGGGGGCTGGTCTGGAGCGTGCTCTATCCGACCTGGCCCGGCATCACCGGCTATTTCAGCGGCTTCATCGGCGGCACCCAGCGCGAGGAGATCGCGGTGGTGATGGCCAATGTCGCGGCCGAACGCGCGCCGATGGTCAAAAAGATCGCGGAGACCTCGATTGCCGATATCCGCAAGGATCCCGATCTGGCGGCCTTTGCCATGACCGGCGGCAAGCAGATCTTCGGCGATAATTGCGCGCCCTGCCATGGTCCGGGCGGCGGTGGTCGTGTGGGTGGCTTCCCCAGCCTTGCCGATGACGACTGGCTGTGGGGCGGCAGTGATGAGGCAATCCTGGCGACCATCCGCCACGGCATCCGCAATGGATCGGCCGAAGCTCGCGACAGCGTGATGCCACGTTTTGGCATCGACGGCATGCTGCAGGACAAGGAAATAGCTGCCATCGCTGATCAAGTGCTCGCGCTTGGTAAAGGCAATGCGGGAACTGCGGTGGGGGCAAAGCTCTATGCCGACAATTGCGCCGCCTGCCATGGCGACAGCGGTCACGGCAATGCCGAGCTGGGGGCGCCGAACCTCGTGGATGCCGTCTGGCTCTATGGCGGCAGCCGCGCCCAGATCATCCAGCAGATCAGCGCACCTCGCCTGGGCGTGATGCCCGCCTGGGGGACCCGCCTTGATCCGGCGGCGGTGAAGATGCTGACCTTCTATGTCCACAGCCTTGGCGGTGGGAAGTAACCATGTTCGCGAACTACGCCAGCCGGGTGCAGATCTATCCCAAAGCGGTCTCCGGGCCGTTCCGGCGGGTGAAATGGGCCGTGCTGGCTTTCTGTCTGGCGGTTTACTACGGCTTGCCGTGGCTCCGCTGGGACCGGGGGCCGCACCGGCCGACCCAGGCCTTCCTGATCGATATGGAGGCCTATCGCGCCTATTTCCTGGATCTGGAGATCTGGCCGCAGGAGATCATCTATCTGACGGGCCTGCTGATCCTGGCGGCGGTGGCGCTGTTCTTCGTCACCAGCCTCTTCGGGCGGATCTGGTGCGGCTATGCCTGTCCGCAGACGGTCTGGACTGATCTCTTCATGGCGGTGGAGCGCTGGATCGAGGGCGACCGGGCCGAACGCATGCGCCGGGATGCTGCGCCCATGAGTGCGGCAAAGGCCCTGCGGAAATCTGCCAAGCATCTTGCCTGGCTGATCATCGCGGGCGCCACCGGCGGCGCCTGGATCCTCTATTTCTACGATGCCCCGACGGTGACGAAGCAGCTGTTCCTGGGGGAACTGAGCTTCGGGGTCTATTTCTTCTTCGCCCTTTTCACCGCGACCACCTATCTGCTGGCGGGCTGGGCGCGCGAACAGGTCTGCACCTACATGTGCCCCTGGCCGCGGTTCCAGTCGGCGATGCTGGACGAGCAGACGATTACCGTTACCTATCAGGCTTATCGCGGTGAGACTCGCGGCCCCCATAAGAAGGACACCAGCTGGGAAGGCCGGGGCGACTGTATCGACTGCAAGCAGTGCGTGGCCGCCTGTCCGACCGGGATCGATATCCGCGACGGTCTGCAACTCGAATGCATCAACTGCGGTCTCTGCGTCGATGCCTGCGACGACATCATGCAGCGGGTGGGCCGGCCGGAGCGGCTGATCACCTGGGACAGTGTCGCAGGGCAACTGGAAAAATCTCTCGGCCGCACGCCCAAGCGCAAATGGATGCGCCTGCGCTCCATGCTCTACCTCGGTCTGATGGGCGCGCTGGGGCTGCTGATGATCCTGGGCATCGCCACCCGCGCCGATGTGGAGCTGACCGTGCTGCGGGATCGGGCGCCGCTGTTCGTGCCGCTGTCCGATGGCTCGATCCGTAACGGCTACACGCTGAAGATCGTCTCCAAGCTGCATGAGGATGAGTTGGTCAACCTGAAGGTCGAAGGCATGCAGGACCTGACTCTGATGCCGTCGGTCCATGATGAAGCCATCGACCCGAACGCTGTCCTGATCCGGGCAGGGCAGGTGACCAGTCTACGTCTGTTCTTGAAAGCGCCGCCATCGGCCCTGGAAGGGGAAAACACCCCCATCTCGGTGATGCTGCGTACCCGTGACGGCAAGCTGCTTGCCGATACCTCCTCCAGTTTCCTCGGCCCCCATAGGTGAGCGCCATGACCAGATCCGCCTGGATTCCCTATGCCTTCATCGCCGGTTTCGCTGTCGTCCTCTCGGCCAATGGCGCGCTGATCTATGCCGCGACCCGCCAGAAGGTCAGCCTGGTGGTGGAAAAGCCCTACGAGCGCGGCCTCGACTATAATCGCCTGCTGGCCGAACAGCATCGCCAGCAGGCGCTGGGCTGGTCGGTCAAAGTCGCGGTCGACGGTGGCGCCCTTAGCGTGACAGCCACCGCTGCCGACCATGAGTTCGCCGACGCGGTGGCGGAAGTCACCTTGCAGCGGCCCATCGAAGGTGACCGGATCGGCCCCTTCCCGGTGCTACTGGTCAAAAGCCAGGGCCGCCTGCCCATCGATGGCGCCCGTCCGGGTCAATGGACAGCCCATGTCATCCTGCATGTCGGGGCCGACAGGCAGGTGAGCGATCATCGGCTGGTGCTGCCATGAAGGCCCTGCGTCCGCTGTCCGCCTGCGCCCATTGCCAGGGACCGCTCGCCGCCGGAGGGGCAGGGGAGGAGCGTTTCTGCTGCACGGGCTGCGCGGGGGCTTTCCGCCTTATCAACGGCTTGGGCCTCGACAGCTACTATCGTCAACGCACCCTGGCTATGAAGCCAGAAACCATCGATCCGGTACCGCTGGTCGACGCGGTCAAAATGGACGAGCGGGGGGTGTGCACCCTCGACCTTGCTGTTGATGGACTCACCTGCGCCGCCTGCGTCTGGCTGATCGAGCAGGTGCTGGCCCGCTGTTCGGGAGTGGAACGCGCACGCATCAATATGACCACCCGCCGCCTTTCGCTGGCTTGGCGCGGCGAAGCGGCGATGGCGGATGATCTGGCCGCCGACGTGGCGCGCCTCGGCTATCGTCTGGTACCCTTCGCCCAAGGGGCGAGCCTGGAGGATACTACCGGCCGCGATCTTATCCGCTGTCTTGCTGTCGCGGGCTTTGCGGCTGCCAATATCATGCTGCTGTCGGTCGGCGTCTGGGCCGGGGCCTTCCAGGGCATCGGGAATGCCACCCGCGATCTCATGCATTGGGTCTCGGCGATCATCGCCATCCCCGCCGTTGCCTATGCCGGGCGGCCCTTCTTCCGCTCCGCCATCGGGGCGCTGCGGGCGGGTGGCACCAATATGGATGTGCCGATCAGCATCGGCGTCCTGCTGGCGGTCGGCGCCAGCGTCTTCGAAACCGCGACCAGTGCCGATCACGCCTATTTCGACGGCGCGACCATGCTGCTGTTTTTCCTGCTGATCGGCCGGGTGCTGGATCACCGGGCGCGCGGTCAGGCGCGCTCCGCCGTCGGTCGCCTGCTGCTGATGCGCACCAGTGCCGTGCAGGTGCTGGGGGCTGCGGGCGAGACGACATCGCGTGTGCCGGATCGGGTGCTGCCGGGCGAGCGTATCCTGGTCGCGACCGGCGAGCGCCTGGGCCTGGATGGCGTGGTGGAGCAGGGCGATGCGCTGCTCGATACCTCCGTCCTGACCGGCGAGACTCTGCCCCGACGCCTGGGGCTGGGGGAAGCGGTGCTGGCGGGCATGGTCAACCTCGGCAAGCCCCTGACCGTGCGGGTGACCGCCAGTGGCGAAAGCACGGTGCTGGCCGAAATCGTGCGGCTGATGGAAACGGCGGAACAGGGGCGGGGACGTTTCACCGCCCTGGCCGACCGGGTGGCGCGGGCCTATGCCCCGGTGGTTCATCTGGCGGCGCTGGCGACCTTTATCGGCTGGACGTTCCTGGGCAGCGGCGGCTGGCATCCGGCCTTGGGCTACGCCATCTCGGTGCTGATCATCACCTGCCCCTGCGCCCTGGCGCTGGCCGTGCCGGTGGTTCAGGTGATCGCGGCGGGCCGGTTGCTGAAACGCGGCATTCTGCTGAAAAGCCCCACCGCGCTGGAGCGGCTGGCGGCGGTCGATAGTGTCGCCTTCGATAAGACCGGCACCCTGACACGGGGCGAGCCGCATCTCATCAGCGCCCATGATCCGACCGTGCTGCGGCAGGCGGCGAGTCTCGCCCTTTCCAGCCGCCATCCGCTCTCCAAGGCCCTGGTGCGAGCCGCCGGACCTGCGATTGCCGCCTGCGATACGGTGGAAGTCGCGGGCGAAGGCCTTGCCAGCGGCACCCTGCGCTTAGGCAGCCGGGCCTTCTGCGGCGTGGTGAGCGACGAACACGCCGATGCTTCCGAAGTCTGGTTGCTGGATGGGCAAGGGCAGACGCACCGTTTCCTTTTCGCTGACGTGTTGCGCCCCGACGCGCGTGCAACGGTGGCGGATTTGTTGGCTGAGGGAACCAAGGTGGCGCTGCTCTCGGGCGATCGGCCGGGGCCGGTCGATAGCATCGCCGATGCCTGCGGGATCCTGGATCGCCGCGCGCAGCTCTCGCCTGCCGGGAAATATGCTGCTCTGGAAGCAATGGCGGCGAGCGGGGGGAAGGTTCTTATGGTCGGCGACGGGTTGAACGACGGCCCGGCCTTGAGTGCCGCCTCGGTATCGATGGCACCTGCCAGCGCGGTGGATCTGGCGCAGATCAAGGCCGATCTGGTCTTTCAGGGGGATCGGCTTGCCGCCGTGCCGCTGGCGATGAATGTCGCGCGCATGGCCCAGAAGCTCGCCCGGCAGAACCTGCTTATCGCGCTGGGCTATAATTGTTTTGCCCTGCCGCTGGCGATTGGCGGGATGGTGACGCCGTTGATCGCGGCCTTGTCTATGTCCGCTTCTTCGCTGCTGGTGATCGCCAATGCCTTCCGATTGGCGCGGACGACGGAGAAGGACTGATGGATATCCTTTTGTATCTCATCCCCGTCAGCCTGTTTCTGGGTGGGCTAGCGCTGGGGGCCTTCCTCTGGTCGCTCCGTAGCGGTCAGTACGAAGACCTCGACGGCGCGGCCCACCGCATCCTGTTCGATGACGAAACTGACAGGCCGATCAGCGACCCTTCAGCGCGGCGAGGCGGCGGGGCAGATCCATCGCGATCTTAAGCAACTTCTTCTTGCCCTCCTTCTTCCAGGAACGACATTCGTCCTTGGTCCGGCCGCAGCCTTTACACCAGCCGGTTTTCTTGTCGAAGGAGCAGACGTCGATACACGGGGATTTCACGGGTAAAGTACTTTCGTGGCGGGGGCGACGGTTTGACTGCCGTGGGCATGCTCTGACGCCCTCAGCCGAGTTATATGTATGAAGATGTGCATCACTTTTAGATCGATCAACCGTCGCTTTACGCAGATCGGTCATCGAAAAAAAAGATACTGTTTAGATGAATTTCCATGCCGAGGCGGTATAACTTAAGTCGAGTAACAAATTGATAGCCTGAAGCGGAGCCTTATTCGAATGCCCCCCAAGCCTGCGTCTGCGTCGACCGCCCCCGCCTCCTTGGAAGGGGTCATCCGGCGCCTGGAGGCGCTGAAACCATCGCTTTCCCCCGTCGCTGCGCGGCTGGCGGATTTCATCATCACCAATGCCCACAGCGTGGTCCATATGTCGGTGACCGAGGTGGCGGAGCAGGCGGGAAGTAGCGAAGGCAGCGTCATCAGCCTGTGTCAGCGCATGGGCGCCAAGGGTTTCCAGCAGCTCAAAATCTCGCTGGCCCGTGAACTGGTGCAGCCGATCAAATTCATTCACGAAGATTTGGAGCGGAACGATCCGGTCGATGTCGTGGTGGAGAAGGTTTTCGCCAGCGGCATGCAGGCTTTGCAGGATACGCTTAAGGTGCTCGACATGAGCGCCATGGCGCGGGCCGTGGATATCATCCTCAAGGCCAAGCGGATCGAAGTCTATGGCATCGGCAGTGCTGCTTCGATTGCCGAGGATGCCCATTACCGCATGCTGCGCATTGGACTCGACTGCAAAGCGGTGGTGGACAGCCATATCCAGGCGATCAGCGCCTCGCTGACCGGGCCGGATGTTGCCGTGATCACCGTCACCCACTCGGGCGCGACCCACGAGACCCTGGCGGCGACCCGTCTTGCCAAGGAGGCGGGGGCTTCGACCATCTGCATCACCAATTTCGGCAAATCCCCGATCCAGGCCTATGCTGATGTGCTGTTGCAGACCATGGCGCGGGAAACCCAGTTCCGCACCGAAGCCATGACCAGCCGCATCGCGCAGCTCGGCATTGTCGATGCGCTAATCGCGGCGCTGGCACTGGCCCGCCATGACAAGTCGGTGGAAACCATCGCAAAAACCTTCGATGTGCTTTCGATCAAACGATTTTAGGCAAAGGATTTTAGGCAGAACGCAGCTTTTCTGCATAAAATTTGACGTATTAATTAACGGGAACAATGGGTTGACATAGTTTGCCTGCCCATGTTCTGTGAGTATGGCTTTCGAATTCACCACGTTGCATCACAATGTGGTTCTGCTCTTGGAGTTGCGCATGTTTACCCCCATCGTCCTTCAAACCGCCACCTCGGCACCGGTGCAGATCGGTTATCTCAAGGTCGATTACGAAGGCCGTGAAGTACTGGTTCTGGCCGCAGCATCCGGCAAGATCATTATGGGGGACGAGGAATTCGACGCTGCGGCGCTCGCTGCCATGACCAGCCTCGGCGCAAGCATGAAGGTGCATGATTACGACTGGATGCTGGCACGCTTCGAAGGCGCCTCGCCCGACCGCATGTATAAGGTCAAGGTCGGCATGAAGGGCGGCGTCGCCAATACGGCCCTGCTGACCGACGATGACTTCATCGGCGATGTCCGCAAGGCTTTCGATAACACGATGTGGTAGGCCGCTTTAGCGGTAGCCCAGCAGCCACTCGCGGACCTTGGCGGTGGCTGCGACATGGCGTTGCTTGCGCGGCGCCAGGATATAGAAATCGAACTGCCCGCGCAGGGATGCGCTAAAAGGGCAGATCAGGCGCCCGGCCTTTATGTCCTGTTCCACTAGAAAGCGGCTGGCGAGCGCCATCCCTTGCCCGGCGACGGCGGCATCGATGGCCAAAGCCGTCTGGTTGAACCGAACGCCTTTTGAGGCCATCGGAGCCTTGCTGCCCAGGGCGGTCTCGATGAATTCCGGCCACAGGTTATGGGCATCGTGCAGCAGGGCGAAGCGATGAAGCTCATCCGCTGCTGGTAATGTCACGGGCGTGTCCAGCAGTAACGGACTGCAGACGGCGATTACCTCCTGCTCGAACAGTAGATCGGCTTGAAGTCCGGTCCCAAACGGCGGGCGCCCCTGACGCACGGCGATATCGACCGCGTCTGACTGGAAATTAGACAGACCCTCGCTGGCATGGATGCGCAGATCCAGATGCGGATGCGCCTCGGTAAAGTCCGGCAGGCGCGGGATCAGCCATTTCGAGGCAAAGGACGGGGTGACGCTGATGGTCAGCTGTAAAAGCGTTGGCCGCAGGCTTGCCGTCGCCTCGCCGATCAGCTCGAACGCCCGGCCGATCCCAGCGAGATAACTGCGTCCTTCCACCGTTAGCGCAAGGGTGCGCGGCAGCCGGTCGAACAGCTTCACGCCAAGTTCCGCCTCCAGCCCGCGCACCTGCTGGGCGACAGCGCCCTGAGTTACGCCCAATTCCTCTGCGGCGATGCGGAAATTCAGATGCCTTCCGGCGGCATCGAAGGCGCGCAAGGCATTCAGCGGCGGCAGGCGATGGCGTTTCTCGGACATGCAGTAGATTTTCTACAGGATGTGGTCAGGCGATCTGGTTCGAAGACTGTTTTGATTGGTGCTAAGAATTGACCATGCACTCTAACCGAGGAACCTTGTGATGCCTGTAGAAAAAGTAGCGCTTATCACCGCCGCCGGCAGCGGCATGGGCGCAGCGTCGGCCCGCCGTCTTGCCGCCGATGGCTTCAAGGTCGCCGTCCTCTCCTCCTCCGGCAAGGGCGAGGCACTAGCCAAGGAGCTGGGCGGCATCGGCGTCACCGGCTCCAACCAGTCGACGGACGATCTCCAGCGGCTTGTCGATCTGGCGGCGGACAAATGGGGCCGGATCGATGTGCTGGTCAACAGCGCAGGCCATGGTCCGCGCGCCTCGATCCTCGATTTGACGGACGAGCAGTGGCACACCGGCATGGATATCTATCTGATGAACGTCATCCGCCCGACGCGGCTGGTGACGCCCTTCATGCAGAAGCAGAAAAACGGCGCGATCATCAATATCTCCACCTTCTTCGCCTTCGAACCGGACCGCCAGTTCCCGACATCGGGCGTGTTCCGCGCGGGCCTCGCGTCTTTCACCAAGCTCTATGCCGATACCTATGCGGGCGAGAATATCCGCATGAATAATGTGCTGCCGGGCTGGATCGACAGCCTGCCGGAAACAGAAGCCCGCCGCGCCAGCATCCCGATGCAGCGCTATGGCACGGCCGAGGAGATTGCCGCGACCATCGCCTTCCTCGCCTCCGACGGCGCTGCCTATATCACCGGCCAGAACCTGCGCGTCGACGGTGGCGTCACGCGGTCGGTTTGAGGAAAACTCGTCATCCCGTGGCTTGACCACGGGATCTCCTCCGGGAGCTAGTCCAATTCCAGCTCCAACAGTGTGGAAACGCCCCCGGAGGGGACCCCGGGATCTAGTCCCGGGGTGACGATGGAACAGGGGCCCCACCCATACCATCCGGTGAGAACTCCGCTTCACACTCATACGAATGGATGAGTCCCGAATACCCACGGCTAATATCGGGCCTCCCGCCCGCTGCCTAAACTTACCTGTAAGAACACAATCGAACAGGAGGTTGGGAACATGCTTGCGGTCGAAAACACGGGTTCTTCGTCGTCTCTTCCCTTTGCCCTGCGCGGCGCTTTTCGGGCGCCCCGCATCGCGCCGGAAACTCCGGCGCGCGGTGGTCTTGCACCGTGGCAGGAACAGGGCGTGCGTCGCCATGTACGCGACAATATCGACACCGACCTCAACGTCGCGATCCTGGCCGGGATCGCCCGCCTGTCGAAAAGCTATTTCAACCGCGCCTTCCAGGTCAGCTTCGGCTGCACTCCGCGCGAATATGTCCTGGGCCAGCGGATCGCCACGGCCAAGGCGATGATGCAGGACAGCGGTAAGGCGCTCTCCGAGATCGCCCTCGACTGCGGTTTCTGCGATCAGCCGCACCTGTCGCGAGTGTTCCGCGATTTCACCGGCATGACCCCGCTGCGCTGGCGGCGCAGTCAGTCGGCGGCGGCCTGATCGACCAGGGCGGGTAGTTCGAAGATGAAGCGGGCGCCGTGCTTGCCGTTTTCGGCCAGGATGCGGCCCCGATGGGCCTCGATCAGCGACCGGCAGATCGACAGACCCATGCCAAGGCCGGTGCTCTTGGTGGTGAAGAAGCTTTCGAACAGCTGCCCCAGATGCGCCTCGGGGATACCGGGGCCGCTATCTTCGACCTGCACCGCCAGAAGGCCAGGTTCGGGCGACCAACTGGTGACGGTCAGGCTGGGGGACGCTGTGCCGGCGCGCTTCATCTCCTGCATGCCGTTCATCGCCAGATTGACCAGCACCTGCTGAAGCTGGGTGCGGTCCGCCAACACCTCGGGCAGGTTCGGCGCCAGATCCAGGGTCAGCTTCACATGATGGGCCTGAAGCTCGTGGCGCAGGAACAACATCGCCTCCTCGATTGCTTCATTCAGCTTGAGGGGCGCGCGATCCGGTTCGGCCTTGGAGGCCATGGTGCGCACACGGGCGATGATATCGGCAGCGCGCCGGGCGTCGGCGACGATCCGCTCGTTGATCGCCCGCACTTCGTCAAGATCCGGCACCGGCCGCGCCAGCCAGCGCCCGCTTGCCGAGCCGTTGGCGGCAATGGCCGCCAGCGGCTGGTTCACCTCATGGGCGATAGAGGTCGCAAGCTCGCCCAGCATCGACAGGCGGGTCGCGTGGGCAAAGTCGCTCTGCAACTGCTCCAGCGCCTTCTTGGCGGCCGTCCTTTCGCTGATATCGACGATCCCGGCTACCACGATGCCGCGCTGGCGCAGGCCATCGGGGGCATTGATCGTGAAATGCACATCGAACTCGGTGCCATCCAGACGCAGATGCCGGGTTTCCTCCTCGAAGGTCGGACCCAGGACGAAGCCCGACTCCAGCGCCCGGCGGAAGGTGCCATAGCCCGCCTTGGCCCAGAAGCGGCTGGATTTCTGGCCGATCAGCTCGGATCTGTCCTTGGCGCCATAGACACGCAGGGCCGCGTCATTCACCTCGACGACAATCGTGGCATCCATGGCGCGGGTGATGAAGTCCGGATGCGCATCGATATAGGCCGACAGGTCGGTGTAGCCCGCCGTCCTGACCTCCCCATACAAGGCCTGCACGCCGGATGTATCCAACTGGAAGAGGCCGCTGGCCATGGCGTGGAACAAGGTCCGATAGCGTTCTTCACTGCGCCGCAGTTCCATTTCCGCCGCCTTGCGGTCGGAGATGTCGATGACGCCGACCAGCACCGATCCGCGCCCCTGGTGGCTTTCCGGCCAGCAGACCGTGAACAGCCCATTGACCTCGCGCCCATCCAGGGACGTGAGCTGGGTTTCGGTCGAATAATTCGGCAGCCGCGCCGCAGCCGCCAGGAGCGAGGCGGCATAGACAGGGCGGCTGGCTTTGGGCCAGAAGGGATCGACCGACATGCCGATCAGCACATCACGGCTGTCTGCACCGAACAGCTGTACCGTCTTCTCGTTGACGTCCAGGATCTTGGTGGCGGCAATGGCGCTGTCGATGAACTCGGGATGGTCGGCGAAATAGCCGCGCAAATCCGTGACACCGCTGGCTAGCAAGCCGCCGATCATGCGGCGCACGTCCGAAAAATCTAGCTCCCAGAAGGAGGCTGCCATCGCCTGGAACAGGTTGCGATAGCGGTGCGACGCGATCTGCATCTCCGCCTCCTGGGCTGTCAGGCTGGTGATGTCACGCCCGAACTCCAGGATGGTGCCGCGCGCCTTGTCCAGCGACCAGCGCACCTCGATCTTCTTTTCGAGGCCCGACGCCGTGGTGCGGTAAAGCTCGCCTTCCCAATTGCCCCGCTCGGTCAGCAGACGCTCGACCCCGGTAATGGAATGGGGGTGGCGCCCGGTCAGCAGTTCATGGATCGGCTGGCCGAGGGCGGCATCTTTCGCAAAGCCGTAAAGCTTTTCCGAAAAGACATTCCAGAAGAGGATCCGCCCGTCGAGATCGCGGACGATCACGCTTTCAGTGACTTGATCCAGCACATCATACAGGTGGGCAGCGTTAAGCAAGCGAAAGGCCCTCGTCTATCGGGTCGGATCCAGGGCAAAACTGTGCAGAGCTTAAGGCTTCGAGGCAAGCGCCCGTTCGATCCATTCAATGAATGCTTCGCTCTCAAAGGGCTTTTTAAGCAGGGCGATGGGGTTCTGTTCGATCGCATCGTTAACCAGAACGGTTTCCGTTCGGGCGGTTACCAGGATCACCGGGATGGTGGAGCCCAGTTCGGCCAAACGTCGGGTGAGATCGATACCGCTCATGCCCGGCATCTGGATGTCGGACACGATGCACCCGGCCTGTTGCCATTCACCAGACGCTAGGAAATCCTCGGCTGTCGGATGTTCGCTGGTGCGGTACCCGAGGGAGCGAACCAGGCTGGCAACGGCGACTCGCATCGACGGATCGTCATCCACAATGGAGATCAAAGGTACTGATGACACGCGACGATCCTTGTTCAGCGGTTAGGTCCGCTGGTGGGGATGCGGAAACTCGACAGGCTGACGATAGCGGCCAATCGACGCGCTTTGAATTATACCTTCGTGTTAGTGGTCAGTTTCAGGCTTTCGGCCATGCGCACAAGGTCGGGCAGGGTGCGGGCTCCCATCTTGCGCATGGCCGCACCCCGGTGGATTTTGACGGTGATTTCGCTAAGCCCCAGATCGCCCGCGACCTGTTTATTCAGCCGCCCGGCGGTCACCAGCCCCATCACCTGCTGTTCGCGTGGCGACAGGGTGGCATAGCGTTCGCGCACCTGATCCAGATCACCGCGTTCCTCCCGCTGGGCCTGATCGCGTTGAAGAGCCACGGCGACGGCATCCAGCAGATCCTGATCGCGGAACGGCTTGGGCAGAAAGTCGACGGCACCGGCTTTCATCGCCCGCACCGACATGGGGATATCGCCATGGCCGGTCATCATGATCACCGGCAGGGTTATGCCGTGGCTGGCGAGCTGCGATTGAAATTCGAGGCCGCCCAGGCCCGGCAACCGCACGTCCAGCAGCAGGCAGCCGGGCTGATTACTGCGCGGGGCAGTCAGGAAAGCACTGACGGATTCATAGGACCGCGCCTCAAGATCGACCGAGCGAAACAGACTCTCCAGCGCGCATCTCAGCGAGCTGTCGTCATCGACGATATGAATCAAGGGGCTAGCCATCATGGGAAGGAGTGTCTTATCCGATCCGGTCAAACGCAATCATACAAAGATATGGGCTGCGGATTTTAGTCCGATTCTTCAAAACGCCTCGCCAGTCAGCCGCTTTTCCCAGCCTTCGACCTCCAGGGTCGCGAGGCGTTTTGCCGCCAGTTTCCGCCAACTCTCGCTCAGGCTGCCAAGGCCCGCAATCGCGCTCAAGGCCTCGCGGTTCAAGGGATCGACATAGAGGAAATGCCAGATCCTGCGGATGGTCCAGCCATGGCACATCAGCTCCAGGGGAATGAGGCTGTCGCCGGGGGCGACTAATCCTTCCTCCAGCACGCGATAGTACCAGCCGGTGCGGCCGGTCTCCTGGACCTGACGGGCCATGGCGGGATGGTCGAAGCGCGCATTCAGCTTCCAGCAGGGCTGACGCCCCTGGCTGACCTCCAGCAGTGCGCTCCCGAGGCGGAAAACATCGCCGATGGCTACATCCGCCTCCACCAGCCCGAAGGTGGAGAGGTTTTCGCCAAAGGCACCGGGTTGATCGAGCAGCGGATGCGGGCCGATCTCGCCCTGCCAGCAGCCATAGTGATCCAGCGGGTAATGATGAACCGCCTTCTCCGGCCCGCCGTGATGTTTCAGGTCCCCCTGATGGTCCCCGGCAAACCCCGTTTTACTCAAATGAAGGGGACCGTTGACCGGGAGTTTGGCGATACCGCTCGGCGCCGCCCTCTCTCCCAAGGGAGTAAGGCCACCGGTCAGCAGAGCTTCCAACGGGGTGCCGGGCGTCATGGAGCAAGCCCTGCCAGCCAGTCGCGGAGCATCGCCTGGGCTTTCACCTTCAACGTCCCCCCATGCCGGGTGGCATTTTCCCGTAAGCGCGGAATATCGATCCCGGCGGCATTCAGTTCCACCGTATGGCCGACCAGCCAGCGTTCGAACTTCGGGAAACTGTCGGCTTCGGCATGGAATTGCAGCCCCAGGATATTGGCGCCGATGGCAAAAGCCTGCTGTTCGACAAGATCGCTCGATGCCAGCAGCTTTGCGCCTTCCGGCAGGCGGTAGGTGTCGCCATGCCAATGCAGGACGCGCGTATCCTTTAGGTGCCGCAGCGGACCTCGCTCGCCCTCTGCCGTCAGAGTCAAGGTGCCAAAGCCGATTTCCTTAAGCCCCGAAGGATAGACCTCCGCCCCCAGGGCCGCTGCCATCAGCTGCGCGCCGAGGCAGATGCCCAGGGTCGGCCGACCGGCAGCGAGGCGCGCGGCGATGAAACCGCGCTCCTGCACCAGAAAAGGATAGGCCGCCTGCTCATAGACCCCGATGGGGCCGCCGAGGACGACCAGCAGATCCGGTGTCAGCGGATCCTGCTTGTCGAAATCCAGCTCCCAGGCATCGCGATACTCGACCGCATAGCCTGCAGCCGCCAGAGGCTCGGCGAAGGTGCCGAGATCCTCGAACATCAGGTGCCGCAGGACGAGGGCGGATTTATCCATGGCGCTCTCCCGTCAGACCGGGCATACGCCGTCGGCGCAGCTGGCATCGCCGGTGGGGGCGGCGGGCTTTTCGACCTCCGGGATCGGCATGGCGAGGGCGCTGGCGATGCGCGCGCCGACCACCATGTCATCCTCGATCCCGAAGCCGCGATGGATGATCGTGCCATCGCGGCCGATCAGGAAGGAACTCGGCGTGCCCTGCATCTCATAGCGCCGCATGGTGACGGGCAGCGGCGATTTGCCATCGGCCAGATCGACCCCGATGGGCGATTGCAGGCGATATTCATGGATGAAGGCTTCCAGCGTCACCGGCGTCATCGCCGCGTGATGCTCGAACACCGTATGCAGCCCGATGATCTGCAGATCGCTGCGGCGGAAGATCTTCTCGATCTTCTGCACCTGCGGGATCGCATGGGCGACGCAACCAGGGCAGAGCAGCTGGAAAGCATGGAGATAGACGACCCGGCCGCGCAGTCCTTCGAGCGTCAGCGGCTTGTCGGTATTGAACCACTGGCTGACGGCGAGTTCGGGGGCGAGTTTTGGGTCCTTGAACATGACGGGTCTCCGACGGGGGAGGGGCGGATCGACCGCGATCCACCCCGCCGACCGCGTTAAGCAGCAGCGCGCAGGAGTTTGACGCCGGGGAAATCGACCGGCACGTCCAGGGCCACATTGATGTAGTTCGTGAAGAGGTTGAGGGCGATATGGCCCATGATCTCCACAATATCCTGATCGTCAAAGCCTGCAGCGCGCAGGGCAGCGACGTCTTCGGCGGTGACCGCAGCGCGGTCTTCGACAACCTTCACCGCGAACGTCAGCGCGGCGGCAGTCTTCGGATCGCTGGAGCGGCCAGCCTGGGCTTCGGCCATTTCCTGGGCAGTGGCGCCCGCTTTGCGGCCAAGACCGGTATGGGCGGCAAGGCAGTAGTGGCAGCTGTTCTTGTCGGCGATGGCGACAGCCAGCTGTTCGCCGAACTTCGCACCCAGGCGGCCACTACCCAGTGCACCGAACGAACCCCACATGGAGGCAAGGGCGGCGGGCGAATTGGCAACGGCCTTGAACATGTTCGGCACAACACCGAAGGCGCCTTTGATCTCCGCCAGATGCTGGGCAGACGTGCCAGTTGCGGTGGCGGGGTCAACGAGGTTAATTCTGGACATGGTTTCTCTTCCTTCTATTTGCCTGGAGGGGGGAGGAAATGCCGGTCTGGGGATGGCAGTCCCTGGACCGGCGCCTTAGTGGCGATTACTTCGCCGGAGTAACGGTGCCGGGCAGCGACAGATTGCCGGATGCGACCTTGAAGACGCCCGAGACGCAGAGCAGTGGGGCATGCAGGTTGCCATTGACCTTGAGGCCGCTGGTCACGCCATCGAACTTCGCGCCTTTGATGCCGCCGATCAGATTGAGCGGGATGGTGACGTCGACGCTGTTGCCCTTGAACTCGGTCGGATATTCCGGGCTGTCGATCAGCAGCGGTACGCCGGGCCAGGTGGCGGGCAGCTTCGGCTTGGCACCCTTGGGAATGTCGGTGACCTTCAGACCGGCACCGCAGGCGGCGTCCTGATTAAGCACGACCCAGTGCGGGTGCCAGATGTGGCGGTTCTTGCCGCCATTGGCCGCATCGTCGAAGTCCGGGTGGAAGGTGACGGCCAGCGCCAGGATGCCTTGCGCCTTCTCGAAGCCTACTTCCGAGCTGTCGAGCGAGGTCGGCCAGACATAGGCATAGACGTCCGACCCTTCGAACTTGCCGGTGGCGGTGGGCATATCCTTGCCCGCAACGCCGCGCACCTTGGTCGAGAAGATCGCCTTGTCGCCCTTGGTCGTGATGTTGGTTTCGATGATATCGAAGGAGGCCTGGACCTTCTCGTCCGGCTTGGCCGTGACCGACTGGGCAGCAGCGGGCGACAGGATAAGGGGGAGCGTCGCGGCGAGCAGCGTGCCCGCCAGCAGGTCGAACTTGGACATGAAATCTTCCTTTCTCTTACTTCTTGATTGGCCTGGAGGGGGTAGTGGAAGGGGGGTTACGCCGCCGTATCCCGCTGGAATTCGGCCCAGGTGGCAGCCCGGGTCGCAGGGTCGGCGGCTTCATGGTCACCGCAATCGATCCGGAAATCCGGGGTTCCGAAAGCAGCATTCACGAAGGCACAATGATGCGGGGCCCCCGCATCGGGGTAGGTATTCGGCTGGAAGTAGCGGCACGTCGCGCACATGCGTTGCAGCGGTATGGCGCCTGCTTCCTGAAGATTGCGGATGACCTTTACAAGGCTCATCAGCAGCTCCTGTTTCTCACCCGCAGGCAGCATCGCCAGGGCATCCTGGGTGGCGCCGCCCATGGCTTTGGCCTGATCCAGTGCCGCCTTGCCGCCGCCGGTGATCAGCACCGAGACCGACCGTTTGTCGGTGGGCGAGGCCAGCTTGGCGACATAGGCCTTACGCTCCAGCGCATTGATCGAGTCCGTTGCTGTCGGCTGGCTGGTGCCCAGATGGGCCGCGATCTCCTTGACCCGCGCACCCATCGTTTCCCGGCCAGCCAGATACCCCAGAATAGTCAGCTGGGTCGGCGTCAGATCGACTGCTTCCGCAGCGCTCCATTCATCCGCCCGCATCGCACTCGCAACCCGCGACAGCCCATCGGCGATGCGGGAGGAGAGGGGAGAAGCAAGGGCGGGTTTCGTTTCCATGATTGGAGTATATATAGGACTCCTATTTATATGCAAGAGGCCAAGCTTGAAAAAGTGCTGACTTGAGAAAAGGCCCCGTCGATTTCTCGACATATCAGCCGGTTACAGGCGAAAATATCGCCTGAAGCATGGGATCGGATCTTGTATGGAAGGACCGGTTCAGTCGGCCAGGACGGTGGGCTTCTGGAAAGCTTCGAAGCGATGCAGCGCTTCGTCGATGGTGGCCTGGAGGGCGGGGGTTTCCGGCGCGATCCAGTTCCATTTTTGCACCAGCAGTTTGCCCGCCTGCCGATCCATCTTGAGGTCGATGGCGGCAACGATCCGGTCGCCCACCAGCACCGGCAGGGCGAAATAGCCCATCACCCGCTTGGCGGGCGGGACATAGGCTTCGAAGCGATGGTCGTAGTCGAAGAACAGCTTCAGGCGTTTGCGCTGGATGATCAGCGGATCGAACGGCGACAGAATATGCACGACCGATGGGTCGACCGGCGCGCTGTCCAGCAGGGCAGGCTCAACCCAGAGAGGACTGGCCTCTGCCCCCTTGATCTGCACCGGCACGAGCTTTTTGCGTTTCACCGCCGCCTCGATCAGCCCTTTCACCAGGGGCTTGCTGCGGGCATCGCCATAGGTGGCGGATTCCAGGCTGATGATGCCCTGGGCGCGCAGCGCGCGGCGCAGCAGATATTGGGCATATTGTTCCTCGGATGCCGCCTTCGGGCGGCGGGACCAGCCGAAATGACGCGCGGCCAGTTCATAGCTTTTCAGCATGCCCAGTCGGCTGCTGACGGTCAGGTCGCCACTGTAGAAGCCGAAATTCAGGGCGCGCTTCGAGGGTTTCCGGCTGGCCCAGAGGTGGGTTTTCTCCACCAGCACCTCATCCTCGATATCGCGGATGGAGAGCGGACCTTCGGTGCGGATGCGCTTCAACAAGGCCTTGTAATCCTGCTCACTCGCGCCGACGAACTCGGAATTGGGCCGGGCGGTGTAACCATCCATGGCAGCGATGAAATAGCGATAGTCGCTGCTCGGCACATAGGCCAGGGCATGGGTCCAATATTCGAAGACCGACTTGTCGACTGACTGCGCCTGCTGCAGGTCTTCACGGCGATAGGAGGGGATGCGGGTGAAGAGGATATGGTGGTGGCAGCGCTCGATCACATTGATCGTATCGATCTGCACATAGCCCAGATGTTCGGTCGCCAGCCGCACCGCCTCCGGCCCCGATCCAAAAGGCTCTGCCGTATCCAGCTTTTGCGCCCGCAGCCAGATCGCACGGGCAAGGGCGGGGGAAATCGACCGGGAGGGGGCAGTCATCGGGGCGGCTCTCCAACGAAAACAGGATGCCGCCCATGCCTAGCACAAACGGGGGTAAATAGGGAACATTATCCGGCGGGCGTTTCTTCGGCGATCACCAGTTCCGGTTCCTCCTGCAGACCTTTGGGGATCAGGCGGGACACCAGAATAGCGGCCAGAGATACGATCCCGAACAGCACGAAGCCTTGCGTGAAGCCTTCCTCGGCAGGCAGGCCGCCCGGCTGCTTGTGGGAGGTGACGATGGCGGTCATGACCGCTGCGCCCAGGGCACCGCCGATGGTGCGGATATTGGCGTTCATGCCGATGGCGACCCCGGTCTGATGGGGCGCGACTGTCTGCACGATGGTGCTGGTCATGGCCGAATAGGCAAAGCCAAGACCAACCCCGAAGATGCCGCTGGCGATGAACAGCTGCAGGAAACTCGCATGCAGGAAGGCCAGCATGAAGCAGGATAGCGCGATCAGGGCCGAGGCGCCGGTCAGTTGCAGATTGAAGCTGACCCGGTGGGAAATCCGCCCGCTGACGATCCCCGACAGCGCCATGGTGATCAGCATCGGCAGCATCACGAAACCTGCCTCCGTGATGCTGGCGCCAAAGCCGTATCCAGCCTGGGGCGGCACCTGAATCAGTTGGGGCAGGAAAGCCCAGACCGCGAACATGGAGGCGCCGAACAGCACGGCCAGCAGGTTGCTGGTCCAGACGGCAGGCAGGCGCATCATCCGCATGTCGATCATGGGATTAGCGCTGGTCAGTTCAACCGCCATCCAGGCGGATGCTAAGAGGGCGGAAGCGACGAACAGACCGATGACGGCGGGCGAGGTCCAGCCCCAGAGCGACCCCTGGCTCAAGGGCAGCAGCAGGGTTGTCAGCCAGCCTGCCAGCAGGGCTGCGGCCAGCCAGTTGATGCGTCCCCCGGCCCGCACAGGCGATTCCGGTACAAACTTCCAGGCCAGCAGGGCGGTGGCGCTGACGACGATCATCGGCAGCCAGAACAGCCAATGCCAGCCGAGCCACGTCACGACCGGCCCTGCCAACAGGGTGCCGATGCCGCCGCCGACCGCTATGACCGACGACAGCGAACCCACGGCGGGCGCGACGCGACTGGGCGGGAACTCGTCGCGGATGATGCCGAAGGACAGCGGAAAGACGGCACCGCCCAAGCCCTGCACCACCCGGCCGATCACCACCACCTCGATGCTCGATCCCAGCGCCGCGATCAGGCTGCCCAGCGCGATGGCACAGAGAGCGATGATCAGTGTGCGCGCCTTGCCAACGGTATCGCCGATCTTGCCCAGGATCGGGGTTGCGACCGCTGCCGCCAGCAGCCAGGCGATCAGCACCCAGGTCACGGCGCTCTGGCTGGTGTTGAGCTCGCGCTGCAAGGTGGGCAGCACGGGGCTCAGCAGCGATTGCAGCATCGAAAAGGAACCGGCGCCGACGGCGAGCACCAGGAAGGTCAGGCTGGGAGTGGTGGATGGCTGTTTCATCGACCGGATCTTTCTATCGGGCAAACTGTCCCCCTAACTCTGGCCCTCGCACCTTGGCGAAAGCGCAAAGACTGCTATAGTGGAGGGAGCCTCCACTTAAACGGAGGGTCCCTCCGTTTATCCTGAACGGTCGGGTTAGGCAAGCCCTCTTGTTCGATGATATATCTCCTCGCATGACGAAGATTGCCGAACTGGCGCACCGCCGCCCCGCCCGCGCCGATGCCCGCCGCAACTACGACAAGCTGATCGGAACAGCGCGCGAAACCTTTGCCGAGCTTGGCACGGGCGCCCCGCTGGAGGAGATCGCCCGCCGGGCTGAAGTCGGTATCGCGACCCTCTATCGTAACTTCCCAACCCGCGAGGCGCTGATCGAGGCGATCTATTTCGAGGAAGTGGAAGCGGTGCGCGACGCTGCCCGCGATGTGGCCGGGCAGGAGCCGTGGGAGGCACTGGCGGCTTGGCTTGACCGCTTTGTCGTCTATGTCGGCACCAAGAAGGCGCTGATCGAAGGCATCAACCGCGAAGGTTTCGCCTTCCAGAGTTGCCGCGAGGTGCTGTGGGCTGCGGGCGAGCCGCTGCTGTTGCGGGCCCAGGCGGCAAAGACGGTACGCTCGGACGTCACCATCGACGATGTGCTGCGCCTCGTCGGCGGTATCGCCATGGTCGGTTATGGCAGCTGGGAGCAGCGTAAGCACGTGCTCTCCATCGCCCTGGACGGCCTGCGGTTGAAGCGCTAGCGCTGGGCTACCTCATTCCGGTGCCGCCGATGGAACTGCCGGGATTGGGCCGCGTTGAGAAGCGTGACAACAAGGAGGCGACATCATGGCTGACGGCGATTTCGGACTTGTCGAACTGGCTCGCGATCTTCCTGCCGTCCCGATGCCCGCCGATCTGAGTGCCCGGCGGATCGAGCTTTTTGGAGCCTCCGCCAAATCGGCACGTTTCAAGGAAATTGCAGGCGGCATGCTGAAACTGCGCCGGGTAATGCTCAACCTGGGGAACGCTGGGCGTTCGTGAGGCTGTTCCCTAGGGACAAAGCAAAAAGGGGAGGCGCGATGCCTCCCCTTTATCGTCAGCAGTCCTGGACTTAGAAGACCGGGATCTGCGCACCCTTGAACTTGTCGAGGATGAAGGCGCGGATGGTCTCGTTCTGATAGGAGGCCACCAGCTTCTTGAAGACCGGCTTGTCCTTATCGCCTTCGCGGACGGCGATGATATTGCCATAGGGGTTTCCCTTGGCGGCTTCGATGGCAATGGCGTCCTTGGACGGATTAAGGTTCGCCTGGAGCGCATAATTGGTGTTGATCACCGCCGCATCCAGATCCTGCAGGCTGCGCGGCAGTTGGGCGGCGTCGAGTTCGCGCAGTTTCAGGTCGCGCTTGTTCTCGGTGATATCCAGCACGGTCGGCAGGATGCCGACGCCATCCTTCAGCTTCACGAGGCCCTGGGCCTGGAGCAGCAGCAGGGCGCGGCCACCGTTGGAGGGATCGTTCGGGATGCCGACAGTCGCGCCATTCTTCAGCTCGGCCACCGTCTTCACCTTGTTGGAATAGAGCCCGATGGGCGCCACCACGGTATCGGCGATGGGGACGATCTTATAGCCCTTGGCCTTGATCTGATTTTCCAGGAAAGGCTTGTGCTGGAAGGCATTGGCGTCGAGATCGCCCGCATTCAGCGCCTCGTTCGGCAGCAGATAATCGTTGAAGACCACGATCTGGACGTCGATGCCGTCCTTCTTGGCCAGCTCTTTGACTTCCTGCCAGATGGCTTCGCCATCGCCGCCCGAAACGCCGACCTTCACCTTCTCCTGGGCGAAGGCGGGCAGGGCGAACACGGCGGCGGTGGCAAGGAGAGTCAGAAATTTCTTGGACATTTGGATAAACCTCGGGCGTTGCGCCGTCCCTTGGGGACAAACGCTTAAACTGTCAGGCGCTAAGGCGAGCGGCTAGCTGGCGCTAAGGGCGCGCTGACGTCGATCTGATCGGAGGATTGGGCTTTACAGGCCCCTGCTGTCTTTTAGCGTCGACAGAGATGACGGCGAAGAATGGTCATAGCGGCCCCTTTACGTGATGGACCACGACATGCCGTCGTGGCGCTTTAGCGTTTGGTGACGCGGCGCAAGCTGCTGCTCAAATTCCCGCGAGGTCATCGCTGACCTGATGTGATATTGCACAATCGATAGGCGGTAGTCAAAAAGAATAAAACAAAAATATGTAGTTCAATAAATTATATACGAATAAATCCTGTTTATTTGTTTTTCGCCCAAGGATCGCTGAAGGCCGGGTTGGTCAGAAACTCCCGATCCGTAAGGCTTTCCAAAAAGGCTACGAGGTCGGCTTTCTCCTCCGCCGACAGCTTGAAGCCCAGCACCAGGATATCCTTGCGCGGACTGATTGACCCGTTCCCGGCATCCGGACCTTCGGCGATTGTGCGACCGCCAGCTTCGTAATGGGCAAGCGCCTCGCTCAAGGTGGCGGCGCTGCCATCGTGGAAATAGGGGGCGGTGACGGCGACATTGCGCAGGCTCGGCGTGCGGAACTTGCCCATATCCTTGGGATCGCCGCTGATCTCCAGCGCCCCGGTATCGCGGGCGGGGTAGGCGCCCTTGCCGTCGATATTATAGAGGCCGGTGTTATGCAGGCCCATCTCCCAGAAGGGGGATTTCTGATGCCGGGTGGCGTTGGAGAAGGTCACGGACCCGTGGCAGTGGAAACATTCCAGCCGCTCGGAAAAGAACATCTCCTCCCCGCGCTTGGCGGCTTCGGAAATCGCATCCTCCTGACCCCCATAGCGATAGCGGTCATAGGGACTGTTGAAGGAGACGAGCGCGCGCTCGAAACTCGCCAGCGCTTTGGTGACTGTCGAGAGATCCAGCTCCTTGGCCCCCACCGCCCGCAGCAGTTGGCGATATGTGGGATCCTGGGAAAGATTGGCGAAAATCGCCTGCTCCCGGTTCATGAGCCCCATTTCCACGGGGTCTTCGCTGAACATCGGCACCAGGGCCTGCAGCTCCAGGGATTGCAGCAGCGGATTGGCCCAGGTGTAGGAGACGGCATAGGCGGAATTGGCCAGCCCCATGCTGTTGCGCCGATGGGGTTCGCCCGTCGCCCCGACCGCATGGACCTTGCCATCGGTGAAGGCTTTGGCCTGTTCATGGCAGGAGGCGCAGGCCATGTCGCCGGTAATCGACAGGCGTTTGTCGTAGAAGAGATGGCGGCCCAGTTCGACCTTGGCAGGTGTCATGGGATTGTCGGCCGGAACCACCGGCAACGGCACCCAGGACGGCATCGGCCAGCGCCATTCGGTGTCGTCCTGGCCAAAATGCAGCCAGGCTCCGACGGCCAGCGGCACCAGGACCGGCAGAAAGGCGAATAGATGTTTCTTCTGCATCATTCCGCCCGGAAGAAGCGCTGGGTCCCGGTCAGCCCCAGGGCGGCGAAGATGCCGGTGCAATCGCTGTCATCCGCCGAGGCGAGGCAGCCGAGCGGCGTGTTGGGCTGGTTGGTGTCGACGTTGGTGTCGCTCAAAAGGGTGCGAAGGTCGGCGACGATGGTGGATTTGGCGGGATCGAAGCCGGTCAGGGTCACGCGGGGGCGGTTGGGATTGGCGCAGGATTCCGGCGCGCGCATGCCGGTCTGGCCGTGACTGCCGTGGCCTGCGTGACCGCCGCTCATCGCCATCGCGCCCTTGGCCTTGCAGGCGGTGGAACCCAGATGCACGACAAAGCCGCGATCCTTGCCGCTGCCATGGGCCATGCCGCCAGCCCCGCCGGTGGTTTCCATGTCGATGCGCAGGAACTTGTAGCCGGAGAACCAGCTCCAGAAGAGGCCGGTCAGGTTCAGGGGCGAGTCGGCAATCGTCGAATCGGCGTGGTTCAGCTCGAACGGCAGGCCCAGGGTGAAGGCGATACCGGTATAGGCGCCTTCGGGCACGGTGCCGACCGCCCGGTCGTTCACCTCTGCCGTGCCGCCCTTGCAGCCGTCGTTCTTGCCTTCGAAATCCAGCAAAGCAACGTTGCGATGCTGCCATTTCTTGTCCTGGGTCAGCTTGACCGGCACGGCGCTGCCATCCGCCTTCAGCAGCGCGATCTCCGACACATAGAAGCGGAAGTCGCTGGGCTTCACCGTCGAAGCGCTGGTGCCGATCCCCGGATAGGAATTGCCGCATATGAAGGGCTGGTCGCCGACCTTGGCGGCGAAGCGGATTTCAACGGGCTTGTCGGCTGCAAAGGCGCTGGTGGCGCAAAGAACGGCCATGGCCGCGAGAAGCGAGCGCATCATGGAACTGCCTTTTGTCTTGGGGGCATGAAGGTCACCGGCATAGGGGGCGCCGGTTGGAAAGCGTCGTTTAAGCCAGGGACGGCGGGTCGCGCGGCTTGTGGGGACGCGACGCGATGTCCGGTTCCCGGACCATCGCCAGATGGCGCGCCTGGGGCAGAGAAGCGATCTCCAACCCCTCGAATCCGATTAGGATCGGGCTGATGTCGGGCAGAGCAAAGCGCAGGGACGAGCAGAGCACACAATGATGTGCATGGCTCGGGGTGGTTTTGTCGCCCTGATGCTGGGTCGGTTCACAGAAGGCATCACTGCCAAAAAGCGCCGCAACCTGGATCCGCTCAATATCCAAAGCCCTGGCCATTGCGGATTTGGACGCCATCGGCATCGTGAAACTGGAGATGAGGATCGCCAGGATTGCCAAGAGGACTCCCGCCTGCCGACGGAGTGTCGAGCAGGGCTGCGATCCCTTCCGATACGGCAGATGGCGGCTCATGCCCTGAAGATTCCTCAGGGCGGGGGATTGCGTCAAGAAAAAGGCTGGAGTTCAAGCTTCGGCCATCATACCCGCATCCCGTGTTTTCAGGTAAGAATGAGACGCAGACACATGAAATCGCGTCGGGGATGCAGCGCTGAATGAATCAACAGGTCGAAATACTCTTGATCACAGGTCCGGCGGGTGTCGGAAAATCGACGGTCAGTTGGGAGGTCGGGGCGCAACTGGCGGCCAAAGAGATCGCCCATGCCATCGTCGAAACGGACGAGCTGGACCGGGTATTTCCCAAGCCGTCGGCTGAGGAGTTGGAGGCGCTGCGTCCTGGGACGCGCGATATCAGCAGCCTGACGCTGGCGGGGATCTGGTCGACCTACCATGCGCTGGGCCATCGGCGCCTGATCATGTCCGGCGTGATGGTGCATGTGGGGTTCGATCGCCGCTGGATCTTGGCCGCTATTCCCGATGCCACGATCAAGGTGGTTCGTCTGATGGGCAATGAGGCGACGATTACCGAAAGGCTCGCCCGGCGCGAAACCGGATCGGGGGCGGAGGCGCAGGTGCAGCGCTCCCTGGGGCAGGCCCAGCGGATCGCCAGTCAGGATGCCAGCGAGTTCCTGGTTCTGCAGACGGATGGCAAGTCACCCCAGGAGCTGGCGGCACTGATCCTTCAGGGCAGTGGCTGGGTGTGACAATCAGTATTCGCAATTGATAGTCATTTGCAATTAAAGCTTCGGCGCGTTATCCATCGCGAACGCTTAAGGAGCCGTCGCATGGGCAAAGGATTATCGATTGTCGAACTGACCCTGGAGGAGATGATGGCGGATCCCATCGTCCGCCTGACCATGGGGCGCGACCAGGTAACCGAGCAGGACGTCCGCACCCTCGTCAGCGCAGTTGCGGACAGGCTTCAGGGTAGAGCCCAGCCGCAGGGCATCCGGAAGCCGGGCGCTCTCGGTTAACCGGCCCGGAACTGCCCGCCCCAGCCCGAGTTGTCTTTGCAGACAAAGCGGGAGGGGTGGTGGCAGGAACAATGTCTTTTCTTCAGCGGTGGTCGAAGCCGCTGATTGCACTGATCATGGCGGGCGCCGCCGTCTGGCTGGTTTATCGGCTGACCGAGCAATATGACTTCGCGGAAGTCTGGCAGGCGGTGCGGGCGATGCCGATGCAGCGATTGCTGACGGCAGGCGGTTTTGCGGCGCTAAGTTATCTCTGCCTCACCGGCTTCGATGCCATTGGCCTGCATTACGCGGGCAAGCCTCTCAGCCATCTCCGTGTCGCCCTGGCGTCCTTCACCACCCATGCCATCGGCCATACCATCGGGCTGGCGATCTTGAGCAGCGGCGCCATCCGCTATCGTTTCTATAGCCGCTGGGGCCTCAATGCCGAACAGGTGGCCAAGGTCATCCTGTGCTGCGGCGTCACGGTCGGCCTCGGCTTGACGGGTTTGATCAGCTTGAGCCTGCTGATCAAACCGGATCTGGCGGAAACGATCGTCGGACTCTCGTCTGCCTGGGTGCGGGTGATCGGCGCTGTTGGATTGGCGCTGCTGGTGATTTATCCGCTGCTGGCGGCGAAATTGCGCCGTCCCTTGAAGCTCTGGCGCTGGTCATTCGGCTTTCCAACGGTGAAGGTCGCCGTGGCGCAGGTGTTGCTGGGGCCGCTGAATTTCGCCTGCGTCGCCGCCTGTCTCCACCAGTTGCTGCTGGCGGTGGTGGAGATCGATTACCCGTCGGCCGCCGCTGCCTATGGCATGGCCAATGTGGCGGGGCTGGTCTCCCATGTCCCCGGCGGTATGGGGGTGATCGAGGCTGTCCTGGTCACGATTTTACCAGGGGCGAAGGTGCTGGCCGCCGCCGTCACCTTCCGCGCCCTCTATTACCTGGCACCGCTGCCTTTGGGCGTGCTGGCATTCCTGCTGGCGGAGGTGTTTGCCAGCCCTAAGCGGTCGGAGAGGTAAGATCGCTGATCAGGCTTTCGACCTCGCCCAGATAGGCGGCGGGGTCGATGGTAACGCTCTCCGCGATCTCGGGATGACCGCTGGCGGTCAGGCTGTCGCGGATCAGGGTCAGGAAGGGAATACCCTCGGCGACGGATCGCTGGGCGGCCTCATAGAGCATATGGTGCGCATGGTGGCGGCCCAATTGATCCGAGAGCTGCATCATCACGGCTTCGGAGGCGATCAGGCCGTTGGAGATTTCCAGATTGCGGCGCATGGCGTCGGCATGGACGGTCAGTCCGGCGGTCAGCTTGGCCAGCATCTCGACGATGGACACCGCGATGATCGCCACCTCGCGCAGGGTGATATCGGCGATATTGGTGGTGGAACTGTCGCCTTCATCCATCCGCACCATGGTCTCCACGGCCAGGGCCGCGCGGGAGCGCAGCATCCGGCAGAGGCTGATCAAGGTGAGGGACATCGATGGATTGCGCTTCTGGGCCATGGTGGAACTGCCCACCTTACCCATGTGGAAGGACTCTTCGAGCTCGCCCAGTTCGGTCCGCTGCAGGAAGACCACGTCCTGGGCAACCTTTTCGGCCGATCCTGCCAGGATCGTCAGGGACGAGATATAATCGCTGGCCCGGTCGAAGGAGGAACGCAGGGGAACAACGGCGGGGCGCAGGCCCAGCTTTTCCGCCATCAACGCCTCGACCCGGCGGCCCTGGCCGTTCATCGCGGCAAAGGTGCCGATGGCGCCGCCCATGCAGGCGACGAAGCTGCCGTCGATGCGATCTTCCAGGCGCTGGCGGCTGCGGCGCAATTCTTCCAGCCAACCCAGGGCCTTATAGCCGAAGGTGGTCGGCAGGGCGTGCTGGCCATGGGTGCGGCCGGGCTGAACGGTGGCGCTATGCTGGCGGGCGAGGGCGGCAACCTGCGTCTCGACCTGGGTCAGGGCGGTCAGGATCAGCGCATGGGTCTTGCGCATCTGCAAGGCCGCGCCGGTATCGAAGATATTCTGGGTCGTTGCGCCCCAATGCAGGTAACCCGCAGCGCGGTCACCGCAATGACTTTCGATCTGCTTCAGAACCGGGACAAAGGGGTGCTGGGCAAAGGCGATATCCTCGGCCAGCTTGTCGAGATCCAGCAGAGAGACATCGGCCGACGCCGTGATCGCCACGGCGGCATCCGCCGGGATCAGCCCGACGTCAGCCTGGGCCTGGGCCAGGGCTGCTTCCACATCCAGCCAGGCCTGTATGGTCGCCAGATCATCCCAGACGGCCTTGGCGTCGGCACTGAACCAATGGCTGGTGATATAGGAATCATACATGCTCAAGGGCACGGGGAAGGCTCCGGACTGCATCGGAAAAAAATGCGAAGCGCGTTATTGGGGAGCACGCGCTTCGCCAAGGCGGGAGGGAGAGGGAGTTATTCGGCCGTGATATTGGCGTCGGTGATGATCTTCTTGTAGGCGTCTGCCTGGGCCTGGACGAAGTCATGGAACGGTTTGCCACCCAGCGGCGAAGTCGAGAAACCGGCGTCGGCGTATTTCTTCTGGGCGTCCGGGTTCTTAAGGCCGTCGGCGATGGCGGCTTCCAGCTTCTTCACGAAATCATCCGGCGTGCCCGACTTCACGAAAATGCCCTGCCACAGAGCGGCAGCGAGAGGCCTTCGAAGCCGGGGATTTCCGACAAGGCCGGAACATTGGGAAGCTGGGGCGAGCGAGTGGTATCGCTGACAAACAGCACCCGGATCTTGTCCTGCTGCACAAACGGCAGAGCGGTGGAGGTGGTCAGAACGGCCGAGCTGAGAATGCCGCCCAGCAGATCGTTCGACACCTGCGCGCCGCCGCGATAGGGGGCATGGAGCAGCTTTACACCAGCGCGGGCGGCGACCATTTCGCCCAGAAAATGCTGGGCCGAAGCAATGCCGGGGGTGCCATAGGTCAGGTTCGACGGATCGGCCTTGGCGGCCGCCACAAACGCCTGAAGATCGGTGTAGGGCTTGTCTTTGAGAACGGCAAAAGCCATCGAGGTGACGACGGTGCGGCTGACCGGAATGGTTTCCTTGGCCCAGTCGATCTTGACGTCCTTATTGACCAGCGGCACGGCAACCGTATCGAAGCCGCCATAATACATTGTATTTGTATCAGCCTTGCCATTGATCAGCTTCTGCAGGGCGATCATGCCGCTGGCGCCGGTGGCATTTTCCACTACGACAGTACGGCCGAGGCGGCTGGCAATCTCAGGGGCGACCACACGGGCGGCGAAGTCGGCGCTGCCGCCTGCGGAATAGCCGACAAGCAAGGTAATCGGGCCGGTCGACTGGGCGAATGCAGCAGGGGCCGCCAGCAGGGAAGCGGCTAGGCAGGCCGCGCGAAAGGCTGAAGCTTTGACCGTCATCGGGACTTTCCTCCGGTATGAAGCGTGCCAATTTGCGATCCGGCGATTGGCATCTTTGATACGATACATATTGTATCGTCGTGTAATTGAGGGCTAACACGATTCTCGGCGGCGGATCAACTGGGATTCTGGTCGTTGTTACGCTTTTCTGGGCTGGTCATATTGTATTGTATCGTATATACACCTGACCTGTAAGCGTGAGAGTGGCGGTGCATGGTCGAACTATCGAAGCTTCAGGATCATCTGCGGGACTTGGCGGCGAAGGCCTTGCCGGGCGACCGATTGCCGCCGGTGCGCGACCTCATGCGGGATTTCAGCCTGTCGCAGCCCAATGTGCAGCGGGTGCTGGCCGACCTGAAACACGAAGGCGTCATTTCTGCTCAGATCGGGCGCGGAACCTTCTTTGTCAAAGGCGGCGACGGTTCGGTCGAACTGCCGGTCGAAAAGCCGCCGCTGGTGAAGCAGCGCGGGCGCAGCGTCATGCTGCTGCGGCGGGTCTTAAGCACGGGACGGGCGCGGTTCGTCGCCGACGATGTGCAGAACCGTATCCTGCAATCGGGCGATCTGGCGCTGGAAGTTGCCTATTCCGATGCGGATCATGCGAAGCAGGTGCTGCAGGGCATGCCTCGGTTTGACGCCTGTCTGGTGCAGAATTTCTTCGAAAAACTGCCCATCGATATGCTGACCGCGATTCGCAAGAAGACGGACACGGTGGTGGTCGACGGTGCCTGGCTGATGGGGACCGACGTCGATGCGGTCGGTTTTGAATGGGGCGAGCCGGTGGCGCGCGCCATCGATCTGCTGGTGCAGCAGGGGCATCGGCGTATCGGCTATATCACCACCGCCAGCAGCTTCCTGGCCAATGAGTTGGGCAAGCTGCGCTATCGCCGTCTGCGCCAGCGGCCGGAGTTTGCCGACAGGCTGCTGGAGATCGTCGAACTCTCCAAACTGCCCCATGCCGATTACGAACAACTGGTGGTCGAGCAGATCCGGGCGGCCAAGGATCAGCACAAGATGACCGCCGTGCTGGTCTGGGGCGTCGAGAATGGCGCCGTGCTGCGCAGCCTGCTCGAACGTCACCTCGGAACCATCCCGGCCCGTATGTCCGTCGTGCTGCTGGGGCGCACCGATCTGGTCGCGGAACACGCCGATTTCTTCACGATGATCGGCTATAGCTCGGCCGAGCAGGGCGCGGCGCTGCATGCCAAGCTGTTGCACCGTTGGGCGAACCCTTCGGCGCCCTATGTGCCTGAATTTGTCCCCATGCATGAGCGCAGCGGCCAGACCGTTGCCCCCATGAATGGGTGGAGAACCGATACCGGCTGATCTTTCATCCGGTTTTTAAGTGGACCTGACTGAACTATGCCAAGGCAGCCGCATAAGCTGCCGGGACAGGGAGGCTTTATGCTTTTGAAAATCAAAGGCCAGCAAGATTTCTGGATAGGGATCATCTTTGCCGTCAGCGGATTGGCCGGGTTGGCGATAGCGCGTGGCTATGCATTCGGGACGGCCGGACGGATGGGGCCGGGATATTTCCCGACCGTGATCTCTGCGCTGCTGATCCTGCTGGGGCTGATCTCGATCGCGCGGGGGATGGTCCAGGATTCCGCGCCCATCGCGCCTTTCAATTGGAAGGCACTGAGCCTTATCACCGTGTCGGTGCTGGCGTTCGGCTGGTTGCTGCAGGGGGCGGGGCTGATCGTCGCCTTGATCGTGCTGACTCTGGTGAGCGCAGTTGCCAGCGTTCGCTTCCGCCTAGGCTGGAAGCCGGTGCTGGGACTGGTGCTGCTCGTCGTGTTCTGCGTTGCCGTTTTCGTGAAGGGCCTGGGGGTACCGATGCCGCTGGTCGGCGATTGGTTCACGGGCCTTGTGCCCGGCTTCGGCGCGTGAGGGGGTAGTCATGGATATTCTCGATAATCTGTGGCTCGGCCTCACCGTCGCCGCGACCTTCCAGAACCTGCTCTATTGCCTGCTGGGTGTCTTCCTTGGGACGGCCATCGGCGTGTTGCCGGGCCTGGGGCCGGTTGCGACCATCGCGATGCTGCTGCCCGTCACCTTCGGTCTGCCGCCAGAAACCTCGCTGATCATGCTGGCCGGTATCTACTACGGCGCGCAATACGGCGGATCGACCACGGCCATTCTGGTCAATCTGCCGGGCGAGCCGTCATCGGTGGTTACCGCCCTTGATGGGTATCAGATGGCGCAGAAGGGCGAGGCGGGACGCGCGCTGTCGACCGCTGCCATCGGGTCCTTCATCGCGGGCACGGTCGCCACGATCCTGGTGGCGGTCTTTGCCCCCAGCCTGACGGTCATCGCCCTGAAGTTCGGTCCGGCGGAATATTTCTCGCTGATGGTATTGGGGTTGATCGCGTCCATCGTCATGGCCCATGGATCGCTGCTGCGGGCGCTGGGGATCATTCTGCTGGGGCTGTTGCTGGGTATGGTCGGGACCGACGTCAATTCGGCGGTACAGCGCTATTCCTTCGGCATCCCGGAACTGAGCGACGGCATCAATTTTGTCGTGCTGGCCATGGGCATATTCGGGATCGGCGAGATTGTCGCGAACCTGGAGCAGGAGGGGGACCGTACCCTCCTGACCAAGAAGGTCACCGGCCTGATGCCGACGCGGGAGGATTGGAAGCGCACGCTGGGGCCAATCTTCCGTGGCACCGCCCTGGGGTCGGTTCTGGGTATCCTGCCCGGCGGGGGCGCGGCCTTGGCATCCTTCGGCGCCTATTCCATCGAAAAGAAGATCGCCAAGGATCCGAGCCGGTTCGGCAAAGGCGCCATCGAAGGAGTCGCGGCGCCGGAAGCGGCCAATAATGCGGGCGCGCAAACCTCCTTCATTCCCATGCTGACCCTCGGCCTGCCGTCGAACACGGTCATGGCGCTGATGATTGGCGCGATGATCATGCAGGGCATCCAGCCGGGGCCGGCGGTCATGACCGAACAGCCGGGGCTGTTCTGGGGTCTGATCGTGTCGATGTGGATCGGCAATCTGATGCTGCTGGTGCTGAACCTGCCGCTGATCGGGCTTTGGGTCCGCATGATCTCGATCCCCTACCACTTCCTGTTTCCGATCATCATCGTCTTCTGCGCCATCGGCGTGTTCAGCGTGAACAATAATGTGTTCGACGTGGGGCTGATGGCCGTGTTCGGCGTGCTCGGTTATGTCTTCCGAAAGCTTGAGGCCGAACCGGCGCCGATGCTGCTGGCCTTCATCCTGGGGCCGATGATGGAAGAGTTCCTGCGGCGGACCCTGCTGTTTTCGCGCGGGGATCCGCTGGTGCTGGTGACGCGCCCGATCAGCGCAAGCCTGCTGGCCGTCGCCGCCATTCTGCTGCTGATCGTGGTGCTGCCCGTCATCCGTAAACGCCGCGAGGAGGCGTTCCAGGAAGGCGAGAGCTAAGAGATCCAGGCGGACCTGCGGGTCTAAGGATATATCCGCCTGGAGAACCGGGTCGGTCGAGGTGCCCCTCGGTCCGGCCCGGTTCCATTTTCGAGGTCACGCTGTCGCCATAAAGCACAGGCTTACCATCATTCATGGATCGTCGCGCCTTCATCGCCGGAACCGCCAGCCTGCTGGCCTTGAGCCGCTTCTCCCAGGCGCAAGGGGCTACCCTTGAGGGTCTGCTGAATGAGGCTGCGAGTTTCGAGACGCTGCAGACGGTGATCGTCGCGCGCGGTGGTGAGATTCTGATTGAGCGCGGCTATCGGGGCCGCTCCACCAGCCGGGCTACCAATATCAAATCGGCCTCCAAATCGGTGGTGTCGGCCCTGGTTGGGATCGCCATCGACAAGAAGCTGTTGAGCGGGCCGGATCAATTGATCGCCCCGCTGCTGAAAGCCGATCTGCCTGCCAAGCCCGACCCGAGATTGCGGCAGATCACCATCGGGCATCTGCTGTCGATGCAGGCGGGACTGGAGCGGACGTCGGGCGCCTTCTATGGCCGCTGGACGGCGGGCAGAAACTGGGTGCAGGGCGCCTTGAGCCGTCCCTTCGTCGATGAACCGGGCGGCGATATGCTCTATTCCACCGGATCGACCCATCTGCTGTCGGCCATCCTGACCCGGGTGTCCGGGAAATCGACGCTGCAGCTGGCGCGCGAGTGGCTGGGCGGCATGCCTGGCTTTGCCATCGCGGCCTGGGAGCGGGACCCGCAGGGGATTTATTTCGGCGGCAATCAGATGGCGATGAGTCCGCGTTCCCTGCTGGCGTTCGGCGAGCTTTACCGCAATCGCGGGCGGAATCCGACCGGGGTGCGGCTGATTTCGGAAGATTGGATCGACCAGTCCTGGCTGCCGCGCACTGCCTCGCGCTTTACCGGCGATGCCTATGGCTATGGCTGGTTCCTGCGGAGGGTGGGGGAGCACGAGGTGCGCTATGCCTGGGGGTATGGCGGGCAGATGCTCTATATCGTGCCGTCGCTCGATATGGTCGTGGTGATGACCTCGAACGAGAATGAGCCGTCGGGGCGCACCGGCTATCGCGAGCAACTGACGGGGCTGCTGGGTCGCATCCTGGCGACGCAGGTCGCGGGTTAGCTCTTCCGCCGCAACCCTTCCAGCAGGTCGCGGAAAGCGGCGACGGCTTTTTGCGAGGTTTCTTGCGGGTTGTCGGAACTCGCGATCCAGGTGGCGGCGTGGCTGCTGGCGCCGTTGATCAGGCGGGCGGCGCTTTCCGTATCGATATCGATGAGCTTGCCGTCCGCTTTCAGAGCGTCCAGACGTTCTTTCAGCACCATGACGCAGCAGTTGTTGTTTTCCCATTGGGAAATATCGCCCAGGACAGCAGGGCCATCGCGGAACATGATGCGCTGGATTTCCGGCTCTAGCGCCATCTCGATATAGCCGACCCACTCGTCGAGCACGCCCTGCCAGGCATCCGGAGTGCGCTCCGATATTTCCTTGAGACGCTGCGACATTTCAGAGTCGATCTGATGGACGACCGCCTGCAGCAACCCTTTTTTGTCGCCAAAATGATGATAGAGCGCGCCCCGCGTCAGGCCTGCTTCGGTCGTGAAATCATCCATCGAGCTGTCGGCATAACCGACCGTGCCGAAGGCATGGCGCCCGGCGGCGATCAGTTTGGCTCTGGTTTCGGCGATCATCTCCTGGCGGGATTTTCGCATTGGGAGGGCTCCAAAAATAATCTCGCATACGTCGCGTATGTTAATTGACATACGAAGTGTATGCGATTATGTCATTCACATACGTCACGTATATATGTGAAGCGGGCATTCGATCAAGGAGCTGTTTAAATGTCCAATCCCTATGCCGAAATCTTCCGTGCGCCGGGGGCTAAAGGCTTTTCGGCTGCAGCCTTCATGGGGCGCCTGCCGTTTGCGATGGCGCCCATCGGGATCGTCGCGATGCTGTCGCAGACTCATGGCGAATATTGGCTGGCGGGCGCTGTGTCCGCGACCTTTGCCCTGACCAATGCTTTCATCTCTCCCCAGGTTTCGCGCCTTGTGGATCGGTTCGGCCAGGCTGCGGTCGGCGGACCGGCGGCGGCGATATCGGTCATCGCCTTTCTTTTGCTGATCCTGGCGACGAACCAGGATTGGCCGGTCTGGACTTTGTTTGCCTCTGCTTTCCTCGCCGCTGCAATGCCCAGCATCTCGGCCATGGTGCGGGCGCGCTGGAGCGAGATTTTCCGCGACCGGCCCGAACTCAATACGGCCTTTGCCTTCGAATCCGCGGCGGATGAGCTGATCTATATCTCAGGGGCGTCGATCTCGGTCGGCTTGTCCGTCTCGCTGTTCCCCGAAGCGGGGATGCTGGCGAGCACGATCTTCTTTGCCATTGGCGCTTCAGCCTTCCTGCTTCAACGCGGCACCGAGCCGAAAGTGCGTCCCGTCGATGCTGCCGGACCGCAGGGGTCGGCGATCCGACTGCGGGCTGTGCAGATCATCACCCTGGCCCTGATCTTTGTCGGCGCGACCTTTGCTACGGCGGAAGTCAGTGCCGTCGCGATCACCAAGCAATTGGGCCAGGAGAGCGGGGCCACTCTGGTGATCGGCGTCTATGCCGTGGGGTCTTTCGTGGTGGGTCTGATCCTGGGTGCGCTCAATCCCAAGATGGCGCTGCGCCGCCAACTGCTGATCGCGGTCAGCATTCTGGCGGTGACGTCGGTGCCGCTGCTGTTTGCCGGCACATCGGTTGCGCTGCTGGCGGCGGCGGTCTTCGTCAGCGGGATTGCGATCTCGCCGACCTTCATCACCGCCTTTGGCCTGATCGAGCGCCGGGTGCCGGAGTCGATGCTGACGGAAGGCGTGACCTGGGTCATGACCGGGATCGGCATCGGTATGGCGTTCGGGTCGTTCGCCACAGGCTGGGTTGTCGATAATTTCGGGGCGCAGAACGGCTTCTGGGTCTCAGTCATCGCCAGTGTGGCGGCGGCCCTGACGATCGCGTTGGGCCAAGGCACGCTGGCCGATAAGACCGAGGCAGAAGCGCCTGAGCCTGTGGCTCAACCAGCCGAATAGAGGCTAGTTCGAGGGGCAAGCGCGGCTGTCGAGAGGCAGTCGCCCGCCGCGTAAGCGGCTAGTTCGAGGGGCAAGGGCGGCTGTCCAAAGGCAGTCGCCCGCCACTTTGGGCCAGGAAATCGCTGATCGCGCCCGAGGTCTGGGCGTAGGAGATGCGGCCCGCATTCTCGGCATCGACCGTGATGAAGGTATTGATGCCGATGACCCGGCCGCAGCTATCCACAAGCGGTCCGCCGGAATTCCCTTGCAGGATGGACGCGGTATGCAGCACTACCGGCACCCCTTGAGGGGAGGTCTGGAGAGACTGCACCACGCCCTGGGTGAGATTGAGGTCGGGGGCGGATTTGGGGTCGCCTGAGACAAGTCGGCGGAAGCCGGGATCATTCTGGACGGTCAGGCCCGGATATCCGGCAGCCACGATAGCGGTCAGTTTGCCGTTCTGACTGGTCAGGGGCAGTGTCGCCGGAGCGCTTCCTTCGGTGAGGCGGACGAGGGCGAAGTCGGCGGCGCCAGGCTTGCCAGAGGCTGATGTGCGAACGACCTGGGCCGGAACGGCACGGCCGAGGCTGGCGCTCGCGATCAGCAGGCGGCCGTTCTTGGCATCTTCGACCGCATGGCGATTGGTCATCAGCAGGTCGGGGGCGATGAAAAAGCCGGTGGCGATGCTGTCGCTCGTCAGCACCAGCGCGGTGGCTTTCTCCAGCCGATCCGTCAATTCCGGGATGGTCAGGGTCTTTAAGGGGCCGGTCGCGGTGGGCGCAAGCGGGGCGGGAGCCAGTGCCGCACCTTGCCGCAGCTTCTGTCCAGGCGGGCAGAGCAGGGGATTGTTCTGGCTGCGGGCGTCGGCGATGGCTTTCTCCAGGGCGGCGATCTCGTCGGCCAACTGGACCGCGCGCTTCTGGATGTCCGGGGCAAGCTCCGCCGCTTGCGCCGGGATGATCTGTTCGATGACCAGCGGCTTCTTGAACCACCAGATCCAAGCCCCCAGCGCCAGGATGCCAAGCAGTAGCAACAGCATCATCGCCAGCCAGAGCCAGCGGCCGGGGATGGCGCCCAGGAACCTGCGGTCGTTGTTGTTCGCCTCTGCAGCCGATGCGGCCATCCGCCTGTCCTAAAAGTTAATTAACTGCCGCCCGCCTTGCGCAGCACGCAGTGCAGACTCTACACTCCTGCCAGAAGCAATGCCAAGCAAGAGGCGACAAGCACCCCATGGCCGACCGGCTGATCGCGACTAGCCCGACAGGGGGATATCGACAACTGGGGGTGCATGGACAGGCCGTTGTCGATTCCCATCGGCAGCTCGCCTCCATTCTCTCCAGCCGTCTCTCGCCCCGCCATGCGGCCCTGTTGGCCCTGCCGCGCATCGACCCCAAAGGGCAGCGTATCGACTGGTATTCAGCCCTGCCTGGAACCGTGACACCGGTAACGCAGTTGCCGCCCGAGGCGCAGGGAAAGCTGCGTGCGGATGCCGAGGCGCTGAAGGCCGATATCGCGTCGCTGAGCCAGACCCTGATCCAGAGCGGCGGGACGGGGGAACTGGTCGGCCGAATGCTGGCGCTCGCCTTGACCGCGCCGGGGGCCGATTTCCTCTATCAGGTCGGCGACCAGCCGGTCCTCGCCATGTGGGGGCACGAGACAGAAGGGGTGGTCGCTGCCCCCGTGGCGCCGATGGCGCCGCCTCCGCCCGCACCAACTCCGGCCCCAACCCCGGCTCCGGTTGCTGCTGAAGCAACTGTCTCCGCGATGGCGGCAGCCCCTGCACGCCGGGGATTCTGGGGGTGGCTGTTCTGGCTGCTGCCGTTCCTGCTGCTGTTGCTCCTGCTGCTTCTGCTGCTCAAGGCCTGCGAGCCGATGATGCCGAAGATCGTGCAAGTGCCCGATCCCAATCCGCCCGCAGCGCCTGCCGATCCGACGGCGGACCTCGAACGGCGGCTTCAGGCTTTGAAGGATGAGCAGGCGCAGCTTGGCAAGGAAAAGGCGGAGTTTCTGAACCGCTGCGTCCCTGATGATCCGACCCCGCCGCGGCGGGCCGAAGATCTGCCCGCGACGCCAAAACCGCTTCCGACACCAGAACCCCCGAAGCCCGAACCTGTTAAGCCCGAACCTGTTAAGCCGGAACCGCCAAAGCCGGTGGAGCCGCCGAAACCGGCCCCGACCCCCACGCCGCGTCCGACTCCGACTCCGGCACCGACACCGCCGCGTGCCGATGCGACGCCGCCGCCCAGCTGCACGCCGTCCTATGGTCCGGGCGACGAACCGGAAGTGGTGATGATCGTCGATGGCTCCGGGAGCATGAATGAAAACTTCGCGGGGGGATCGTCCCGTATCGATCAGGCGCGCCGGTCCATTGATGGTGTGGTGAAGGGCATGCCGCCGGGGATCGACATCGGCCTGATCGACTTCCGGGGCTGCGATGCCGTCAATCGCGACGATTTCTATTCCGACAGCGAGCGTCAGCAACTGCTGAACAAGGTCAACGGCCTCAGCCCCTGGGGTGGGACGCCGCTGGCCCGATCCATCGAGCGGGCGGGCAATATCGTCTCCAACGATGTGGACTCGGTGATTGTCGTTGTCTCGGATGGCGAGGATACCTGCGGGGGCGATCCCTGCGCTGCTGCCCGTGCCCTGAAGAAGGCCAAGCCGAATGCGGTCATCAATGTGATCGATATTTCCGGCGATGCAGGCGGGCGTGCCGCGATCCAATGTGTCGCCCAGGCGACCGGCGGGCAGGTGCTGAAGCCGAATTCGCCTGCCGACTTTGCCCGCAAGCTGCAGCAGGCGACCAAGCAGCCTGACATGCGTAACTGCAGGCCATGAGGGGGGCCTTATGAGACTGGGAACCGTCCTGGCGGCGGCGCCTGCCGATCGCTATCAGCCCATCGGTATTCATGGGCAGCCGGTGTTCGAGTCCCATGTCCAGCTGAAGGCGGCGTTGACGCAGCGCTTTGGGGCGGAGCATGCGGCGCTTTTCTCCCGGCCCGACCAGGATGCCCGTGACGAAACCATCCGCTGGGTGGCCGAGGTGCCGGGTGAGGCACGGCGTTGGAGCGATCTATCGCCCGAGGAGCAGACCCGCACCGCCTTGACACTTGAGATGATGCAGGCCGACCTCAAAGCCTATGCTGCAGAGATCCGGGCGGGAACGCAGGATGGCGGCGCCTTGAGTTTTGCTGCCTTGATCGATAATGCCCTCAGCATTCCGGGCATCGAGCATGTGCATCTGGTCGGTGAGCAGCCGGTCTTAAGCTTCTGGGGTTTCCGGTCCGCACAAGGCACAGTGGTCACCAGCTTCGCTCCGCCTCCGGCCGGAGCGCCGGTTGGCGGCCCGGCCGCGCCGGTGGCCGCAGCTGCTGTCGTAGCCACCACTCCCTGGTGGAAGTGGCTGCTGTGGTTGTTGGCGTTGCTGCTGTTGCTGGCTCTGCTGCTCTGGTGGTTCTGGGGATGGTGGCGCGACGAAAAGCCGGTCGTCCCGCCGGTGCCACCCGCCATTGAAGAACCCAAGAAGCCGGAAGAGATTAAGCCTTCTCTGCCTGAGCCGGTGACCCCCGTCCCGGTGGTTCCTGGTGTTGGCGCCCCTGGGTCGGTTGCTCCTGGTACGGGAACGACGCCCACGACTCCGGCTACGCCCCCTGGGGGAACGCCGGAAACACCGCCCGCCACGACTCCGCCAGCGGTCACGCCGCCAGCGACGCCGCCGCCCACAACACCACCAACCGTGCCACCACCACCCCGGCCCGATGCGCCGCCCGGCAAGCCGATGGAGATCCCGCCCGACGCAGCTGCGAAGGGTGATACCGGCTTCCTGGATGGCTTGTGGCGGTCGCGCCGGGGGCTGATCGACAACAATACCGGCGAGGCACTGACGCAATATTATCGGTTCGGCCAGGACGGTCGGGGCGAAGCGGTGGTGCGGCGCGCTGACGGTGTTGAATGCAAGGCCCCGGCGCGCGGTACCTTCAAGGGCGGGCAGTTGGTGCTGGAGGAGCAGGGCGACCTGGTCTGCCCGGACGGCCGTACCTATGACCGCTCGCAAACCCAATGCGACCGTACGGCCAGCGGTGTCACAGCCTGCTATGGTGTCAATCCTGATGGCAGCCGTTATCGTGTCGGACTGGAAAAACCTTAACTTTGTGTCTGTGCTGCCGATAGGCTATGCAGATTCAACGTCTTGAATGTTCTCGAACAATTTTCGGTGAGTCATGCCCCTCGCGGAACTGAGCCATTTTCACGACAGCGTGCCCATCATCCCGGAAAGCGGATTGCAGTTCCTGGATTTCGGCATCCGTGTCGGAAAAGATCAGACTGAGATGCCGGAACGCTGGGGGTTCTACGCGGATAAGGCCTGGGCGCTGACCGGCAAGGACCTGCCGCAACTGGTGCAGCGGGAAGTCCCTGGTGGAGCGAGCGGCACTGGCCGTGTGACCTGCGAGGTCGACCTCAAGGACATCGAGACTCTGTTCGGCGACCAATGGATGCCGCTGCCGCTGTTTCGGCGCGATCTGTCCGGCAGCTTCTTCCGGGGACCGACGAACTGGGCGCGGGTGTTCCTGCATCGCCTGACCGAGGCGGATGCCGACGGCAATACCCACCGGGTTACGGTCAGCCTGGATACCCGTCTCATCCCCTTCATTGAAGAGGAAGCCTATGTCGCGCCAAGCTCAAGCGACGCCAAGAACGGCCGTCCTTTCGCGCTGCCCTCCTATCGCGATCCGATAGACTGGTACCTGCAGGAAGAATGGGTGCGCGACTGGTGCATCGAGGCAGGCAAGGATGTGGTGGAGAAGCGCGAGCGCGCCGCCGCCAAGGGCCGATCCGTGCCGACACCGACTATCGAGGAGGTACAGGCCTGGATGGTTGAGGAAGGTAAGCCGATGCTGCATCTGGCAGCTTATCGCGCCTATCTCGACTGGCTGCATTCCTCGGGCGTGCTGCCTGCCATTGTCATCGTGGATCGGGCGACCGAAGGTCATGCCGCACCCATTGATGTGGATCTGGTGCTGGATCTCGGCAACTCACGTACCTGCGGCCTGCTGATCGAGGCGGACCCCAGCGAAACCGGCGCCGATATCACCAATGCAGTGAAGCTGAAGCTGCGGGATCTCTCGCGCCCCTACAATGTCTATACCGACCCGTTTGCCAGTCGGATCGAGTTCAGCCGGGCCAGCTTCGGGCGCGACCATCTCTCCTTGCGCTCTGGCCTCGCTGACCGCTTCTCCTGGCCCAGCATCGTGCGGGTGGGGCCGGAGGCGTCCCGCCTTGCGGGCTTGCGTCGTGGCAGTGAGGGGGCGTCGGGTCTGTCCAGCCCCAAGCGCTATCTGTGGGACGAGGATGCACGGCGGGACAGCTGGCGCTTCAACAGTCCGTTCATTTCGGGCGAACAGTCGGACATTGCGACCGGGGTGGCCTTCACCACCCTGGTCAATGATAAGGGCGAAGCGCTGCACCGGATGGAAACCGGGCCGGGGATGCCGCTGGAAGACAGCTTCCCGTCGATCCGCGCGCTGTATGCCCGCCGTAACCTCATGTCCTTCACCCTGGCGGAGATCATCCTTCAGGCGTTGTGCATGATGAATTCCGCCGCCCACCGGGTGCGACGGGCGGCGAACGAGCGGCTGCCGCGCCGCCTGCGCCGTCTGATCATGACCATGCCGACCGCGATGCCGCTGGCCGAGCGGCAGATCCTGACCGAACAGGCCGAGGCGGCTTGCGAGCTGGCCTATATGGCGCTGGGGCTGGCCTGGCGGGAGCAGGGTGCGGATGGCCGCCCGGCGGTCCATTATGCCTCCGACGTGCGCCGCAGCGCCGATCAGCCCACCGTTGGCCCCGAGGTGCGGCTGCAGTGGGACGAGGCGAGTGCGACCCAGGCGATTTATTTCTACACCCAGATAGCCGTAAATTATTCCGGCGACGCCCGCGCTTTCTTCGACAGCATGCGGCATCCGGTGAATAAGTCCGATCCGGCGATGAAGGATGCGCTGCGGGTGGCAACGCTGGATATCGGCGGCGGCACCACCGATCTGGTGATCACGCGCCTCGACGTTGATGGCCGCGGAGCGAATGTCACCGTCTCGCCGACCCAAGAATTCCGCGAAGGCTTCAATCTGGCCGGTGACGATGCCGTGCAACAAGTGGTTCGCGAACATGTGTTGCCGCCGCTGCGCAAGCGACTGGCCGATGGTCCGCTAGGCGCCGATGGGGCCGAGTCGATCCTGTCGCAGCTGTTCGGCGGCGACCGGGGCGACATGAAGGTGATCGAACAGCTGCGGCGTCAGCAGTTCGCGACCCAGATCGCGGCGCCTATCGCCATCGCGCTGCTTTCGACCTACGAGCAGAATGACCCGCAGAATCCACCCGCCCTGGAGCGGCGGCCTTTCAGCGCCTTCTTCAATGAGGGCGACGGGCTACCGATGATGCTGGTGGATTATGTGAATGCCGAGGTCCGCAAGGCGGGCGATCCGGCCTTCAATCTGCTGGAGCTGGAAATCCCCATCGATGTGGCGGAGATCGACCGTACGGTGCGGGAGGCGTTCAGCGAGATGATGCAGGCCCTGGGAGAGATGGTCTGGCGCTTCCGCTGTGACGTGCTGCTCGTATCTGGCCGTCCGTCACGTTTGCCTGCGATCGCCAAGCTGCTGTGGGAGACGGCCTGTCTGCCGCCCGCCCGTATCATTCCGCTGCATCGCTTCCGCGTTGGCGGCTGGTATCCCTTCCGCGATGCCCGCGCCACCATCGCCGATCCCAAGACTACTGCAGCGGTGGGCGCCATGATCTGCCTGCTGTCCGAGGGGCAGTTACCGAACTTCAACTTCCGCGCGGACCTGCTGCGCCCGGCTTCAACCGCGCGTTTCTTCGGCAAGCTCGACCGGGGCAGCCGTCTGTTGAAGGACGATGAGTTCTTCACGGATATGCATCTGGAAGATACCGATTGGCCGCTGCCGGAGACGGGGGTGGAGTTCCGGGGGCCGATGCCGTTGGGCTTCCGCCAGATGGCTGCCGACTGGTGGCCTGCGACGCGACTTTATAATCTGGCCTATGCCGACAATGCAGATATCAGCTCGATCCAGCAGCGCACCCCGCTGACGGTCCGCCTGCGCCGCGACAAGTCGGGCGACAAGGCCAAGCGGGTGGTCGACAAGTTCCTGATCGGCAAGATCGAGGATCGCGACGGGCGCAGCGTGCCAAACGATCAGCTTCGCCTGCGTTTGCAGACCATCGACAACCAGTTGGGCTATTGGCTCGACACCGGCATCCTGCTGGACCAATAGGCGGACAGCATCATGAGCATCGACAATCTGCCCTCCGCCGCCCAAGGCCTTGGGCGTGCCGCCAGCGAAGCCCGTGCCTGGGTCGGCGATATTGCGCCCGTGGCTGGAAGCGTCGCGAACGAGGCGCATGCCCTGATTACCACCACCCGCCGGGCCGAAAACCTGGGCCGCCGGTTGAGTGGAGCCGCCGGGCGTCGCCCCTGCGTCGGCGTCTTTGGCCCCAGTCAGGCAGGCAAGTCCTATCTGGTATCGGCACTCGCCCGGCGTCCGGGGAGCACGCTGATCTGCGATTTCGCCGGAACGCCCAAGGATTTCCTGCGCGATATCAACCCGCCGGGCGATCGCGAATCGACCGGCCTCGTCACCCGCTTCACCACGGCACGCAGTGGCACGGTCGATCCGGCTTTCCCCGTCGAACTGCGGCTTTTGAGCGAAACCGATATCGTCAAGATCCTGGCGAACGCCTATTTCTCCGACTTCGATGCGAATAACCTGAAGATTGCGGCTCCGAACGAGGCTGCCCTGCGTGCGGTGATCGCGGCGGCGGAGGCAGAAGCAGCGCCAGCGTCGGTGGCGGCGCATCTCGATGAGATCGTGCTGTTCGACCTCGGCGAATATTTCGAGCGCTATTTCCCGGCCCGTATCGAAACCCTACGGCAGACCAGCTATTGGGAGGCGCTGATCCGGTTGGGCGGGCGGCTGTCGCTGGCGGGGCGCGCCCGGCTCTATGCCCCGCTGTGGGGCGGGATTGCCGAGCTGACGTCGCTGTTCCTGCATCTGGCCCAGGGGCTGGAGCAATTGGGCCATGCGCCCGAGGCGCGGGCGGCTATCGACGCCCTGGTGCCACGCGAAGCCAGCATCATCGACGTCTTCACCCTGAAGCGCCTGCGCACGCCAGAGGATGCAGCGGATACGATTGCGGTCCAGCCCCTGCTGGCTTCGGGGGCCGGGGGTGCCGTGCGCCTGCCGCGTGCGCTGCTGGCGTCGCTGGTGGCCGAGCTGAAGATCGTGATGACGGAGACGGCCTGGCCGTTCCTGGGGCAGACGGATCTGCTGGATTTCCCCGGCGCCCGGTCGCGCGAAAAGATGATCGAGATCGCGTCGGACGCCGAAGAACAGGTGGAACAGGTGCGCGGGCTGCTGCTGCGCGGCAAGATCGCCTATCTGTTCCAGCGCTTCACCGAGGAGCGCGAACTGACGGCCATGCTGCTCTGCATGCCGAATAACCCGGCCGAAGTGAAGGATCTGGCGGCCATGGTGCGCGGCTGGATCGGGCTGACCCACGGCGACACCCCGGCCGAGCGCGCGAGCGTGCGCAACGCCCTGTTCCTGGTGCTGACCAAGTTCGACCTGGAATTCATCGAAAAGGGCGGCGAGACTTCCGAAACCCGCAAGGGTAAGTGGGACCGGCGGCTCTATGCCTCCTTCCTGGAGCTGTATGGCCGCGACGGCTGGCCCGCCGACTGGGATGGCAAGCCGTTTGCCAATACGTTGTTCCTGCGCAATCCCGGCATGAAGCAGGAACATCTGATGTCCTATGCCGAGATCAAACGCCTGCCCGATGGCAGCGAACATCTGGTCGAAGGCGGCATCGCGCCAGCCAAGGCGCCGGTTGTCGCGGAATATCGCGATGCCTTCCTGACCTCTGAGATCACGGCCAAACATTTTGCCAATCGCGAGGCGGTTTGGGAGGCAGCCCTGTCGCCCAACGACGGCGGTATTTCCTTCCTGGTCGACCGCCTGACCAACACCATCGATGAACGGCTGAAAGCCAAGCAGATCGGCGAGCGGTTGAGCGAGCAGGCGCGGGTGCTGCATAGCCAGTTCCGCCGCTTCTATCACGCCGACGATGATGCGGGCCGCAAGGAGAAGGATCTGGCGATCCAGGCGCTGCGGCGCGATCTGTTTCGCCAGGTCGATCCCCAGCAGTATAAGCCGTTCCTGCGCCTGATCGCCGCCATGGCGCTGGAAGACCGGGAAAGCCGGGAATGTTTTCTGACCGTGGCGGTGCCCAAACAGGAACCCGCTGCTGCCGAAGCGCCTGCGGCTGCCAGCGACCCCTGGGCGGACGATCCCTGGGCCGAGGCGCCTGCCGCGCCCGTCGCCGCGCCAGCGCCAAAACCGGTGGTGCTGCAGGACCGGCCCGCGCATTTCGCCCGCGATCTCATGAACCTCTGGGCCGACAAGCTGCGTCGCCTGCCCCAGGCTGCCGCCGGTTTCGGGATTTCGGGCCGGATCATCGAGGATATGGCGAGCGAGATGATCGTCGGCGCCAATCGCCTCAACCTGGGCGGCGCCATCGCCGATGTGGTGCGCCGTCAGACCCAGGCGGCCAACGTGCGCTGGGACGATGTGGCCGACCGCGCGGCCAATCTCGCCAATGGCATCCTGAATGATTTTGTCGCCGACCTCGGCTTTGGCGTGCTGCCGGCGGGCGAACGTCCCAAGCGCCCGAAGTCCGATCTGCCGATCTTCGCCCCGCCGCCCATCTTCCAAGGGCTGCCGTCGCTGGGGGATCATCGCCAGCGGCTGGAGCTGGATTATTTCCTGGATTGGGCAACCGGCCTGCATCGCCTCGCTCTCGATAACGTCAGCTTTGGCGGCGGGCGCGAGATCGATGATGTCGGCAATGCCCGGCTGGGGCGTATCCTGGATGCGCTCAATCCCATTCTGACCCGCGTTGCCTGAAGGTAGATCCACGATGCTGCGCCTCGTCCAGACCCAGACCATGTCGCCCGGCACCGCCGAGCTTCATTGCCCCGGTGTCACGATGGATCCCGCTTCGGCCGAGATCTGTATCGGCCAACCGCTGCCGGGTGGCGGGCAACATCACCTCGATCCCCGAGACAGTGCCCACCCCTGGGGGGCTGCCGAATTCTGGCAGCGCCCGGTGGCGGCACGGCAGGAGGGTGGGGCGCTGATCCTGACGCTCGATGCTTTCACCACGTTCCATCTGACGCCGAACCGGCCCTATCTGGTGGCGCTGCGAGATGCAACCGGAGCACGGCCCAATGCGCCGCTGCTCGGGATTGCCATGCGGTTGCCGAGCGCGCCGCCCACCGGCTGGAAACCGGTCGATGCGGCACCGCCCCCTCCGCCGCCTGCCCCTGAACCGGTTGTCGAGGCCGTACCCGAACCCGTTGAGGTGCCGGTGGCGCCGATCGAGGTGGAGCCGCGGGTCGAGCTCAAGAAGGAGGAGCCGCGCCAGCGGTCTTTCCTGCCGCTGATCGCCGGGCTGCTGGTGCTGCTGGTTGCTGGCGGTGGCGCGGGCTGGTGGTTCCTGGGGCGCGACAAGGAGCCGCAGACGGCTGAAACGCCTGCGGCTGCTCCTGATCGCACGCTGGCTGCGGCCCGGACCGCATTGGCGGCCAATCCCGAGCCGCAAGCCGCGCGGGAACTGGGCGAGGCACATCTGGCCGCCAAGGATCTCGATGGCGCTTTCATTCTGTTCCGGGCCGCTGCCGAAAAGGGCGACGCCAAAGCCTCCGTTGCCGTGGGCAATTTCTATGATCCGGCAAGCTGGAGCAAAGAGACGAGCCCGCTGCCCGCGCCCAACGCCGAACAGGCGGTGGATTGGTACAAGCGGGCGGCCGATGCGGGGGATGCGGAGGCGCAATATCGTCTGGGCCTGCTGCTGAAAAGCGGCAAGACCGAAGCAACCAACGGCCCCGAACAGGCGGTCTCCTGGCTTAAAAAAGCCGCAGACCAGGGGCATGCCAAAGCCAAGGAGGCGCTTGGGCAATGAAGAAACTCGCGACATCGCTGGCATTGGCTCTGCTGCTGGCCGCCCCGCAGGCGGTGGCCCAGGCGCGCACGCCACTGCTGATCGAAGGCAAGACGACGCTGTATCAGAAGATCCTGACCCGTCCGGGCGCCAAGCTGATCGACAAGCCGGGCGCATCGGGCGGTAAAGTTCTGGCACCGATGAGCGTGCTGTTCGTCTATGGCCGCAAGGATGGGCTGGTCGAGGTCGGGGCTGCGTCGGACGGCAAGGTGCAGGGTTTCCTGACTGAAGCCGAGACCATTCCCTGGCAACACACGCTGGTCATGGGGTTCGCCAATCCGGCGGGCCGTGACCGGGTGTTGTTCTATAAGGAGCGCGACGGGCTGATGGCGACGCTGACGGCGGAAAAGCCCGCCGATGCCGCCGCCCCTCAGCGCAAGGCGATTGCCGACAACAAACTGCCCGCCGACAGCCCTGTCATCTCTATCGAGCCGGAAAATACGGTCGATCTGCAGAAGCAGTTCTATCTGCTGCCGATCCTGGAAGCTAAGTCAGCCGTGCTGCCGTCGGGCTTCCGGGTGCGCACGGTGCGTGTCGCCTCGGTCACCAAGGACGATAAGCCGGTGCAGGCCCAGCGGGTCAATCCGAGCGATGCGCTGAAGGACTTCCGGTCGGGCGTGGTGTTCGTGGTGGATGCCTCGTCGTCCATGCAGCCCTATATCGACCGCACCCGTCAGGCGGTGTCGGAGGTGTTCGACCGGGTCGAAGCGGCCAAGCTGAACGACAAGGTGCGTTTCGGCATGGTCGCCTATCGCGACGACCCGTCGGAAGTGAAGGGCATCGAATATCTCGCCAAGACCTTCGCCGATCCCAACAAGGCCTCGACCAAGGCTGACTTCCTGAAAGCGGCGGAAGGGGTGAAGGCCTCCACCATCTCCACCCGCGCCTTTGCCGAGGATGGCTATGCCGGGTTGGAGCATGCCCTGCGTGGTATCGACTGGGATGGGTTCGGTGGTAAATTCATCGTGATGATCACCGACGCCAGTTCGCGCGAAGGTAATTCACCCCTGTCCGCGACCAAGCTGTCGACCGATCAGATGCGCCAGATGGCGCAGGAGAACGGCACCGCGATCTATGTGCTGCATCAGCTGACGGCCGAGGGCAAGGGCGATCATGCGGCGGCGAAATCGCAGTATGAGCGCTTGTCGAACTATCCCGGTACAGGTTCGCTCTATTTCCCGGTTCCCTCAGGCGATCCCGAGGCTTTCAAGGCCGAGGTGAAGCAATTGGCCGATCTTCTGGTCGATCAGGTGCGCAAGGCGGGTGACCCGAATGCCAAGCCCGACGCCAAGCCGACTGACGACAAGCTGGCCAAGACCACCGAGGCTGTGGGCCATGCCATGCGTCTGGCCTATCTGGGCAAGGCACAGAACACTGCTGCGCCCTCGATGTTCGAAGCCTGGGCATCGGACCGCGATTTCGCCAAGCCCGATGTGGCAGCCTTCAGCGTCCGTGTGCTGCTGACCAAGAACCAGCTCTCCGATCTGCAGGCGACCCTGCGGCGCATCGTGGAAGCGGGCGAGAAGGCCCAGCTGCAGCCGGGCGATTTCTTCAATCAGCTGCGCAGCGCCGCCGCCGCCATGGGCCGCGATCCCGGCAAGATCGGCCAGGGTCAGGTGCGGAACCTGGAGCAGGCGGGGCTGATGGGCGAATATCTGGACGGCCTGCCGTATCAGAGCAAGCTGATGGCCCTGGACGAGGATAGCTGGAGCCGGATGGGCGTTGGCGAGCAGCAGGCGGTGATCGATGACATTAAGTCCAAGGTCGCGCTCTATCAGCGCTACCACGACGATGTCGACCGCTGGGTGAAGCTGGCCGACGGCGCCGGGGCTGGCGATACGGTCTATCCCGTTCCCATCGATAGCCTGCCGTGATTGTCGACGCCGTTGGAGTGGAGAAGGTCCGGGGCGGTCTGACGGTTGCCCTGGAGGGGCTTGCTCTGGCAGAAGGCTCGCTGACGGCGCTGGTTGGCCCGTCGGGGTGCGGCAAGAGCACGGCGCTGGACCTGATCGCGGGAACCCTACGCCCTGAGAAGGTCAAGCTGCTGCGGGTGGCGGGGGCGGATCTGCCGATGCTGTCATCCGGGGAGATGACCAGCTGGCGCGCCCGCTCCATCGGTTATGTGCTGCAGACCGGGGGGCTGGTGCCGTTCCTGTCGGTGGCCGAGAATATCCGCCTGTCCCGCCGCCTGCTGGATCTGGCGGGCGCCGGGGCGATGGCGGATATCGCGGGGCGCCTGGGCATCTCCCATCTGCTGGACCGCAAACCGGCAGCGCTTTCCATAGGCGAGCGGCAGCGGGTGGCGATTGCCCGCGCCCTGATGCATGAACCGGCCCTGGTGCTGGCGGACGAGCCGACGGCGGCCCTCGATCCCGCCCGCGCTGCCGAGGTGATGGCGCTGCTGGTCGACCTGACCCGTCAGCGGGGATCGAGCCTGCTGATCGTTACCCATGATGCCGATCTGGCGCGGGAGGCTGGGCTGACCATCGTCGCCTGCCGGACCGAGCCCGGCCGCACGGTGATCGTATCATGAGGCGGCTTGCGCAGCTTTTCCGGCTGACCCTGGCCGATGTGCGCCATGACCGCATCGCCGTCTCCTGTCAGGCGCTGGCGCTGGCGGCGGTCCTGGTGCCGCTGATGGTGCTGCTGGGACTGCGCAGCGGGGTGATCGGCACGCTGATCGAGCGGATGGACAGCGATCCGGCGATGCGCCTGATCCTGCCCGAAGTGACGGGGAATTCCCGCTTCGATGACGCTTGGTTCACGACGTGGCGGGCTCGGCCGGATGTGGCTTTTGCTCTACCGAACACCCGTGCCATCGCAGGCCAGGTCGATCTGGTGTCTGCATCCGGGGAAAGCCTGCGGGTGTCGCTCAATCCCACCGCGCCGGGCGATCCGCTGGGCGGGGGAGAGGCGGTCAGCGGGGCGGACACAATCGCGCTGACGGCGGAAACCGCGCGGCGGCTGGCGGTCAAGGCGGGCGACCGGCTGACATTGGCGATCGAGCGCACCCGCAGCGGCCGGATCGAACCGGCCAGCCGCGCCGTGAGTGTTGCTGCTGTCCTGCCGGTGGAGAAAGCGGCTGGGACCGGGGCCTATGTGAGCCTGCCGCTGCTATTGGATATCCAGGCCTATCGCGATGGTTTTGAGGTTGCGGGTCTGGGGAGCGGCGGCAATGGACCCGCGCCGGAAACCAAGGCGTTTCCGCTGTTTCGCCTCTATGCCAAGTCGATCCGCGATGTGGCTCCCCTGGCGGCGGTTCTGCGGGCCGAGGGGATCCAGGTCGCGACGCGGGAAAGCGAGATTGCCGGGACGCTGCAACTGGATGCCAATCTGCGGGCTGTGCTGGCGATCATTCTGGTGGCGGCGAGCCTCGGGATTGCCGTGTCGCTGCTGGCCGGGCAATTGGCGGCCTTGCAGAAGAAGCGCCGGGATCTCGCGATCCTCAGCCTCATCGGTTATGGCCCCGGCTGGCTGGCGGCCTTGCCCGTGGGGCAGGTCTTCGCCGTGTGCCTGATCGGCGGCGGGCTGGCGGTGGTACTGTTCAGCGTCACCGCCTATGCCATCAACAGCTTCTTTGCGACCAGCCTGGGCGCGGGCGAAAGCGCCTGCCGTTTGACGCCCGCCGAGATCGCCGGAATCATGGGGGCCACCCTTATCGTCGCGCTGCCCGCCGGTCTGGCCGCAGGCTGGCGCGCCGCCCGTATCGATCCAGCCGAGGAAATCAGGGATGTCTAGGTTATTGCTCGCGGCTTTGCTGCTTTGCCCTGGTCTGGCTGCTGCCGCCGATGCCCCCTGGCCGGAGCGGATCTATAATCCCCAGAAGGCCGAGGGCGATCTGCTGCTGCCGATGCCCTGCGGCGGTGCCATGGCTTTCCGCCGGGTCGAGCTGCCTGCCGACGGTTTGCTGGGGGATCGCCGGGTGCAACTGGGCCGCACGGATGAGGCGCTGGGTTATGCCGAGAACAGCCGCGCCGATTACGTCGGCGGGGGGTTCACCGACCCGAAGAAGAAAGGCACCCAGGCCTATTACATCGGGAAATATGAGGTCACCCAGGCGCAATGGGCGGCGTTCGATGCCCCCTGCAGGAAGGTGACGGACGAGGGGCGCATGCCCGCGATCAATGTTACCTGGGCCGAGTCCGTGGGGTTTGCCGCGAAATACTCCGCCTGGGCCGTTGCCAATGCCACGAAAGAACTGCCGCAAGAAGACGGCAGCCCGGCCTTTCTGCGCCTGCCGACCGAGGCGGAATGGGAATATGCCGCGCGTGGTGGGGCGGCTGTACCGGAGTCGACCTTCATCGAAGCAACATTCCCGATGAGCGAGGCGCCCGCGCGCTACGTCTGGTATCAGGGCACGGATTCGGCCAATAACGAGCTGAATGCCGTCGGTCTGCTGAAGCCTAATCCACTGGGGCTCCATGACGTACTGGGGAATGTGGGGGAGTTCGTGCTGGACCCCTTCCGCCTCAATAAACTCTCGCGGTTGCATGGGCAGGCGGGGGGGCAGATCGTCAAGGGCGGGGACTATCGCACGCCGCTGAAGGATCTGCGCAGCGCGGCCCGCCAGGAATTCGCCCCCGTCGATAAGAAGGGCGAGCGGCGCTCGGCTATGACGGGCCTGCGGCTTGTTCTGGTGGCGCCGAGCCTGCCGAGCCCGCAGCGCCTGACGGCGATCCGCGCGGAATGGGCAGCGCTGCCGACCAGCGCGTCGGTGGCGCCGCAGGATGATCCGGTGAAGGAAGCCGAGGCGCTGGCCCAGTCGGTCGACGATCCGGCCCTGCGCCAGCGGATCGCGGCGCTGTCGACGGTCATCAAGACCTCGATCCAGACCCGCAACGAACAGCGCGACCGGGCGGCGGTCAATGCCCTGCGCGTCGGGGCCTATGTCGCGGACAAGCTGGTGGCCGACAGCAAGCTGCTGGAAGCCCGCAGGAGCATTCTGAAGACCGCAGCGGCAGGGTCGCCGGAGCGTAAGGGCTACGAGGAAGGGCTCGCCCGATCGCAGGCGGCGTTCGACGATAATCTTAGCTATTATCTCGATGTCGCGCTGGCGGTTGCATCCGACTATCCGCCTACCGTGGTGTCGAGTCAGGCGGAGGTTCTGAAACGGGATCTGGAAGCAAAAAAAGTTACCGCCCTCAACAAGCGCATTGATACCTTTGTCAAACACGTGGAGCGCCTGCGCGGCGGCCAGAACCTGGATCGCGCGAAGTTGCTGGACGAAATCGACTAGGCTGAGGTTTCCTGGTGGTTTCGAAGAGATGACGAAACGCTAAGTTGGGAAGGCTGCGCGCGGTGATAAGATCGTGGCAATTCAACCCAAGAATGTGGGTCAAAAGCGGGGGATGCGGGTGATGGGGCTAAAGCTATTCCGGAGCAAGACGACGGCATTGGTGGTGGTGGCTGCGATGGGGCTCGCGGCCTGCCAGACGACGGATCAGAGCTCGCGTCCGCTGACCCCGGCCGAGCAGCAACTGCGGGCCGAAGCCGATACCTTCAATGAGACGGTCGCGGGCGGTGTCGTCACCGGCGTCGTTGTCGGTGCCTTGCTCGGTGCCCTGGTGGGGGCTGCGTCCGGCGGCAAGAACCGGGGGCAGGCGATTGCGACCGGCGCCGCCGTGGGTGCGGCGGCGGGTGGCGTGCTGGGCGGCGTCGATGGCTATATGACCGCCAAGGCGCAGGAGAACGCCAATAACAAAGTCCGCATGCTCAATTCCATGACTGAGGATGCGAAGAAGGATACGGATCGGCTGCGCCGCATGGTCGCCAGTTCCAATACCATTCTGGCCGACAGCAAGGACCGGCTGGAGGACATCAAAGCCGATGTTGCCGCCAAGCGTCTGACGGTCGCCCAGGCGAATGCCGAACGCAGCCGGATCGAAGCCAATCAGGCGCTGATGCAGAAGACCTTGGAGACCGGCGTCGAGAAGCGTAACAGCTATAAGGAAGCTGCCCAGCGCATGAAGGCACAAGGCGGCAATACCGCCGAGATGGATGCCCAGATCGCGGCAATGGAGAAACAGGTTCAGGAGTTGGAAGCGAATGTCTCCAGCCTGAACTCGGCATTGGAGGTAACCCGCGTTGGCTAAGTATCGCTCGCTCATCGTCCTGCTTCCGGCATTGGCCGTTGCAGGCTGCTCGACCTACATGAACCAACGTGCCGATCTGGCAGCCGGTGGCCCGCAGCAGCGGGTTGCCCAGGCGCAGTCGAACTACAACGCGGCCGTTGCCACCAATCAGAACCTCGAAGATCAGCGCCTGCAGATCGAGCGCGATATCGAACGCAACGAGAAGCGCATCTCCGCGGCTCAGGCGGATCTGAAGCAGACCAATGCGCAGCTTGCCGATGCCAGGGCGAAGAAGAAAGTTTCCGAGCAGCAGTATGCCAGGCTGAAATCCGAGTCAGATAAGCTGAACGGTGATCTCGCCACCCTGGATCTTCAGGTGCAGAACGATCGTGCGTCAGGCAGTCCTGAACTCGCGGCCAAAGAAGCTCGCTTGAAGGAGCTGGAGCGGCGCAAAGCCGAGCTGGATAAGGCGATCAAGCTGGCCCTCGGGGGCTAGAGAAGCTCTCAAAACACGGCCCGCCTCGGCGGGCCGTACTTTTTTGCTTCCGGCCGCCTCGGCGGGCCGTGTCGTTTCAGGGGTCAGGCTTGCGCGGGGATCCGGGCGATGGCTTTGATCTCGAAGTCGAAGCCTGCCAGCCAGTTCACCCCGACGGCGGTCCAGTTGGGATAGGGCTTCTCGCCGATTGCCTTCAGGCGGATGGGAGCTATGGTTTCCCACTGGTTCTGCGGATCGGTGTGGAAGGTCGTAATGTCCACGACATCATCGAAGCTGGCGCCCGCGGCCTTCAGCACGGCGGCAAGATTGTCGAAGGCCAATTGGACCTGCTTGGCGAAATCCGGCTCCGGCGAGCCATCTTCGCGGCTGCCAACCTGCCCTGAAACAAACAGCAGATCGCCCGAGCGGATCGCTGCGGAATAATGATTGATCTCGTACAGCGCCTGCCGACCGGCAGGGAAGATCGCATCACGTTTAGACATGGTTCAACTCCGATAATCGACTGATCGGAGCGATCATTCAGATACGCTCCGTATGTCAGTAGATTTGTACATACGAAGCGTATGTCAATGGGGCGGCGCCGGTTATTCTGGATCCGGTCTGCGGCAAACCTCGCGGACGGTTGCGGCGAAGCGCTGGGGATCGAACTGCAGCGCCGTCTGCGCCAGCGCGCGAGCCTGCAGGTCGAGCCACAGGGCGTCGTCTTCAATCAGCCGATCGATGGCCTGGATGAAAGTATCGCCGTCGTCTGCGCTTAAAAGTTCCTGCCCGTCCTGCCATTCCAACTGCTGGGCGAGGAGGGCGGAGGCGACAACGGGAATACCGGCCCCTGCCGCTTCGATAACCTTGGCCGGTACCCCAGCGGCAAATCGCGTCGGCGCGACGAAGAGACGGTGGGAGTCATAGAGCGGCCCAAGGTCGCGGACACCACCAACCAGCCGAACCTGTGGGCCTGCCAGCGCCGCGATGCGGTTCGACAGACAAGTTCCGACGATGGTGAGGCGAGGGGTGCCGCGTAAGTGCGGCAGGATGGAGGTGACAAACCACTCCAACCCATCCTCGTTGGGAGTGCCGGGGACCAGGGCACCGACAAACAGCAGGCCGCGCCGCTTCTGGGGGCCGGGGGCATTGGTGCGCGGTATGACTGCATGGGCTGCGACGCGGACGTCCAAATGCCCTGCGCCGACAAAATAGCGCCCCTCCATAGGTGAGACGCAGAGAATCGCATCGGCATCTCTGGCTAGGGCAATTTCATTCTTGATCCGCATACGCTGATCGGCAAGCGGGAGCGCGCGGCCCTTTAAAGCTGCTTCGGCAGCCTCGCGCAGGGCGAAAAGTGCCTCGGCATCATAGACGATGCGCATGCCCTGGAAGAGGTCGGGGCGACGTCTTTTGAGATCCTGCACCACGTTCATATTGGTTGGTCTACTGACCAGAAGAATATCGAAGGTGCCGATACGCGCAGAGAGGAACCCTTCCAAACCGGCGACGCCCTGATCGAGCACCACTTCCACCGTGTCTGGCAGGGCTCGCTTGAGCTGGCGCCGGGATTCGAAAGGCTTGTGCAAGGGGTAATAGGTGACGTGGCGGGTGGCGGCTAGGGCCTCCACCATCAGCTTTGCCCTGGGCAGCCCGGCGCCGGTGCCTTGATGCGGTATCGCAAAATCGATCATCAGCACCCGCTCCCTGTCCCCGCTTCCGAGGCGGTAGGAGGGGACGGCGCCCGGATTGGGGGCGGTGTGACTGGCAGCCAGTACATCGGGATCATAGGCAATCCTGAGGCCGATGGAACGCAGGCGCTGACAATAATCCAGGCCGAGATCCTGGACGGGGTCGGTCGAGAAGCCGCCGAACATCTGCCAATGATCGGTACGGGTCAGCAGGAAATCGGTCGAACAGAAATCGATATCCCGGCGATGGAGATAGGCTGAGTTCTGGGGCGAGTCGCCGCGTCCAAAAGCAATGGTCTGGCCAAGAGGCAGCAGGACCGAGCCTGCTTCCTTCAAGGTGCCATCCGCCTGGGTCAAGCGGGCAGCAAGGCCGCCGACGGCATAGTCGTCTGCCATAGTCTGCACGGCCGATCGGAGAGCACCTGGCGTTACGACAACCGATCCATCCAGTACCAGCAGGAGGGGCGCGCGAGCTTTTTCGGCGCCCAGGTTGATCGCCTCCGCCGGGCTGGTGCCGGTGGGGGAGGATAGGACGCGCAGCCCTTCGATTGATGGAAGCAGGCGGGTTGCTTCCGTATCCGCGCCGCAGTCGACCAGGATGACTTCCAGCGCGACGTCCTGCTCGTCGGCCAGGGCCTCAAGGGTTGCCAGCAGCGAGGGAGCTTTTCGGTTCAGCGCGATGACAACTGAAAGGTCGGGTGTCGGGGTGGCAGGGAAAGCAATTTTTCGACCGTTGCCGTGGAAAGCGGCAAGGCGGCGGCGCGCTGTCGTCTCGATCAGGCCGTCAAAGTCTTCGGCGGGCGGATAGTCACTGAGGAGGCGCCGGCTGTGGCTCTCCAACTCCGCCGCGACCCGGCGGCCATCGCAGAGTGGAGACGCCAGGATATGACGACGGGCTTCACGCCGCCATTCAGCCCGGCCCTCTTCGTCGGCTGCCAATGCGAGTGCTTTTTCCACATAGGCGTCCGCTGTATCGGTAAGCCAGTCCGCCCGGCCAATTGCTGCCAGGACCGAGGCGCCTTGACGCGCACCGCTCCATCCTTCAGCGGCACCCGACAGGGTGACGAGCGGCACTCCCATCCACAGGGCATCCAGGCTGCTAAGGCCGCCGGCGCCGGGAAAACAATCGAGGAAAATGTCAATTTCCTGCATGAAGGCAAGGCTGTCGGCATAGGGCCGAAAGCCGCGATATCCGACGCGGTCCCCATCGACGCCCATCGATTGCAGAATCTTCGCAAAGTCGTGCCGATGAACCCAGTCTCGGTTCTGATCACCCAGGATTTCCAGGCGGGCGCCCGGCAGGCGTTGCAAGACCTCTGCCCAGGTTCGCAGGGTGTCACTCGAGAAGCGAAAGCTGCGGTTGCTCACGCCGAAGGTGATAAAGCCGTTCTTCTGGGAGGGCGGCACGGTGAGCGGCGGGGACAGGCGGGGTGGCTCCCAAGCCCATTGGCCGCCTGGAATGCGGATTATTTCTTCGGAATAATGCTGCAGGTTCCCATCCGGCGCACAGGCCTCGTCCAGAAAGATCGCGTCGTAAAGGCCGCCGCTTGTGCCCCAATTCGCGCCCAGCCATCCGCATTGCACCGTTGCGACGCGGCGCTGCAACGCTTTCAGTGCTGCGTCCTGCCTGCACAAGGGATGCATGCCGACCGTATCGATAACAACGTCATAGCCTCCCGCCAGCAGGGCGGTTTCAAGCGTGTCTGCATTCCATGGAAAGATGGTGCATCGGCCCGGCAGCGCTTGTATCGCGGTGGCCGGATCCGACGTATAGACCGATATATCGACGCTCTCGTCATGGGCCGTGATTACAGGAAACAGGATAGCCGGATGAGGAATCGCAGCGAGATACGCGACACGCAGCCGTTTACCCCGTGTGACCGGGCGGGGTCTAGCCCAGCCGGTTTCTGCCGAAAAACGACGGGTCCAGCCGCGTACATCCCGAAATATCTCGTCGATTGATTGCCCGCCGCGCATGAGGCGCAGATAAAGATCTGTCGCCTCCATCATCGCGCCAGTGAAGCCGTCTTGCCGCGCCAGTCGTGACCAAGCCGCCGCTTCGTCCACACCTCGACGGGCAATGGCCGCCGCCAATTGTTCGGAATAGATCCGTTCGCGATCGGGTCTGTTGGCAAGCTCTCGAGCTGCCTCGCTTCGACCGTCACCGAAGGCTGCTAACCGCAGCAGTTCTGCGGATGCTTCTGAGTGGCGGGAATTACGCCGGAGAACGCGGGCGAGACAATCGTGAGCCCGCTGCCAATGCTCATCCCGCGCCTTGCCTTCTTGGTGATATCCGAGATGGAATTCGTTGCGGGCCTCCTCAATCAGCAGACGATCCGTATTGTTCGCTGCGGTCCGCAAGAGATCCAGGGCGTCCGCGAAGCGGCCCATCAGCCGGTAAAGAATTGCGTGTTCGGTCCGATAGTACCGATTCTCGGGCCGTAGTAAACGCGCCTGACTTAAGGCTTCGTCCGCCTCGAGAAGACGATCCTGCGGGATCAGCGCGAAAGCCATGCCTGACCAGAAATCGGCAACGGTGGGTTGAAGATCGACGGCTTGCCGGAAGTAGCGATAGGCTTCCAGAAACGACTTCTGAACCAAGCGTACTTGAGCCAACGGTGCCAGGCATTCCGCCGATTGCGGATACTCGCGGACCAGATCCTCGGCCTCACGATTGGCGGCCTGCGGATCCTGGTGCAACAGGATATAGACGCTCTGAATCCGGAAGGATTTGTCCCGGTCAAGAAGTGCGCGGGCACGCCGATTGGCATTGGTGGCTTTGTCGATGTTGCCGCGTTCCAGGGATTGCCAGCCGATGGTCCCCCAGATTTCCGGTTCCCAAGGGGCCAGTCTGCTGGCCCGGCGACCGGCGAGATCGGCCATAAGCGGCTTGCCCAGCCGATTGAAGATATCCGACAGACGCGACCAGGCTATACCGCGCCGGTCTTCCTTCTCTGTCAGGGTGTGCAGAAGGCGACGTGCCGCATCAAACTGTTGCAGGCGGGTCGTGATCTGCGAAAGCAGAAGAATCTCGTCGGCAGGGCGGCCAGAGAAACCATCCAGAGAGGGAAGAGACTTCACTGCCGCTTCATATTGTCCGTTCTCGATCAACAGGGCGGCCCGGCGCAGGGTGACCATCATGTCTTCAGGCTTGAGAGCGGCCAAACGCTCCAGACAGACAAGGCAACCACTGAGGTCACCGCGGTCTTCATTGAGGGATAGCAGGAGTTGCCAACCCTCCGGGGCATCGGGGGTATCCCTCGTGAGTGCTTCGGCAATCACGAGCGCCTGCTTGGTCTCCCCCAAAGCGCGGTGGGCATTGCCGAGATGGGCATCCAGTTTCGCGTTACGGTTTTCGAACGTGACGAGATGTTGCACCACCTCGCGCGTGCGGCCGGTCGCGATCAAAACCTGAATCGCCTTGCTCAGGGATACATCATCAACCAGTCCTGCATTCAGGACAGCCTTGACCAAGGTCACAGCCTCTTCAGTCCTCCCCAGGCGATGGAATATCCAGGCGAGCAACAGTTGCCTGTTAGGGGTTTCTTTTTCGGCAAGAGCGTCCTGGGCCAAGGGAAGTGCCTTGGCCGGGGCATGATCTGCCAGCAACCAACCAAGTGAAACCTTCGCTTCGGTCAAGGTAGGGTCTAGCGAGAGAGCAAGGAGGAAAGCTTTTTCCGCCGCGTCGACGTGATGAGCCCGCTTCTTCAGAATGCCATCGTACCAATGGGCGACGGCGCATGTCGGGTCGATCTGCAACACGATAGCCAGGGTATCGGCTGCCTGGCTATCACGGTCGAGCGCCATTTCGAACCAGGCCATGGCACAGCCGATATTGGCATCTCTTGGAGAGGTCTGAAGACAGCGCCACGAGATTTCAATCGCCTCTTCGATCCGCCCTGCGTCGAACATCGACCAAGCCAGATCCATTGCCGAGACAACTTCGGTGGGTGAAATATCCTGCGGAGCCCCCGCGATTTCCGAGCTGTCATAAACTGTAAGAGACGAATCTTTAGTCGCCACTAACGCACCATTTTCCAGGACCGCATTCCCCACCGAGGACGATCCATAAACTTGATCTCTGAAACCATAAAAAAAGATAAAAAACTCAGATAAATATGGCGGCGAAATGAGCTGCGGTGCATAAACTTGGCGTAGTTTCAGCGTCTTATCTTGCGGACACCTTATGAAGGCTTTGGCTGTCGTTGCCTCGCAATGCGCAGGCTTTTTATTAGGCTCTGGAATTCGGTCCCATTACGCGACATCACGTTGGTCATAGCCGTATGCGTTTGCTTTTTTGCACCAGCTACCCTCATCTCCCCGAGGTGATCGGCGGGCTTCAGACAGCGACCGATGACCTCTGTGAAATGCTGGTTGAACGCGGGGTGGAGTGTATCTTCCTATGCGGGCAATCCCCCCACGGGCCGCGCCAGGTTCAGCGCCAGGATGATAAGTTCGGCTATAAGGTCATCCGCGCAGCGGATCCGGTCAGTGCCTTGCCGATGATCGCCGCAAGTTTCGAACCGACGGCAATCATCGTGCAGACCGGCTATGTGCTGATGCCGATGCTGATAGCGGCGGTGGAGACCCGGATCCCAACGGCGATTTATCTGCATAATCTGGAGTTGCAGCAGATCGGGGGCAATCTGATGCCCCATCCATCGCTGTTCTTCATCTCCAACTCTGATTATACGGCCAAGCGCCTGCGGGCTTTGGCGAATATCCAGTCCCTGGTTCTGCCGCCTGTCGTGCGACCGGAGCGCTATATCGCCCCGCATATCGGCAATCGGGTGCTCTTCGTCAACCCCACTCAGGTGAAGGGCGTCGATATCGTGGTGCGACTTGCTGAAGCGCATCCAGATATCCCTTTCACTCTGGTCGAAAGCTGGGAACTGGATGGCGCGTGGCGCAACTATCAGCGGCGGCGGACGGACTGTCTGCATAATGTCGAATGGCTGCCGCCGACCGACGATATGAAGTCACTTTATGCCCAGGCTCGGTTGCTGATGATGCCAAGCCTTTGGGAAGAGGCCTATGGCCGAACGGTGATCGAAGCTCAACTCAACGGCTTGCCGGTTATTTCGAGCGACCGTGGCGCTTTGCCCGATACGGTTGGAGAGGGCGGGATGGTTCTTCACGCCCATGCTCCCATCGAGGATTGGTCCCATGCCTTGAGCCTTGTCTACAAGGATCCGGCGACATGGGGATACCTATCGGCCAAGGCCCTGGAAAACGCCCGCAATACCGTGCTGTCTAACCAGATCCAGATCGACGAGCTGCTTTCCCGTCTTGCGATTCATCCGCCGCCGGAGCTTTAAAGCCCGGCCGCAGGGGCGGTTCGGTGGGCCACCACCGTAAAGAGGGGGTACATTACTCCGTCCATCTCGCGCTTCTGGTGATGCCGGTACACGGTTGCATGGGGAAAACCCATGAGTTTCAGCGCCTGGATGAAGAAGGCAGGCGAGAAACTCCACCAGGTATCGACCTGTTTCCAATCAGCCCAAGCAACCAGCCGGGACGCAGGAAGGTCACCGATTGCCGGATCGTCGAGTTCGGTGACGATCATCGTATTTTTGACCCGCTTGGCGACGCTCTCCAGAATCGATATCGGCGAACGGGTATGCAGCAGAATGGCTGCCAGCAGCCCGATGTCGAAATCGCCTACTGCCGCCGGAATCGATTCTGGGACCGTTTCGATCAACCGGGCCGATGATCCATAGTGGTGATGGAGATACCAGAAGGAATTCCGAACGCCGACGATATGACCACGAAAGGCGTCGCGCCAGGCATCGAGATCGAAATCCGGCATAGGAACGCAATCCCACAGCCGTTCCATGGGAGGTTCGACAGCGGTGACGGTGGCGCCCGATTTTTCCATATGAAATGTTAAAAATCCGCTGGCAGGCCCAATCTCCAAGACGGATTTATCCTTGAAATCCACACCGCCAAGATAGCCATCAAGGCCATAGCGCAGATCCCATTGCCCTTTGATTTCCCGACCCTGCAACTCGATGGAGTGATAAAACTGGCATTCCTCGAACGCAGGCGCCGGCTTTGATACCTGGGTAAAACCGGGGGTCCCCAGGCAGTTTGTAGCAGTCTTTCGCATCCAGAAGCAGCCGCCCAGATTTCCGGCGGCTTTCGGGATCCGGTCGACGATCAGGCCCGGCTGCTGATGCTCGAACCATTCGCTGAAAAACACGGTCTCGAAGCTGGAATTGTAGGAGAGGAAGGCCCGCAACAGATACAGCTCGTTCCAGGACCGATGCTCGTCCAGCACCCAGTATTTTGGATATTCGAAGGGATGGAAAACGTCGTGGAGGCAGATGAGGACGCCCGGAGCCAGACGCGGGAAGATCTTGAAGAAGTTGTGATTGACGTCGCTGCCTGTCTTCGAAACGTGGGTTGAGTCGATGAAAAGAATATCGCCCGCTTCCAGCCGATCGAAGACAGCGAGATCAACCTCCTGCACCGGCAAGGCGTGAAGATGGACATTTTCGCCCGGCCGCAACAGGGATTGCAGCCGTTCGGGATAGGGCTCGATAAAGCTGCATTCGATAGCGCCCTCGAAATAACGGTCGTTGACATCGAGAATGACGCAGGAGGAGTGGCCGGACCCGATCTCCATGACCCGTTTGGGGCGGTGGAGGCGGATCATGCTCGCCATCAGGATCGCATCGAAATAGGAGAAATAATCGTTGCGATAGCCGTAGCGTAGCCCGTCGACAGGCTGGTCCTGGAACGGCAGGTCATTGGCCAGCGGCGTCAGTTGTTCCAGCAGGGCGCGCTGCGCCTCGAAGTCGAACGAGAGCCCATCAAGCGGCTGATCGCGCTTAAAGATCCGATCCTGTGCCCTGCGAACGGCCACTCGATCGACGACAGGAGAGTAGTAGGAAGGGGCGGCATCGGGATCGTGGACCTGGACCGGATCCCAACCGGGCTTGCGCCAGAAAGCGCCCGTCCAGTCGATCTGATGGATCGGGTCGGTGATCCCGCGTTCGGCGCGGAAATCCTCAATGGCCTGCTTGCACGGGGGCAGCGCGCCATAATCATCGATGACGATGAAGCCGCCGGGCACGACCTTGTCGTAAAGTGCCAACAGGGCATCCATGGTCGACTCGTAGAGATCACCGTCGAGACGAAGCAGTGCCAATCTCTCGATTGGAGCGGCAGGGAGGCTGTCGCGAAACCAGCCCTTGAGGAATCTCACCTGATCGTCCAGCAGGTCATAACGCTGAAAGAGCGCGCGGACCTTGTCTTCGCTAATGGCCAGGATCGGTTCCTTGGCCGCGCTGATGTCATAGCCGATATCCTGGCGCACCGACGGAACGGGCAGGCCCTCAAAAGAATCGGCAACCCAGACGATCTGATCGGTCATCGAATGAGCCGCCAGATAGGCGCGCATGAAAATAGTCGCCCCGCCGCGCCAGACGCCGGTTTCAATCAGGTCGCCCTTGATATGCTGGGTGCGGATTGCATCGAGGCAATGATGCAGGTGATCCAGGCGCGCACGCCCCACCATGGTGTGGACATGTTCGGAAAAATTGCGCGGATCGTAGAGAGAGCCATCCTCCTGAGGCCAGAGGATCATCGATCCGTCAGCCCGCGCCCGTTGCACATGCTCCAGGATATCTGGGCGTCTCCCAGCCAGGTCGCGCATAACCGCACCGTCCGGCTGCTCACCTTTGCGCTGGCACAGAAGCATGTAGTGAAGCAGCCCTTCCAACTCGATATAAAAATCGTTCGAGAGCGACTGCTTGATGGTTTTGAGATAGCGTTCAGCCAGGGCGTTCATGGCACGGACATTAATGGTTCGGGGCCGGAATGTCTTCTGGATCGACAGGTAAAGGCGCGATGACGCACGGCACGGCAGAACAGGATAAAGAGAAGATCGATGCCGTCTGGGGCGACCCGCAGGATTGGGCAGCGGACGGTTGGCACTGGACGCACCTGGAAGCGATCCAGCAGATGAACAACCGCCATGTTACGGGCGATCCTCATCTGTCGGATATGGCGCGGTTTTTCGAGCAGATCGTCCCCAAGGAGCGGCCGGTTCCGGTCGAGCGTGCTCTGGTGCTGGCCTGCGGCGGCACGACCGGACTGGAGCACGGGATCTACCGCGCCGGGTGGGTGAAGGAGATCGTGGCGGTGGATATCTCGCCCAGGGCTGTTGCAGCGGCGGCGGCGGCAACGAAAGCCGCCGGGATCACGGGCATCCACTATCAGGTCGGCGATATGAATGCGCTGGATGTCGAGGGGCCGTTCGATGTGGTCTTCGGCGTATCTGCCCTGCATCATTGCGCGGAACTGGAAAATCTCTATGCCGCCGTTGAGCGGGTGATGGCCCCCGACGGTTGGTTCTTTATCCAGGATTTTGTCGGGCCGACCCGTTTCCAATGGACCGAGGATCAGGTTCTGCTGATCAATCGCCTGCTGCATATTCTGCCCGAACGTTTCCTGGTCAATCGCAAGAACTATCGACGCCGGGATTTCTGGCGCGTCGAGGCCGAGGTTCTTGCAGCGTTCGATCCAAGCGAGGCCGTCCGTTCATCGGAAATTCTGCCCCTGCTCAAGGAGCGCTTCCATGTGGAGGAAGTCAGAGGTTTCGGAGGCGGCTTGCTGCATCTGGCACTTGCGACCATCGCCCATAATTTCGATGTGGCGCAGTCGGGCGATCCCACCGGACCGGAGTATCTGCGGCTGCTGATCGAGGCATCGGACGAGTTGCGTCGCCAGGGGCGCACTCAGGATGATTTCGCCTTCGCACTCGCCCGCCACCGCAGGACCTGATCCAGGGCATCCTCTCCGTTGCTGCCGAGGTTCAGAACCTTGGCGGGGGCGGCTGCATAGACGGCGTAGGGCAACGGTACAAATGCCTCGACCAGCGCCGAAAACCGCTCACGCAAAAGAGAGGATTTAGGTGAGAAGCCGGTAATGAGCGTCAGACCGGTCGGCGCTGCGGGGATCGTCATGATCCGGAGATCCGGACGCACGGCCTTCAGACAAGGCACGATTTTCCAGCCATCCCCCGAATAGAAGCCGGTGGCATGCACCCTACCCGAGGTCAGTTCGTCCAAAGGCCAGGTGTCATGGATCGCGATGACGCCGTCGGGCGCCATGAAGGGTTCCAGTTCCGCCAAATCATGGAGAACCGCTTCGAAACGATGGTCGCCATCGATGAAAGCTAGCTCCACAGGCGCGGAGATGTCGACCGTCCGGTCAGGGCTCGCAAAGAAAAGGGCGCTGGTAACTGCATGGATCCTGGTTTCAGTCACCCAGTCGACCCCGCCGACCTGCGGATGTGGGTCGATCCCGATTGCCTTGGTGGGTGCACGGGCCAGGCGTAGACTAAGGCCCTTCTCGATCCCGATTTCCATATAAAGAGCCGGCGCCAGAATCTCGTGCAGACGGGCTAGCCAATCTTGATAGGCAGGACCGGGACGCAGGGTCAAAGCTAGCCCGAGGTGAGCTTCAGGAAGATTGGGTTCGATTGCCAGCGCCTGTTCGAACCTCGCTTGAGCCAAATCCTCGTTACCACTGCGGATAGCGCTGAATCCTTCAAGGACAAGGCGGCGCAGGGGGAGGGGCCAGGAGTGGCTTAGGGCCAAGGTGTCTTTCATTCCGACCCTTGCAAGGCTGCCGTCAAGCTGCACGCGAAAGCGTCGGGCGACGACACCTGCCGGGATCGTTTCAGGCCAGCCTGTTGGAAGAGCCGCCAATGGGTTGGGGAGCGGTAGAGGTCCGCCAGCGCGGGGATGATGGTGTCGACATCCCGAGCTAGAAGCTCGATATTTAGGTCCCACTCCTGGCGACGCACCGCCAGGTGGGAGGCCACAATCGGCAACCCCCGCGTCATCGCCCTATCAATCGCAAGGGGACTGCCGCCGCCCAAGGCCCTGGTGGGTACGACAAGCAGGCGGGCGCGATCCATCAGGGGATCAAGATCAGTGTCCCCATTCAGAACCTGGAGAGTGCCATCCGCCGAGGCGGTGACACGGTCTGAGCGACAGTCTGCGACAAGGGTGACGGAAAGCGATTGCCCAAGCAGTGCTTCCAGCCTGGGCAGGAGGCTTTCCATCAGCCAGAGAACGCCATCTTCGTCGACGCTGCCGGGCATGATGGAATCAGTTACGAGCAGCAACCCTTCCCGCGCCTCGAAATCCGGGATGGCCTCGGGAATGCTGCGGATCGGCTTAAGCAGGCGAACGTCGGTTGCTTTGAGGTTATGCAGGGTCTCTCGCTCCCGCCCGCTCGCGACCAGCAGGCAGTCGATCTGTGAAAGAAAATCGGGGGCGAGCGTCTGACTGGTGGAGAGTTCGCCGACGATCCGGCATGAGGCGAAAATATGCGGGCTCCGGCGGCGCAGATTGGCGACAAACTCGATGTTATGGGCCTGCCGCACCAGCAAGTGCCGATAGAAACCTTGCCGTTGTTCGAGGAAATCCTCCAGACCGGCAGTTCCACGCCCGAGCATCACCTCGGTCGTATCGGGAAGGTCGGCATAGACCTCCGACCAGTCTGCTTCGGTTTGGCACATCGGCAGGAGGGTGATGTTGTATCCAGATGAGAGCGTCCGAATAATTTCGAGCGGCTGCTCGCCTGGACAGGGAATGACATCGTCCAACATCAGCAGATTGGGGCAAGGCTTGGCGGCCGAGCGCTGATGGAGCGGGTCATAGGCGAAGATATCGGGTCGGCTGGCAATGGCGTCGCCATGCCGCGCTGCAAAGATCGGCCGGTTGCGGATCATCTGCGTGCGCGAATAGGACAGATCCACAGCGCTGCCCCATTCCAGATGAGTCACAAGAATGGTCGGATCATAGATCGTCTTGAAACCGCCCCGACCGGCGCGCAAACAGAGATCGGTGTCCTCATAATATGCCGGGCCATAAACGGGGTCGAAACCGCCCAGAGCCTGCCACAGCGTCCGACGAACCATCAGGAATGCGCCCGACACGCATTCCACTTCCCGAACGAACCGAAACTCGGGCAGGTCAGGGGATTGGCCGCGGCCATAGCCGGCGGTCCAACCGTCGCTCAAGGCCATGCACCCAGCTTCTTGCAAAGTGCCATCGGCCAGGACGACCCTGCCGCCGACCACGCCGATGGCCGGGTCGCTATCGATCCGGCGCAGGGCATGCGCGAGGGCATTCTCCTGCAGCAAGGCGTCGGTATTTAGAAAGACGATATGTCGCCCCCGCGCCAGGGCGGCTCCCTGATTAGCGGCTTCCAGAAAACCATGGTTGGTTGAGTTGCGGACGATCAGAGCGCCGTCCACCCGATCCAGGAGGTATGCGGTCTCGTCACTTGAGGCGTTGTCGATGAGGATCGTCTCGAAGCCGACCCCTTGCTGGTCCGCGATTGACCGCAAACACTCCAGCGTCAATCCAGCTTGATTGAACAGGACCAGGACAAGGGTGATATCCGGTTGTTCGCTGCTCGATAGCGTTAGGCGCTGTTCACGGCCCTGCCAATTTGCAAAAGAACGATGGGCGATCGCGCGACTGCGCTCCTTGGCATCTGGATTTTGCCACCATTGTCTATCTGTATCGCGGGTGGCGAAACCCGCCCGTTCGACATCTTCGGCAAGTGTGTCGCAGGAACTGGAAAATGTAAGGTCATGTAAACCGGCGTCATCCCCTGGCTCTGCTGGCCAAAGGCATTGCAGCGGCGCCGTCCGGGCGGCGAAAGCCTTAAGAATATCGATCTGTCCTGCCCAGGGGGCGAAGCCTCCCATGTCGACGCTGACCTCGATACCATTGGCAATCAAGGACTGGCGCAGATTTCCTCCGCTTAAAGGATGCAGATTGACGCGATGACGAACGTCGCCTGCGAGCCTGACAGAGGCATCCATGTAGATATGGATCTCGACCCGCTCTGTATCATGGTTGCGCACCACTGTTTCGATTGCCGCGACATCGGGGCCTGCCAACAGATAGGCAATCCGCAGCCGATTACCATGGATGCGCGGTTGTTGCGGGACGAGGGGCGCCTGTCCCGTTTTTTGCATCAGCCGCCTTGCCCAATGGCGGGTGGTTCGTGCCTGATCTCCTGTTGAACCGAGTGTTCTCCGGCTGTGGAGATAGGCCAGCCCGATGGCATCGTCCTCGGGGAAGGTTGCCCGTGCTTTCGCGGCTAGTTGAGGGAGAGCCTCAAAGTTCCCCGCTGCCGTCACGGCCGCCAGCACGCTGCGATAAATCTCGAGGCGGTTCGGGCGGTCCAGCAGCGCAAGGATGTCTTCTGTCGTTGCCTGCGGGTCCAGGATGAGGCGCAGACGCGTCAGGGTCAGATGAACCGTGACATCGTTTGGAGCGAGCGCCTTGGCATGGGTGATGGCGTCGAGGGCCTGGGCAAAGGCACCAGCCTTTTCATAGGCCCCGCTCAAGGCCAGCCAAACCGGCACGGAGCGGGGGGCCAATTCGGAGGCAAGTTTGAGGGCTATCTTCGCTTCCGCAAATCGTTGATCCGCTTTCAGGACTTCAGCGATTTCCAACAGAATATCAGCGCGGCCGATGGCGAGCGCACGGGCCTGGGCCAGGGCCTCTTCGGCCTCGGAAAGGCGACCCTGACGGTGCCTGACCCGGCCTAGCTGGAACCAGCCCTCGGCCTCTTTCGGGGCTTTATAGACGGCGGCTTCCGCCCGAACAGCCGCGGCGGCCGTATGGCCATCTGCCAGCAGCTGTGCACTGGTGATGGCGTCGGCCAGGGGACGGTCGGGATGCAGGTCCAGGAATATCCCGCCGAGGTGTGCGACCTCAACCTCATCCCCGACCATGCGTGCAAGACCGATCGCGCGGGCCAGAGCTTCGGGATCTTTGGGGGCAATGCGAAGTATACGCCGAAGTGCAAGGCTCGCAGCCCGGGTCCGTCCCATGCCCTCCAGCAGAGTTGCCAGCGGCAACCAGAAGCCTGGGGCGCGTCGCATTTCCCCATGGCGGCAGAGGGGGATCAGAAGTGCAGATGCTTCCGGAAAACGGCCTTCCTGAACAAGAATATCGGCCTTCAGGCGGCGGGCCTCCAAAATACCGGGTGCAGCATGCAGCAGGCTGTCCAGGTACCCCAAGGCCTCTTCCCGCCAGCCCTTGGCCAGGGCCAGTTCAGCCATGGCCAAGGTTACCGGAATGGAACGGGGGGCAAGCTGAAGGGCGCGGATAAAATTCTGCCGGGCAGCCTCGATGTTTTTCTGATCGCGGAAGACAAGGCCGCGCAGATGCCAGCCTTCGGCCTGCTCAGGCCAGCGTTCCGTGATCTCGGTGGCAATGGCGGCAGCACGGGCGAGATGGCCGCTGTGACGTTCCAAGGCGCCACGTCCGAGCCAGAGTGCGAGCGCGTCAGGCGCCATCTGCAGGCCGGTTTCCAGAAGATGTCTGGCAAGATCCATATTGCCCTGCTGCATGTGGATTTCTGCAAGCAGGCACCGGATTGCCTGATTATCCGGTTGCTGAAGGAACATCGGCTCCAAGATCGCAAGCGCCTCTGCTCCCTTGTCGGCACGGACCAGCAGGCCGGCCAATCGGATCACCCAGTGCGGATGATTGGCGAGTCTCAACGCCTCTCGGGTGGTCGCAATGGCGTCGTTGATCCGACCCAGACGAGCAAGCGCTTCGCCCAGAGCGATCCTGGCTTCGGGAAAAGCCGGGGTCTGGTCGATCACGACCTTGAAGTGAGCTGCAGCCTGAGCGGCATGGCCCATCTGGAGCAGAGCATTACCGCGATACCAGAAACCTTCGGCATCTGGATACCGGTCGAGGAAGGGGCCAAGAACAGTATTGGTTTCTTCGAATTGCCCGGACTCGAGATGCAAGCGCCCCAGCAGAACATGAGCCTTGGTCGAGGCCGGATCGCTCAATGCAGCCTGTCGCGCCCATTGAATCGCCTGTTCGATCTGTCCGCCCCGATGCGCATGCCTGGCGAGCAGGAGGAGGGCGTCGATGTGTTTCCCATCGAAAGCGATCGCGCCATGAGCAAGGGCTAGGGCGATGTCGGGACGATGCGAAGCTTCGGCACCTTCCGCCAGCGTCATCAGGTAGGCGGCGGCGGATGGGGAGGGGAAATGTTTGCGACGGAAATGATAGTCCGGAAGCAGGTCTTCTGGCGTCAGAGGCGGGCAGGCCGAATATTGACCGCCGACGATTGCCAATTCGAAATCGAAGGCAGGCTGGATGGCGGTGAAATGCGCCGAAAGGGCCTCTTCCATGGCTTTGCAAGCCTCAGGATTGTCCAACTCGGTCATTGCCCCACTCAACCGCACCCAAGCTTTATTCTCACCGCGCCATGAGCGCACATCAACTCCATCAATAAACGCCGGAGCCTCATCAAATAGTTAAAATGTTTTGTATTCTAAAACAGCCGTAAATCGCCCAGGGCATGAATCAACAGGCCGATGGCGCCTCCTACCAGGGTGCCGTTGATGCGGATGAACTGGAGGTCGCGGCCCACTTCCTGTTCGATCTTATCGACCAGCAGATCGCTGTTCCAATCAAGGATCGTCGTTTCGATATAGGCGACCAGCCGGGGGCGCTGACTCTGCAGCAGATCGCGGGCGATGGTTCGGAGCCAGCTGTTCACTGTTTCGCGCTGATCGGCATTGGTGGTCATCCGCTGCCCCAACCCCAGGACTACCTGGGTCAAAAGCGCTGTCAGGGTGCCGTGCGGCTGCTCCAGGTCTGCGATCATCCGGTGTCGGATTTCGTTCCACAGGCTCTCGATCCGGTCCTGGACGGCGGGCGCAGCCAGCAGATCATCCTTCATACGATCCAGTTGAGCCCGGAGGTCGGCATCCTCGGCCAGTCGGATGCGCAAGCGGTCGATGCTGCCTTCCAGGGTGGCGCGCAGCTCGCTGTCCGGACGCCTCATCTCCTGGCACAGCTCAATCATGCCGTTGACCAGCTTTTCCGCGATCTTATCGTCGACGAAATTGGGAATGAGCCAATGGGAGGCTTTTTGAACTTTCTCCAGGATCAGCGGTCTATTGGCGGGGATCCAAACCGACGCTTCGTCCAGCAAAGCATCGAAGGCAGCGTGATGATGGCCCCCTGCCAGCATCGCACCCAGAAACTCCCCCAGGACCGGGGCAAGCGGTATCCGGCGGAGCTGATCGAGGGACGCTGAGCGCGCAACGGCGGAGATGGCAGGATCGTCCATGGCTTTGAGCAACGGCAGCAGGACTTCGCGAAGACCGCTGGCAATCAGACGCGCTTGGTCGGGATCCTGCATATGCCGCGCGGCAGCACCTGCGATATCGACCTCAGCCAGCTTTCGCTCGACAAGTTTGTCGTCGAGAAAATTATCGGATGTGAATTTGGCGATATTGGTCGCGATGCGCGCCTTGTTACGCGGGATCAGGGCGGTATGGGGGATCGGCAGACCGAAAGGACGGCGGAAGAGAGCCGTCACCGCGAACCAGTCGGCAATACCGCCCACCATGGCCGCCTCGGCAAAGGCAACGACGTATGAGAGCCACGGATAGGCTCCCTGTCCGGCCCTCGCCGCCAGAAACAGGGCGAGCATGCCCAGCAGCAGGAAATTGGTCATCAACCAGAGGCGCCGGTGAGGCGAGCGGGAAAGGGCCAAGCGACTGCCTTGATCAGAATGAGCCGGATGAATCCCGGTTAATCTGGGGCGTCACCGGGCTGCCCGCAATATCAGGGATACCAAACCTTGAGGAGAGCGAAGACGCAAGCCCCTCCCGCCAGCAGCAGAAGCGGGTGGGTTTTCGGGCGAAATCCCAGCAGGAGGGCCGATCCTCCCGCCACCGCCCAGCCCAGGGGACCGAAACCGGCAATACGGGCAATTGCCAGGACACCGGCTAAGGTCAGTCCGACCCCTATGGGCGCCAGACCCCGCTCCAGCGCCGTATGCCAGGACCGCCCCCGGAAGCGGCTCCAGATCCTGGCGATGCCGAAGATCAGCAGGGAGGAAGGCAGGAATAACGCCAGTGTCGCTACCAAGGCCCCGAGCCACCCCGCGACCTTCCAGCCGATCAGCGTGACCAGCAGGGAACCCGGCCCCGGCGCCGCCCGGGATATGGCGAACATCTCAACAAATTCCTGGCTCGTGACCCAATGCTGGACGTCGACCGCCTGATGTTGGATACCCGCAAAAATGCTGGTTCCCCCGCCGATGGAGGCCAGGGAGAAAGGGACAAAGACCGCAATCAGCGGCCAGATCTGGTCCTTATCCTCCTGCATTTTCATCCTTGCGGGGCCACGCGAGCGCCACCGAAATCGGGGCCAGAACCAGGACCACCCAGACAAGCGGCCAACGCATCACGCCAACAGCGATAAAAGTGGCGGCCATGACCGCTATCGAGGACCATCTGCCGCCTGTCTTGCGTCCGGACCGCCACGCCATCAACACCAGCAAACCCACAGCCGCTGCCGCCGTGCCGTCCAGGGCGGCACGGATCCAGCCGATGGCGGCAATGGTCTCATAGATCGACAGCAGCCCGATGACGATGAAGAAGGGCGCGCTGAGAAGTCCGATCAATGCCGCTGCCGCGCCCATAGTCCCGCGCAAGCGATTGCCAACGAAGATACAGAGGTTTGCAATATTCGCCCCCGGCACGATCTGGCTGAGCGCGAGACCTGAGAGGAAATCCTCTTCCTCCATCCAGTGCCGGGCGACCACCACTTCGCGATAGACCCAGCCGGTCAGCCCGCCGCCAAAACTGAAGGCACCGATCTTGAAGAACAGCGTATAGATCGACAGCAAGGATATGAAGGGCGGGGGAGTGATCATGTTGTTGGTGATCTTCCCGCCCGCCGACTACGTCCGTCAACCTCGGTTCGATTGATTGACCGATGCGACCTCCCATATTCTTGAGGTAGGCAATCGGAGTTCGGATAATGGCCGGTGGTTGGTCGCGGGATGGCGCTGTTCAGGATCAGATCGATGACACGGTCATCGATGCCGTAAAGTCGGCGCGTGCGCGTATCCCGGTCGGAGAAGCGGCTCTGTACTGCGAAGAATGCGGCGAAGACATCCCCGAAGCACGGCGCAAGGCGCTGCCCGGTGTGCAGACATGTGTCGCCTGTCAGGCCAAGCTCGATAGCGCCGTCAAACATTCGGCGATCAATCGCCGCGGCAGTAAAGACAGCCAGTTACGTTAAGAAGGGTATTTCGATGATCAACGCACGGATCGTTCTGGCCTCGCGGCCAGAAGGTCGACCGACGCCTGCACATTTCCGTTTTGAAGAGGTTGAGGTTCCGGCGCCCGCCGATGGGCAGGTGCTGCTCCGTATCCGCTACCTGTCGCTGGATCCCTATATGCGCGGGCGAATGAGCGCGGCGCAATCCTATGCTGCGCCTGTGGAGATCAATGGGGTCATGGAGGGCGGGACGGTCGCCGAGGTGCTTGAAAGCCGGCATGCCGGTTTTTCTGTAGGCGATATCGTTCTCTCGCACAGCGGTTGGCAGTCCTTCGCCCTGTCGGACGGTAGCGGGCTGGTGAAGCTGGACAACTGGCCGACAGAGATATCGACTGCCCTGGGTGTGCTCGGCATGCCCGGCTTTACGGCCTATGCCGGGTTGCTGACCATCGGCCAGCCCAAGGAAGGGGAGACGGTCGTGGTCGCCGCTGCGAGCGGGGCGGTGGGATCGGCGGTCGGGCAGATCGCACGGCTTAAGGGCGCCCGCGCTGTCGGTATCGCTGGTGGTCCGGAGAAATGCGCGATTGTCCGGGATGAGTTCGGCTTCGATGCTGTGGTCGATCACCGCTCGCCCAGTTTTGCCAATGATCTTGCTGCTGTGTGTCCAAACGGAATCGACGTCTATTTCGAGAATGTCGGCGGCAAGGTCTGGGATGGTGTTGTACCGCTCCTGAACTCGTTTGCGCGTATCCCCGTCTGCGGACTTATCTCTCAATACAACAGCACCGGTGATTTCGAGGGGCCGGATCGCTGGCCCCTGATCGCCCGCGATATCTTGAGAAAGAGCCTGACGATACGCGGTTTCATTCAGCGTGAATTCGTCGCTCAGAAGCCCCAGTTCCTTGCGGAAATGAGCCAGTGGATCGCCTCGGGTGCGGTGCGATATCGCGAGGATGTGGTTGAAGGACTGCGAAATGCGCCCGACGCTTTCATCGGATTACTCGATGGGAAAAACGTCGGGAAGCTCGTCATCAAGGTTTCGTGAGGAGCGGTCCCACCTGAAGAAAATCACTGGGGATCTGCACGGAGAAACCGGCGTCCGGCTCCAGTGTGCGACCGATCCGCAGGGCGAGCGGATCGTCGTAACGTCGGACGATGGTCTATAATCCCGCAGGCAAGCCTTCTACGGTTCTCATGGGGATAGACAGTGCTGCCAGATCCAGGAAATTCAAGAAGCGGCCATAGGCGCTGCGATATCTTATTGATCGCGACCGATCGTTCGACCGTAGCGTCGGCGGCGGACTGGACGTTGCCGATGGCGCGGGTGGCGGCGCTGGATTGCTGAAGGGGGTTACCGCATCAAACCGCCATTCTGCGATACGGAAGCGACGCGCTCCACCAGAGGTAGAGGTCTTCTGGGGAGCTTCGCTCAATATCAGTATTGATATGTTATAAAATAACATATATCGTGCGGCCGTTCCGATGCTGAAGGGCGATCCATGCTGGCCAAGAAACTTCCCGTTACCGTGCTCTCCGGCTTCCTTGGGGCGGGCAAGACGACGCTGCTGAACCACGTGCTCAACAACCGCGAGGGGCGCCGGGTCGCGGTGATCGTCAATGATATGAGCGAGGTGAATATCGACGCCGATCTGGTGCGCGGGGGCGGGGCGGATCTGTCCCGAACGGAAGAGAAGCTGGTCGAGATGACCAATGGCTGCATCTGCTGCACCCTGCGCGACGATCTGCTGTCCGAGGTGTGGCAATTGGCCGATGAGGGGCGGTTCGACTATCTGATGATCGAAAGCACAGGCGTGGCGGAGCCGCTGCCCATCGCCGCGACCTTCGATTTCCGCGACGAGGAGGGGCGGTCGCTGTCGGATGTCGCCCGGCTGGACACGATGGTGACCGTCGTCGATGCCATCAACCTGCTGAAAGACTATGGCAGCCAGGATTTCCTGAAAGACCGGGGTGAGACGGCAGGCGAGGGGGACGAGCGGACGCTGGTGGATCTACTGGTCGAACAGATCGAGTTCGCCGATGTGGTGGTCGTCAATAAGGCGCAGGAGGTGTCGCCCGAGCACCTGGCGCTGGTCCATGCGATCATCCGCTCGCTGAATGCCGATGCCCGGATCGTGCAGGCCGGTTTTGGCAAAGTACCGCTGTCCGATGTGCTCGACACCAAACTGTTCGATCATGACAAGGCGCAGCAGCATCCGCTCTGGCATAAGGAGCTTTACGGGATTGCGGCGCATAAGCCGGAGACGGAGGAATATGGCATCGCCTCCTTTGTCTATCGGGCGCGGCAACCCTTAGATCCGACCGCGTTTAAGGATTTTCTCGATCAGACCTGGCCGGGGTTGATCCGGGCCAAGGGGCATTTCTGGCTGGCGACCCGCCCGGATTGGGTGGGGGAGATGAGCATCGCCGGGGCGATCTGCCGGACCGAGGGGCTGGGGAACTGGTGGGCGGCGGTGCCCAAGGAACGCTGGCCGCAGAGCGCGGAGGGACGCCAGCATCTGAAGCGCCATTGGCATCCGCTGTGGGGCGACCGGCGACAGGAACTGGTCTTCATCGGATCGGGGATGGATGAGGCAGGCATGCGGGCTGCACTGGATGCCTGTCTACTTGGCCCGGCACGCCCGGTCAGCTTCAATCCGCGCCGCCATCTGTCGCTGCCCGATCCTTTTCCGGCCTGGGGGCAGGTCGATGGCGAATGACCGCATTTTCGGCGCCGGAAGCTGGCGGCGGGCGCGGGACATTGCCCGTCACCCGCGTTTCCATGAAGGGTTCCTGGAGGCCTTTGGGGGACAGTCGCTCGATTACGCCAAACTGGACCGCATGCCGCCGTTCGATCAGTGCCGCTACGAGAACGGCCGCGAGGTTGCGACAGAATGCCGCTGCGCCGGTCTCTGCATCGACTGGCGGCACCGCAACAGCCTGCCGGGCGCGCTGAAAACATATCTGATCGGGCGGATTGCGGCGCGCAAAGCTGGCCGGGCTTCCGACCCTTATCGCGCCAAACCGCAATGCGTCAGAGACGAGAGGTGGGATAAGCCGATCTCCTCTTGAGCAAGATGTTGAGGCTCCGTCTCTTTCATCCTAGAGTTTTTTCCGAATTGAGCAGGTCAGGATAACTGACCGCCATCATGAGGAAACCTCCCAGGAGAGATCGATGCGTCATCCCTATTCGCTGGCTGCAACCGTTTTTGCCGTTGCGGCGACTTTCGGTAGCCTTAGCCAGGCTCAAGCCCAGACCACCATCAAGATCGCCTATGCGCTGGCCCCCAATTCGCACTATGGCGTGGCCGCCAAGTCGTTCGACGAGAACCTGCAGAAGCTGGCGCCGGGCCGCTTCAAGGTCGAACAATTCCCCTCCAGCGCCCTGGGGGGCGAGCGCGAAACCATCGAGAGCCTGCAACTCGGCAACCTTGAAATGGTCGTCACCTCATCAGGCCCCGTGATCAACTTCGTGCCCGAAGCGGGGATCATGGATATCCCCTTCCTGTTCCGCGACAGCGCCCATGCACGTGCTGCTTTGGATGGCGCGCCGGGACAGGAAATCCTCAGCAAGTTCCCGGCCAAGGGGCTGGTCGCGCTGGCTTGGGGCGAGCAGGGTTTCCGCCACCTCACCAACTCCAAACATGCGGTCAATACCCCGACCGACATGAAGGGCCTGAAGGTCCGCACCATGGAAAATCCGGTGCATATGACGGCCTTCCGCACCCTGGGCGCCAGCCCGACGCCGATGGCCTGGCCCGAAGTGATCCAGGGTCTGCAGCAGGGGACCATCGACGGGCAGGAAAACCCGATGTCGGTGATCGTCAGCGCCAAGCTGTCGGAAGTGCAGAAGCATCTGACCCTGTCGCGCCATGTCTATTCGCCCGCCCTGCTGGTGATGTCCAAGCGGACCTTCGACAAGCTGAACGACAGCGATAAGAAGGCGGTGCAGGATGCCGCTACCCAAGCCGCGAAGGACATGCGCGCCTGGGTTGACGACGTCGAAGCCAAGGCTGTTGCCGATGTGAAGGCGGCAGGCATGCAGGTGGTGGAGAAGGTCGATACCGCCAGCTTCCAGGCGGCCCTGGCCCCGGCGTTCGACGACTATGCCAAGCGGTTCGGCAAGGACAAGATCGAAGCCATCCGGAACTTCAAGTAACCAACCGAACGGCCCCCAGGCGCCAAGATCTCTGCGCCTGGGGTTTGTCCTTGTAAGGCTGTATGCATGCTGCGTCAGATCGACCGCGTCATTCTTCAGGTCAATCGCTGGGTCCTGATCGTCGCGATGGCCGCAATGTCGGTGATCGTCTTTGCCAATGTCGCCCTGCGCTATACCACTGGGGATTCGATCCTGTGGGCGGAGGAAGTGGCGCGGTACCTCATGATCTGGCTGACCTACCTCGGTATCGGCCCGGTGATGCGGCTGGGCGGCCATATGGCGGTCGATTCGCTCCAGGGTGCCATAGGGGAGCCCAGGGCGAAATATCTGCGGGCATTGATCGTCGCGCTGATGGCGGGCTTCTGCCTTGTTCTGGTGTTTGTCGGCATTGATTTTGTCGAGCGCACCTGGGTGCAATCGACGCCGGTGACCGATATCCCCTTCAGCTTCATCGCCGCCGCCATCCCGGTCGGCTTCGCCTTCACCCTCTGGCATCTGCTGGCGGTGGCGCGGGGCTTTGTGGTCGATAAATCTTTTGAACAATCGAGCGATCTCGATCCCGATCAGGCAGCCTCCATATGATCACCGCCCTCCTGTTCGGCTCGCTCATCCTCCTGCTGGCGCTGGGGGTGCCGGTTGCCTTCTCCATCGGTATGGCCAGCCTGCTGGCGATGGTGGCGAATGGCTTGGTCCCGATCAGCATGGCGCAGAAGCTGCTGACCGGTGTCGACAGCTTCCCACTGATGGCGCTGCCGTTTTTCCTGCTGGCGGCTGAACTCATGACCGGCGGCGCGCTGGCCGAGGTGCTGCTGCGCTTTGCCGCCATGTTTGTCGGCCATCGCCGGGGCGGGCTTGGCTATACCAATATCCTGACGCTGACCTTCTTTTCGGGCATCAGCGGTTCGGCCCTGGCCGATGCGGCCGGTCCCGGTTCGATCCTGATCCGGATGATGCGGAAATCGGGCTATCCCGTCGCCTATGCAGCGGCCCTGACGGCCAGTACGGCGGTGGTCGGGCCGATCATTCCGCCGTCGATCATCATGATCATCTATGCCCTTCAAGATCAGAATGTCTCGGTGGTCAGCCTATTCATTGCGGGCATCATTCCCGGTCTGCTGATCTCCGGCGCATTGATGGGCTATAATTTCTGGTCCAGCCACCGGCGCAATTTCCGGGGCGAGGGGCAGGCGCCGGATCTGCGCACCATCCTGGCGACTACCTGGCGGGCGTTGCCTGCGCTGGTGCTGCCGGTGATCATCGTCGTGGGTATCCATGGCGGTGTCTTCACGCCGACCGAGGCCTCGGTCATTGCCGTCTTCTATGCGTTGGTGTGCGGCCTTTGGGTCTATCGGACGCTGAAATGGTCGATGCTACCGGGCATCCTGGCGCGATCGGCCCTGATGACGGCGGCGGTGCTGTTGATCGTCGCCATGTGCTCGGCCTTCGCCTGGGTGCTGACGGTGCTCAAGGTGCCGCAGGGGCTGGCCCTCTGGATTGGCGGCATGGGGCTGGATCCCATCACCTTCCTGCTGGCGGTCAATATCCTGCTACTGCTGTTCGGGATCTTCATCGAGCCGCTGCCAGGAGTGATGGTCCTGGTGCCGATTCTGGCGCCGATGGCGGTGGCCCTGGGGATCGATCCGATCCATTTCGCCATCGTAGTGATCGTCAATCTCACCATCGGCATGATCACCCCCCCTGTGGGAGGCTTGCTGTTCGTCACGGCCATGGTGGCGAAGATCAAGCTATCGGAGCTGAATAAGGAACTCTATCCGATGCTGGCCGTGCAGCTGGTGGTGCTGGGCCTGCTGACGCTGATCCCCAGCCTCAGCACCTGGCTGCCGAGCGTGCTGCGCGCGCATTAGCCTCTATCGGTTTGTTACCCGTTCCAGATCCTTCAGGGCCGAGGTCAGGGCTGCCTCTTCGGTTGCCGTGAGTGCCGACATGGGCGCGCGCGGCCGACCGGCGGCGATGCCCTGGGCGGTCTGGGCGGCCTTGACGCGGGCGGGCAGATTGCTGGCGGAAAGCTGCTGCCAGAGGCGACCCAAGGCGGCATTCAGGCTTAAAGCCCGTTCGCGGTCGCCTTGCTGGACAGCCTGCCAGAGGGCGACGCTCGCGCGCGGCGTGGCGCTGGCGATGGCGGCGATGGAACCCGCCACTCCCAGGTCATAACAGCTCATCAGCGACCCATCTATGGCGCCGAACACGCGCTCGGGCCCGACGGCGAGGACCAGATCGGCAAAGCGCCCGAGGTCCTTGTCGCTCTGCTTGACGCCATAGGCCGTTGGAACGCCATCCAGGATGCGGGCCGCGATCTCGGGCCTGACATTGGCCCAGGAGATGACGTTGTAGAGCACGAGGGGCAGGGGGGAAGCCACGCCGACGGCCTGATAGAACGCAAACAGCCCATCGTCGTTGGGCGTGAAGATATAATGGGGCGGCGCGATCTGCAGGCCGCTCAGGGGTAGTTCGGCCAACTGCCTTGCGCGCCGGACTGCGGCGCGGGTGCTGTCGACCATGATGCTGGCCATGACCGGCACCCGGCCTGCCACCGCATCGAGCGCCAGCTTGGAAAGCTCCAGCATCTCGCCCTCATCCAGGGCATAGCCTTCGCCGGTGCTGCCGCCGACCACAAAGCCGTTCACGCCCTCCGCCAGCATCCATTCGATCTGGCGGGCAAAGCTGGCGCGGTCGATTTCCTCGTCGGGGGTAAAAGGCGTGGTCAGGGGAACAATGACGCCCCGAAACTCGACGTGCGTCACGAACCGGTCCTCTTGTTGGCGGAAGGTTTGTCGGCCGTGGGCTCATAGCCCAATTGGCGCGAGAGCTGGGCTGCGGTGGCTGTCACGAGTTCGGCCAGGGCGGGGACGCGCTCCAGCGTTACCCGGTCCATGGGGCCGGTCACGCTAACGGCGGCGAACACCCGGCCCGAGGTATTGCGGATCGGGGCGGCGACGCAGCGGATGGTCGGCTGATGTTCGCCCTCATCGATGGAATAGCCGCGCGCGCGTGTCGCCGCCAGATCCTGGCGCAAGGCTTCGGGGTCCGTGATGGTGTTCGGCGTATAGGGCAAGAGGCCCTGACGGATCACCTTCTCGATGGTCGCCGGTTCCTGGAAGGCGAGGGCAGCCTTGCCGACGCCGGTGCAATAGGAGGGGGAGATCGAGAGGGTGGTGGTCCAGTTGACGCTGCTGCCACCCGGCTCGCGATGTTCGACGATCACCATGTTGGTGCCATCGAAGATGCAGAGATGGGCGGATTCGCCGCTGATATCGCCCAGCCGCTCCACCAGTGCCCGCGCCTCGCGGTGCAGGTCCAGGTTGGCGAGCACGATGCTGCCCAGCTCGAACAGGCGGATGCCCATGCGATAGCGGTCGCGGCCCTTGTCCTGCTCCAGCAGTTTTGCCTCGCGCAGGCTGGTGACCAGCCGATGCACGGTAGTTTTCGGCATTTTGCAGCGCTCGGATATCTCGGCAAGGCTAAGCGAGCGGTCATAGCGCGAGAAGCAATCCAGCACCGTCATCAGCTTCTGCATGGATTTCAGCGACCCGCGGTCGCTGCGCTCCGCCGTTTCTGCGCCGCTTATCTCGGCTTTTGTCTTCGCCATTCGGCGCCTTCTCCCGTGCGTCTCATCGGTGTTCGAACGGGTTCCAACCCGGTCGCCGACCTCTCGTTGCCCGCAACTATAAACCGTCGTCGGTTTCATTAGAATCAGAATTGACATCCGCAATGCGGAACGGCAACATGAGTTCAAATTCCGAATAACGGAATTAAGATCCGATTATGGAAACGATCAGCGGTGGACAATGACTAGCCGGATTGCTCCTGGGGCGTGTGCCAAGACGCCTGGAACGGTGACGCGTCTGCGATGCGGGAGGCCTTCATGAGCTCGGTGCTCTGTGTCGGCATTGCCGTCTATGACGAGATTTTCGCGCTGCCGTATTTCCCGACCGAACCGACCAAGGTCTTTGCGTCGGACTTCGCTTCGGCCGCTGGCGGCCCCGCCGCCAATGCCGCTATCACCATTGCCCGCCAGGGCGGCAGTGCCACCCTCTGGGCCCGCATCGGTAACGACATGCAGGGGGACCGGATCGTGGATGATCTACGCCGTAGCCAGGTTGATGTCTCGCGGGTTCGCCGGGTCGATGATGCCCGGTCGGGTATCTCGGCGGTGGGGGTGACCGGCGATGGTGAACGCATGCTGCTGGTTTTCGCCGATCCCAAGCTCGATACCGATGCTTCCTGGCTGCCACTTGACGATATCGACAGTTACGATGCGGTGCTGGCCGATGTCCGGTGGCCTGCCGCTTCCCGGATCGTGATCGAGAAGGCGAATGCCCTGGGCAAGCCGACGGTTCTGGACGCCGATCTGACCTCGGATCGGGCATCGCTGGCAGCGCTGGTTCCGCTGGCTTCTCACGTTGTTTTCTCCGAACCTGCCCTGGCTCAGATCAACGGCGGCGCCAGTGATGTCGAAGCCAGCCTGCGCATGATCTGGGACGCCGGTGGCCATACGCTGGTCGGCGTGACGCTGGGCAAAGGCGGCGTCTGCTGGATCGACAAAGACGGCTACCATAACGAACCCGGCCTCAGCGTCGAAGCTATCGATACACTGGCGGCGGGGGACGTTTTCCATGGCGCCTTCGCGCTGGCCGTCGCTCGGCGCCTCTCCCCCCATGACGCCATGCGTTTTGCCAATCTGGTCGCCGCCGTGAAATGCACCCGCTGGGGCGGTGGCGCCAGCATTCCCACAGCCGCCGAAGTGGACGCGTTCCTCGCGAAGGGCGGCTCCTCCCTCACCAACACCAAGGATTTGTCATGACCAGTACCCTGTCGGCCGGGAAGTTCCGCGCGCTGCGCCGCCTTTCCGACGCGCAAGGCCGCTTCAAGATGATGGCCGCAGACCAGCGGCCGCCGATCATCAAGGCAATCGACCAGAAGCTCGGTGCGGGCTCGGCCAGCTATGAACGGGTCGGCGGCGTCAAGCGCTCGCTGGTCAAGGCCCTGGCGCCCGATAGCACCGCCGTCCTGATCGACCCGGACTATGGCTATAGCCTGTCGTTCGACGTGCTGCCGACCAATCCCGGCCTGCTGCTGACGCTCGAAAACTTCGCCTTCGACGAAAGCCCCGGCGGCCGCAAGACCTTTGCCATGAAGGATTGGGGCGTCGACAAGATCAAGCGGGCGGGCGCCGATGGCGTGAAGCTGCTGCTTTGGTATCGCCCCGACTGCTCGGCGGATGTCCGTGAGCATCAGCATAACCTGGTGCGTGAAGTCGGCGCGGCCTGCAAGGCCTATGACCTCGCCTTCCTGCTGGAACTGCTGGTGTTCCCCTTCGCGGGCGCCACGGACCACACCACCGATTATATCGAGCACAAGGACAAGCGGCCCGAGCTGGTGCTGCAGAGCGTGCGCGATTTCGCCTCGCCCGAATATGGCGTCGATATCTACAAGCTCGAAAGCCCCTTGGCCGCAAGCCATCTGCCGGACCCTGCCAAGGGTGGCGCCGAGGTTGCCGAGGCTCAGCGTTGGTTCGACGAGATGGGCAAGCTGATCGACAAGCCCTGGGTGATGCTGTCGGCTGGCGCGGGTATGGAAGAATTCCGCCGCGTGCTGCATTACGCCTTCAAGGCCGGTGCCAGCGGTTTCCTGGCCGGTCGCGCGATCTGGTGGCAGGCCTTCCAGCAGCATTATCCCGATCTGGCCGCTATGGAGAAGGCACTCGCCACCGAAGGCGCGGGCTATCTGGCCGAGATCAACAAGATGACGGACGCCATGGCGCGGCCCTGGACCCAAAGCCCGGCCTTCGCCAAGGGCCTCGCCATCGAAGAGGCTGGTCAGACGTTCCCCGGCCGCTATCCCGCTTTCGCCTAAGGAGAAGAAGACAATGGACGACCTCAAGGGCAAGCGCATCCTGGTGACGGGTTCGAGCACCGGTATCGGCGCCGCGATCACCAAGGCCTATGCCGGTTACGGCGCCGCCGTCGCGATCCACTATAACCAGAGCAAGGAACCAGCCGAGGCACTGCTGAAGGAAATCACGGCTGCGGGCGGCACGGCGATCCTGATCGGCGGCGATGTTTCGTCCTCGGCCGAAACCACCCGCATCGTCGATGAAGCGGCGGCCGGTCTGGGCGGTCTGGATGTGCTGGTGAATAACGCCGGTGCGCTGGTGCAGCGCATGCCGCTGGACGAGATCACCGACGATTTCTACGACCGCGTCATGGACCTCAATGTCCGCTCGGTCGTGGTCGCCTCGCAGGCTGCTGCGCGCCATATGCGGCAGGCCGGTGGCGGCAGCATCATCAACACCAGCTCGATCGCCGCCCGCAATGGCGGTGGTCCTGGCGCGCTGCTTTATGCCGGTGCCAAGGCGTTTGTGCTGAATGCCACCCGCAATCTCGCCAAGGAACTGGCCGGGGCGAACATCCGCGTCAATGGCGTCTCGCCGGGCGTTATCGCGACCCCGTTCCATGAGCGCTATTCGACCCCGGAAATCCTGGAAGCCATGCGCAAGACCATCCCGCAAGGGGTGATCGGCACGCCGGAGGATTGCATCGGTGCCTATGTCTTCTTCGCGTCGAAGAAGATGAGCGGCTACATCACCGGGCAGGTTCTGGAGGTCAACGGCGGCCAGTTCATGGCCTGACCGTCAGGGTATCGGTCCTGCCTTCCTGGGTTAGGAGGAGGGCAGGACCGGGTGGAGGAAACCCTAAGGGAAAGAGGGCAAAGCCCCGGACCATGAACTACAGTTTCGACTTCTCATTCCTGCAAGATTACTGGCCGATGCTTGCCGAAGGGCTTGTGCTGACCGTTCAGCTTGCGGTGATGGCGACGGTATGCGGGTTCCTGCTCGGGACTGTCTGCGCCGTGGCGAGCACCAGCAAGTCGCGGGTTCTGCGGGCGCTGATCGGGGTGTATGTGGAGGTCATCCGCAATACGCCGCTGCTGGTGCAGCTCTTCGTCGTGTTCTTCGGGTTGGCCTCCCTCGGGCTCAAATTCTCCGCCACCACCTCGGCGGTGATCGGTCTCACGATCAATATCGGCGCCTATTCGAGCGAGATCATCCGCGCGGGTATCCAGTCGATCCACAAGGGCCAGATCGAAGCGGGTGACTGTCTTGCCCTGTCACGCTGGCAGGTGCTGACGGCCATCGTGCTGCCGACCGCCATCGAGAAAGTCTATCCCGCGCTGGCCAGCCAATATGTGCTGCTGATGCTGGGTACCTCCATTGCCTCGCAGATCTCGGCCGAGGAGATGACGGCGGCGGCCAGCCGTATCCAGTCCGACACGTTCCGCCCGTTCGAGGTCTTCCTGGTGATCGCCGGGCTTTATCTCCTGCTGTCCTTTGCCATGCGCGGGTTGTTCTGGGGTGTTGGGCAATTCGCCTTTACCCGCCGCCGCAAGCTGAGGACGTCGCTATGATCGCCGGGCTGCTCGGACTTGCGCCCAGCCATTGGGATGCGCTCATCGGTGGCCTGACCTGGACGGTCTTCCTGTCGCTGGTCGGCTTCTTCGCGGGTGGTCTGGTTGGTTTCGGCATCGCGCTTGCCCGCATCTCGCGGTCCATGACGGTCCAGAGGCTAGCGCTGGTCTATGTCACCCTGATCCAGGGGACGCCGCTGCTGGTGCTGATCTTCGTGCTCTATTTCGGCCTGCCGATCCTGGGCTTCGACATGCCGCCCCTGGTTGCCGCCTGCCTGGCGATGACCCTCTTCTCGTCGGCCTATCTTGGCGAGATCTGGCGCGGATGCCTGCAGGCCGTGCCGAAGACCCAGTGGGAGGCCGCCGATTGTCTGGCCCTGACCGGTGCCCAGCGCATGGGGCTCGTGATCCTGCCCCAGGCCCTGCGTATCGCGACCCCGCCGACCGTCGGCTTCATGGTGCAGATCATCAAGAACACCTCGATCGTCTCGGTGATCGGGATGGCCGAAATGACTTACATCGGCAAGCTCATCAACAACGCCACCTTCCAGCCTTTCCGGGTCTATCTGGTGATCGCGGGCCTCTATTTCCTGCTCTGCTATCCGCTGTCCTGGCTGAGTCGCCGTCTGGAGAGAAAACTCAATGTCGCCCATCATTAGCTTTCAGGACGTCCACAAGTTCTACGGCAACCTCCAGGTCCTCAACGGCGTCAGCTTCGATGTCGCCAAGGGCGAGGTGGTGGCCCTCATCGGGCGCAGCGGGTCCGGCAAATCGACGGCGCTGCGCTGCATCGACCGGCTGGAGACGATCAGCAAAGGCCAGATCACGGTCTGCGGCCATGTGGTCAGCGATCCGAAATTGCAGCTCCGCAAGCTGCGTCAGGACGTCGGCATCGTCTTTCAGAGCTACAACCTCTTCCCGCATCTGACCGTGGAGCAGAACATCACGCTTGCCCCGCGCTGGGTGAAGAAGATGGACCGCAGGAAGGCCAAGGATCTGGCAGTCGAGGTGCTGACCCAGGTCGGTCTTGCCGAGAAGCTGAACTCCTATCCCGAGCAGCTTTCGGGCGGTCAGCAGCAGCGCGTCGCCATCGCCCGCTCGCTAGCTATGCGTCCGCAGGTCATGCTGTTCGACGAGGTGACCTCCGCCCTTGATCCCGAACTGACGGGCGAGGTGCTGAAAGTCATTGAGGAGCTGGCGCGCAGCGGCATGACCATGCTGCTCGTCACCCATGAAATGGCCTTCGCCGCCGGTGTCGCCAACCGGATCATCTTCATGCACGAGGGCCGCGTCCACGAAGCCGGACCGAGTGACATCCTGCGCTCGCCCTCAACGCCCGAGCTCAGAAACTTCGTCGGCGTGGGGCTTTAACCCCGTCCGACCAAGGCCGCGTTACGACGGCCATTCCCGATAACGACCCAACGACTAGTGAGGAAACGAATAAAATGAACCGTCGCAATCTGCTTCTCTCGGGTGTTCTGGGCCTCGGCCTGCTGGCATCAAGCGCCGTTCCTGCGCTGGCCGACACCCTGGATACCATCATGCAGCGCAAGAAGCTGATGGTTGCCATCGACCTCGGCAACCCGCCCCACGGCATGATGGATGCCGCCTTCAAACCGACCGGATCGGATGTTGAAACGGCACATCTGCTGGCCCAGGAACTGGGTGTCGAGCTGGAAATCGTCCAGGTTTCGACCCCGAACCGCGTGCAGTTCCTGATGGCCAACAAGGCCGATGTCGTGATCTCCGCCCTGTCGATCACCGACGAGCGCAAGAAGGTCATCGATTTCTCGACCGCCTATGCCGAACTGCAGTGCGTCGTTGCGGCTCCGAAGGCGATGAACATCTCCTCTTACGCCGATCTGGGGGGCAAGGGCGGCATTGCGGTTACCCGCGGCACCGTGAACGACCAGGAACTGACCCGCGGCACCAATGGCGTTGCAAACGTCCAGATCACCCGCTTCGAGGATGACCCCACCTCCACCACCTCGATCACCTCCGGTCAGCTGCAGATCTATGCCACCTCGCTGCCGTTGCTGAACCAGCTTCGCAAGGACAACCCGAAGCTCGACCTCGATACCAAGTTCGTGATGAAGGGCTTCCCGCTCGGCATCGCCCTGCGTAAGAACGAGCCGAAGCTCCAGGCCAAACTGAACGAGTTCGTGAAGAAGAACCTGGATAACGGCAAGCTGGTCGAGATCTACCACCGCTATCATGGCGTGACGCTGGTCCCGGCCGATCTCGCCGCCAAGTCCTGATCCTGCGGGGCTTTCGCGAGCGATCTTTCGATGTGTCGGAAAGCCTGGATTGAGAAGCCCGAAAAGCACAAAGGCCGCAGAAAACTGCGGCCTTTGTTTTTTAAAGCCTTGGTGCCGGCTGCAGGATTTGAACCCGCGACCTTCGGTTTACAAAACCGCTGCACTACCACTGTGCTAAGCCGGCGTCGGCGACTAAATACCCCAGAACATCCGGCTTATCAAGGCAACCGAAGAGCATGAGCAGCCAATAATTACCTATGTTCACCTGCAGAATGTCATCGGACGGCAAAGCGAGGGAAATCGGTCAAGGCGCGCTTGCCGCCTGCCAGTGGATCGGCAGAGGCGGCGACGATGTCATAGGGGAAGCCCAGCGGTATGGCGCTCGCGCTGTCGAGGCGTTCGATCTGTTCAGGGGAAAGAGCAACCTCCAAGGCTTTGAGGTTATCGGCAAGCTGCTCGGGCGTGCGGGGACCGAGGATCGGCAACACCCCCTTGGACAGGACCCAGGCGATGGCGACCTGGCCCGGCGACTTTCCTGTTTCTTCGGCCACCGCCAGCACGGTATCGACCGTTGCTGTTTTGCGGGCGTCGCTTTCCCCATGGATAACGGCGCCCAGGCCCTGGGCGCGGCCGCTTTCGCCTTTGCGATATTTGCCGGTCAGCAGACCGCCGCCCAGCGGTGACCAGCCGACAGTCCCGAGGCCAAAAGCCTCCGCCATGGGCAGTAACTCCCGCTCAGACGACCGCTCGACAAGGCTATATTCGAGCTGCACGGCGGCGATAGGAGACCAGCCCCGTACCTCGGCCAGAGTGGCGGCACTGGCAACGCGCCAGGCCGGGAAATCCGACAGGCCCGCGTAGAGGATCTTGCCGGAGCGCGCGAGATCGTCCAACCCGCGGGCAATCTCATCAATGGGGGTCACGCCGTCCGGCATATGCACCCAGAGCAGATCGATGCGGTCTGTCTTCAGACGCTTCAGGCTCGCCTCGACAGATCGCAACATGGATTTGCGACTATTGCCGGTGCGCTGAAGCCCGGCGTCGGGGCGATCACCGAGGGAGTACTTGGTCGCCAGGACAATATCCTCGCGGTCCTGGGCCATGAAATCTCCCAAAAACTCCTCTGACTGGCCGAACTGATACTGATCGGCGGTATCGATGAAATTCCCGCCTGCCGCCCGATAATGGTCAAAGACCTGACGGGCTTCCTCGCGATCCGAGCCATAGCCCCAGCCCTTGCCGAAATTCCCTGTGCCCAGGGCAAAAGAGGAGACACGTAAGCCCGTCCGGCCAAAAATCCGATAGCGCATGATCTTTCTCCAGGAAATCCCAAAACTCGGGGGGATCCTGACTGAACACGCGGCCGCAATCTTGTATCGGGGCGCCCAAACGACGGGTGCCGAGGATCAGGCTTCGACGGGTTTTTCGTGTCGAAGTTGATCGAGCAGCGCTCGGGCGGTCACCATATCAGGGGAGGGCTGGCCTGCGGGCATCCGGCCACAGATATCGATGAGCAGATCGCCCCCCTCAGCCGCCCGGCCGATATCCTCCAGAAAACCCGTATAGCTGATCGCTGTGCGCAGTTCCCACGCCAGGGCACCTTGTTCACGGGCAAGCTGAAGCGATGCCTGATAGGCCGCTTCAACCGTGTCCAGGCTCGCACTCGTCTGGCGCAGCAGTCCGGCATGGATACGATGGAGCTCCGGCATAAACCATAGCTCCTCCGTCTGACGGCAGCGGGCGATTTCTGCTTCGACGATGCCGAGCGCCAGAGCCCCATTCCCGGCCAAGGCCTGACCCTCAGCATAGGCGCCCTGGAAGCAGGATTGGAACAGGATGAAGCAGGTGTTCTGCAGTTGCTGAATGGCATCCTGCAGAAGGATAATCCCTGCATCCACCTGCCCCTGGCGGATCAGCAATTCCCCCTGAAAGCCGTCGGCATAGACGTTCCAGACATCCATCGACTGGGCGCGTGTCTGATCCTTCAGCATCGTGATGTAGCGGGCTGCTGTCTCCAGGTCTCCCTGGAGGAGGGCGACGGCGCAGGCGGCATCGGATAGCGCATGGGCGGCCGACAGGCTGTGACCGCCAGCCTGGGCCTCGGCAAGGTTACTCTCGACCTCTGCCATCGCCTGCTCAAAATGCCCTTGGAGCCAAAGCACACGGGCAAGCGTGATGCGAGCGACGACCTTCTGGTCGTATAGAAACCGCACGTGATGCGAACGATTTATGGGGGCCCGATATTGGGCGATCATCCGGTCGATCAACTGGCGCGCCTGGGGTAGCTTGCCCAGGAAAAGCAGGGACCGCGATTGCATCCGTTCGCCGATATGGCGGTCCGACGGATCGCCAGAGCGGGCGGCGAGGGCGCAAAAACGATCCGCGAGTTCAAGGGCCGTGCGCGGTTCTGCTGCATTGGTGCGATCCACCCACAGCGCCCAAAGGGCCCGCATCTGATAATCGACGTCGCCCAGCGATTCGGCCAGATCCAGCGTCACGCGCCAGGCATCACCCCGGCTCAGCAACCCGGTGATGGCCCGCATCTTCGGCCAGCCCAGGGCGGCATGCAGACGCATCTTCGCGTGATCCGCCGCTCCAGCCGGTTGAATGTTCAGGACGAGGAGCGCCTGCTGCACCCGGCCTTCGCATTCCTCGACCAGCAGCAGGGAAAGCCAGAAGGGGACGGCGGCAACTGTGAGTGCGACACCGACCATCGGATCGCCCTCGGGACCGAACGACCAGTCGAGGGCGGCGCGCAGATTACCTATATGCCGGGCATAGTCTTCGAGCCATTCCGGTGTCGGGCGCGTTTCCCATTCGCCCTCGGACCGTTCGAAGACACTGCGATAGTAGGTGGCATGCCGATGCCGGTGAACAGCCGTCTCACCCGCCTCGTTCAACTGTTCGAGAGCATAGGTGCGTGTCGTGTCCATCAGGCGATAGCGCCCGTTGTCCCCGGCGATATCGGCCGAAATTAGTGATTTGGCGATCAGATTGGCGACCGCCTCGATCACAGCGGCTGGGGAAAGTTTTTCGTCCGCCAGAATGGTCCTGGCCGCCTCCAGCGTGAAACCGCCATTGAAGACGGCCAGCCGCCGCAGCACGACCTGTTCCTCGTGCGGCAGAACGCGATAGCTCCAATCCAGGGTCGCGCGGAGGGTCTGGTGGCGGGGCAGGGCGGTCCGCCGGCCTCGGGTCAGGATACGGAAACAATCTTCGAGTGATGCGGCGATGTCCCGCACACCCATGATATCGAGCTGACCCGCTGCCAGTTCGATGGCCAGCGCGATCCCATCCAGGCGGCGACAGATCTCCGCAACCAGCGGCGCATCGGCATCGGACAGGTTATAGCCGCCGAGGCCGGCTGACGCGCGTTCGATGAAGAGTTCAACGGCGGAATAGCGCCGGGCTTGGTCGGCGCTCATGTCTTCCTGTTCCGGGGGGACATCCAGGGCGCTCAGGCGCTGGACCCATTCTCCGGTGATGCGAAGCTGCTCACGACTGGTTGCCAGCCAGCGGGTATCGGGAACTTGCCGCAGCAGAGTCTCGATCAGACCGGCGGCTTCGGCGATGAGATGTTCGCAATTGTCGAACACCACCAGCATCTCCCGGCCCCGCAGATGGCCGATGAGATCGCGGAGAAGTACCTCTGACCTGTCCGTAAGCCCAAGAGCTGCCGCGAGGGCGCTGGGGACTGCCCTGGGGTCGGTAACTGGCGCCAGATCGACAAAGGCGATGCCGTCGCGATAACGCTCTGCGACAGACTCGGCAACGGCTAAGGCGACTGTGGTCTTGCCGATGCCGCCTGGCCCTAGGATGGTCACGAGGCGCGACAGGGTGAGCTGTGCCGATATCGCCGCCACGACATCATCCCGGCCGATCACCCGGGTGATGGAAACCGGCAGGGATGGCAGCGCTGCCAATTCTGCAGTGGGAAGAATGGGCGGCTGTGTCGGCGGTCCACTCGATACCGAGGCGACGAAACAATAACCGCGTCCGGGCACATTCGCGATGAAGCGGCTGGCGGAGGTGTCGTCTCCGAGCGCTTTACGCAGGGCGGCGATATGGACCCGCAGGCTGGTTTCCTCGACAAAAGTGTCGGGCCAGACCTGGGCGATCAGTTCTTCCTTGTTGATGACCTCGCCGGGGCGGGCGACAAGTGCGAGCAGAATATCGAAGGCGCGGCTGCCAAGGCGCATGGGCTTACCCTGCTCCAGCAGCAGTCTTTGACTTGCAAATAGCTGAAACGAACCGAACGAAAGCGGCTGTTCGCCCATCGAATATCTCCCCGGGGCGCCATGCTACTGTGATCGTTCGATTTTTTCCAGAAGATGCCTGAATTTTGATCGGGTACTGGGGCGATATGTCACGGCAGCGATTTGGACATCAGCATCCGGCCAATCAACTGCACGGCGGCGGGGATGGAAGCCGTATTTTGCCCCGTTACCAGCACATCATCACGTTCGACATAGAGGGTGCCGTCCGGGGAGGTCAGAGCTACGGGTTTTCCGAGTTTCCTGAAGTGCCCGACCAGATCGCCCGCAGAATCATCCTGCTCACCGAGACAAAAGAGCGCGGCGAAGTCATCGGCATGGATCTGGTCGAGCCGCAGCGTATCGGAGAGCGATATGCGTGCAGCTTGATCAGCTTGAAAACGCTCGATCAGCGGGACAGGTGGGGAGGTGTTCCGTAAATAGAATGGTTCGCCCCCTTGGGAGGAGGCGATAACCACCTCCATGCCCAGATCGCCAAAGCCATAGTATGCCAGGGCGAAATCCTCCAACTGGAAGCCGATCCGCTCGCCGGTCGGCAGCTTTTCAGGGGAAGTCAGGACAATCAGGATTCTCATCGCGCAAACGTCCTGGGGCATCGGTCGATACATGCGTGCCACAATGAGGGACAGAACGATCGTAATGCGAATTAAGACGTGTGAATCTCTGTAAAGCGACAGTCATCACACGACCTGATGTCTGAGGGAATGAATGTGTAAGCTATTGAAATAATGGAAATCTTTAAATTGTTTGTGTGCTGAACAGATCTTATCACCGCTTAACTCGCGGCTTGAGGGCGGCGGAGTGATGCTTGGGGCATTCGATCCTCAAACGTCAAAGGGTGTCCCATGTTGTCCTCGCTTCCTGTCCCCCCTCAGAACGCCAATCGCCAGGACATTGCGCATCTTCTTGTCGAAGCTCTGGATGCCTTGGAAGGCGACCGGGACGGCGTCATTGCCTATATCGACCGTGCCGCCAGCCTGCTGCGCCGCCCGGTGCCGCAGACATCGGGCGGGCTTGCGCCCTGGCAGAAGAAGAAGGTCGCCGACTTCATCGAAGAAAACCTCGGAGGCAAGCTCTGTCGCGAATCTGTCAGCAAGGTGGCGCGCCTCAGCGTCAGTCACTTCGCCCGCGCCTTCAAGACGACCTTCGGCACCTCCTTCGGGCAATATGTCATCGAGCGGCGGATCGCTCTCGCCAAGTCCATGATCACCACGACAACGGATCCCCTGAGCCAGATTGCGGTAAGCTGCGGCTTCTGCGATCAGGCGCATTTGTCCCGAGTGTTTCATCGCTCGACGGGCGCACCGCCCCACAGCTGGCGCCGTCAGCGTCGGGTGGCCTTTGTCAATTGATACTAAGGTTTAGTCTGCTGAGTATTTGAGCGCCCTCCTTTGTGAGGGCGTTATTTTTTTAAGTGCCCGGAATTTTTTTCTGACTGTTCAGTCGTTTTTTACAAAAACAGACAGTCCTGATCTTCAAGAAATCGGCAGGCGAACGATCGATACTCACTCTCAGTTCAGGGCGGCGGCCAGAGCTGCCTGACCATGCAATCTGAGGAGCAAAAATGATGACCAGCGAAACCGGCTTGCTTGCCACGCGTCGCGATCTGCTGCTCGGCGGAGCGAGTGCCGCCGTAGCCGCCGCCACCCTGCCGACGGCGAGCCTCGCCGCCCCGTCGAACCAGTCGAAAACCCCCTCTTCATCCGGAGCGAAAACCATGAGCAGCACCTTCACCACCAAGGACGGCGTCGAGATCTATTACAAGGATTGGGGCAAGGGGCAGCCCGTGATTTTCGCCCATGGCTGGCCGCTCAGCTCCGACAGCTGGGAATCGCAGATGCTGCATTTCGCCAATAATGGCTTCCGTGCCATCGGTCATGACCGTCGCGGCCATGGGCGTTCCAGTCAGCCCTGGGACGGCAACGATATGGATCATTATGCCGATGATCTTGCCCAACTGATCGAGCATCTGGACCTGAAGAACGTCATCCTGATCGGCTTCTCCACCGGCGGCGGCGAGATCACGCGCTACATCGGCCGTCATGGCACCAGCCGCATCGCCAAATTTGTGCTGGTCAGCGCAGTGCCGCCGCTCATGGTGAAGACTGCCGATAATCCCGGTGGCCTGCCCAAGGAAGTCTTCGATGGTATTCAGGCGGGCAGCCTCAAGGACCGCTCGCAGCTCTATAAGGATATCGCGTCGGGGCCCTTCTTCGGCTTCAACCGCGAGGGTGCCAAACCGTCTCAGGGCATGATCGACAGCTTCTGGATGCAGGGCATGATGGGCGGTCACAAGAATACCTACGACAGTGTCGTCGCCTTCTCGCAGACCGATTTCCGGGAAGATCTGAAGAAGGTCAATGTCCCGACCCTGATCATCCATGGCGACGACGATCAGATCGTTCCCATCGATGCCGCAGGACGGGCCTCTGCCAAGATCGTCAAGGGCTCGATCCTCAAGGTCTATGCCGGTGCCCCGCATGGGATCACCGATACCCATAAGGATCAGGTGAACAAGGATCTGCTGGATTTCGCCAAGGCGTAAGGCCGCAAGGGGCGGCTCCCGACCGGGGCCGCCCTTTTTCCTGGAAGGATCGGTGCCATGGATAGTCTTACCGTTGCGACAAAGCCCCATCGCTTCTCGGTCGGAGAGTTCGATCTGTCGGTATTCAGCGACGGGTTCATAACGCTGCCGAGCGGTATCATTGCCCCCGACGCGCCCCCTGACATCCTGCCGGGGCTGATGGAGCGTTACTCCGGCCGGACTGACAGCGCGGACATCAGCGTCAATATCCCGCTGATCCGGAAAGGAGAGGATCTGATCTTGGTGGATACCGGATCGGGCGATAAGTTCCAGGCCAGTGCCGGCCGCTTGCTCGATAATCTCCTCGCTGCCGGGGTTGATCCTGCGGCGGTGACGAAGGTGGTACTCACCCACGCCCATCCCGATCATGCTGGCGGGATCATCCGCCCCGACGGCTCCCTGACATTCCCCAATGCCGGATATTATGTATCCGCCATCGAATGGGATTTCTGGACGGCAAAAGGCTGGGAGTTCCGCGTGCCGTCCGCTCTGCATGAGTTCGCGCTCGGCGCCCAGCGCGATCTTGGAGCCATCATCGACCGGGTTTGTCTGGTGAAGGCGGGCGACGATATCGTCAGCGGCCTCCGGGTTTTAGCGACGCCGGGTCACACGCCGGGGCATATCTCGCTGGAGATGGAGGGCGGCGACGGGCTGCTGATCTCGGCCGATGCCATCAATAATGCCCTGATTTCCTTCGAGCATCCGCAGTGGCGCTTCGGCTTCGACACCGACCAGGATCTGGCGGTCAGGACCCGCACCGCTCTTATCGACCGGGTGGCGACCGACCGCACGCGCATGCTCGGCTATCACTGGCCCACCCCTGGGGCGGGCATGGCCGAGCGGAAGGGCGGTGGCTACCGCTTTCTTGCCATTCCCTGATCCGGCTTCGCCGATTAGGATGAGCGCGCTTCAAGTCCACGTGCTTTGGCCATACGCTTAGGACGGGGCCGTGGACCGCCGCTCAACTCTCAGCCTTTCAGCCAAAGAGGACGCGATGACCAAACCGACGTTTACCCATGCCACGGGCGCCCCTGTCGCCGATAACCTGAACTCGCTGACCGCAGGCCCGCGCGGCCCGGCGCTGCTTCAGGATATCTGGCTCATCGAGAAACTGGCGCATTTCGACCGCGAGGTGATCCCTGAACGCCGGATGCACGCCAAGGGATCGGGGGCCTATGGCACCTTCACCGTCACCCAGGACATCACCCGCTATACCAAGGCCAGCATTTTCTCGCAGGTCGGCAAGAAAACGGATCTTTTCCTGCGCTTCTCGACCGTGGCGGGGGAACGCGGGGCGGCCGATGCCGAGCGCGATATCCGGGGCTTTGCAGTCAAATTCTACACGGACGAGGGCAATTGGGATGTCGTCGGCAACAACACGCCGGTGTTCTTCTTCCGCGACCCCCTGCGGTTCCCGGACCTCAATCACGCGGTGAAACGCGATCCCAAGACCGGCATGCGGTCGGCGGAGAATAACTGGGACTTCTGGACCCTGCTGCCCGAGGCGCTGCATCAGGTCACCATCGTGATGTCCGACCGCGGGCTTCCCAAGAGCTACCGCCACATGCACGGCTTCGGCAGCCATACCTTCAGCATGATCAATGCCGCGAACGAACGGGTATGGGTGAAATTCCATTTCCGCAGCCACCAAGGGATCGAGAACCTGACGGATGCCGAAGCCGCTGTCGTGGTCGGCGGAGATCGCGAAAGCCATCAGCGCGACCTCTTCGGCAGCATCGAGGCGGGGGATTTCCCCCGTTGGACCCTGTTCATCCAGGTGATGACGGAGGCTCAGGCCAAGACGCATAAACACAACCCCTTCGACCTGACCAAAGTCTGGCCGCATGGCGATTTCCCGCTGATCGAGGCGGGGGTGATGGAACTTAACCGCAACCCGGAGAATGTCTTTGCCGAAGTGGAGCAGTCGGCTTTCTCGCCTGCCAACATCGTGCCGGGAATCGGTTTCTCGCCCGACCGCATGTTGCAGGCGCGGCTCTTCTCTTATGGCGATACTCAGCGCTATCGGTTGGGCGTCAATTTCAACTCGATCCCGGTGAATGCCCCGCGCTGCCCTTACCATTCCTATCATCGGGATGGCGCCATGCGGGTCGATGGCAACCTGGGTGCCACGACCAGCTATTCTCCCAATAGCCGGGGCGAATGGCCGGATCATAATCTCCGCGCGTCCGAACCGCCCCTGCCGATTGAAGGGGCTGCCGATCACTGGGATCACCGGGTCGATGAGGATCATTTCGAGCAGCCGGGTAATCTCTTCCGCCTGATGACCCCGGAAAAGAAGCAACTGCTGTTCGAAAACACGGCGCGCCAGCTGGGGGGTGTGTCGAAGGAGATCCAGGACCGGCACATCGCCCACTGCACCCAGGCCGATCCGGCTTACGGTGCAGGGGTGGCGGCGGCACTGGGGCGCTAGCTAAGTCACACTTGCTATCGGTTGTGGATCGGGTGGGGTGCGCACGGGCGTATCCCGCCCGGTTTCTTTTTCAGCTAAGCGCTGGAAACGAAGGGTTGCAGCGTTAGCTTCACATCGGTCACAATTTTATCCCTGCCCCTGGAGTGTCGCCAGCGGTCATCTTGGGGCCAGCAGTCGTATTGAAGAATAAGAGGCCAGCCCCAATGGCATCCGCACGACGAACCGCGATTCTGGCCACCGCCCTGGCCGCGCTTTGCGGCATGGCCCACGCCGATACCATCCGCCTTGCCGATCTGGGATATGCCGATGGCGCTCTGCTGACTGCATCTCAGACTGCGGCGGAGGTCTTCTTTCCGTTGCCTGCGCGTGCCAGTGACGGACGCCTGCGGTTCGATGCCCAAACCTCCGGCCTGCTGCCGCCAGGAGCGATGCTCACTGTCAGGGTTGGCGGGATTCCGCTGGCGACCGTTCAATTGGATCAGACGGCCCGCAGCCGCCTGTCGGTCGAGATCCCGGCGGAAAGCCTGCAGGCCGATTATGCCCGGGTCGAATTCAACGTCGACTTGCCGGGAGGTATCGGCAATTGCGGGGTGGCGGAAAGTGCGGCCAGCTGGGTGCGGATCAGCGGCGATAGCACGTTCGATGTGGAGCGCGGAGCGGGAGCCTTGCCGTTGCCCGGTGAGCTTTGGCGACGGGCCGTTGGCGATATCCGGGTCGGAATTCCGGCCGAGCCTACCTTGGCGCAGTCGGAAGCAGCCCTGGAGATCTATGGCGCGCTGCGGCGGCGCGGCGCCCGCCCGCAATTCGTCGATCTGCCAGACAGTATCACCGCCGGAAATGCTCCGGACATTCTGATTGCCGGAGCCCGCGAGCCGACGACCGTCGTCGCTTCCAGCGCACGGGCAGGGGCCAGTTTGCAGATCTCCTCGCCGGAGGCTGCCCGCGCCTTGATCCTGCTGCCCGAAGTGCAGTCGGCGGAACTGGCGCTCGACAGCGCCTTGGCGCGGGGCGTGGCACCGGATGCGAACAAGGTGACCCTGGCGGCCTTGGGCTATCGCGAGCGCACCGCGCGTCTTCAGGCCCGCACCGTCGAGACCATTACGATCCCGGTTCATCGCCTGCCCCAAGGACGCCTGCCGCGTGCCGTCGTCCTATTCGGGCAGGGCTCAGAATTGTCTGCCCAGGAGATCGTGGTCGCCGATGTCTATATCGACGGCGCCTTTGTCGACAGCTTCGCGCTCCGGGATGAGTTCGGGCTGGACGGTCGCCGGATCGAACTGCCGGGCGATCTGGTCAGCGACGGCGGACGGCTGGAAATCCGCCTGCGTCACCTCGCCCGCGCGGGGCAATGCTCGCAGGGCGCCTCCTTCCAGCTGCGCGGCACGAGCTATCTGGAACTGACCGACCAGCGGGTCGATGCCTATGATTTGCGGCATCTGTTTATCTCACCCGATGGTCAGGCCCATGTGGCCGTGCAGCCGGAATATGCCAATCGGCTGCGGGAGTTCCTGCCTGTCATCGCGCAACTGATTGATGACCGCGCCGGGCCGGGGGCGTCGATCTCTGTTGTCGAAGGGGCGCCGACCACCGGCATCGACCGGGGGCCGACTATCTGGTTCGGCCGTATGCCGCCTGCCGATCTGGCGGGGGCGCCGGTCCAGTTCGGACGTGGCCGGGTCGATATCGCGCTGCCCGATGGTCAAGGGACTCTGTCGCTCGCTCAGCCTGTCGAGGCCAGCGTCGTGCAACTGGTGCAGACACCCCGGCGGCAAGCCGTCTGGATCTATCCTGGTGCGCCGGGCAGTGCGCGGGTTGCGGGCGGTATCGATGGCACGGTTACGGTCTTGGATGGGGTACGCGCGACGGCCGTCGATACTAAATCGGAACGCCGCTCGGTCGAATATCCTGAACAGCTGACCTTTCAGGATCAACTGACGCTCTATCGGACCGAACTGTTTGTGCTGGGCTGGCTGCTGCTGTCGGCACTGGCGCTTTTCATCGTGCTGCGCCTGCGCCGGGGAGAGGTTCGATGAGAGCGGCCCTGTTCGCCATCGCTGTCGGCTTTGTTCCTCTCTCCGCCTCGGCAGGAGCCTGGACCCAAGGGGAGGGGACGGGACAGCTGATCACCACGCTGACCTGGTATCGCACAGATACGACCTATAGCGCCGATGGAGTGCGCACTGGCGGATCGGACTATAGCCGGTTCGAGCTGAGTCCTCTGTTGGAATATGGCGCGACCGATAGCCTGACCATTGGCGCGCAGCCGCGCTATCAATGGCTGTCCCATGACCGGGCGAATGGCAGTTCGGCGAGCAGCAATGGGTTGGCGGATATCGATCTTTCGGCCCGCCAGCGCATCTGGCGCAGTGACAATAGCGTGCTGTCTTTGCAGGGTCTCGTGAAGCTGCCGGGCACCAGCAACGATAGCCGTCGCCCCGGCATCGGCAGCGAGCAGATCGACCTGGAGCCGCGCATCCTGTTCGGTCATGGCTTCACGGTGGGCAGTTGGAGCGGCTTTCTGAATCTTGAAGGCGCTTATCGTTTCCGGTTGCAGGAACCGGCGGACGAAATTCGCTTCGACGCAACATTGGGTCTGCGGCCGGTGCCGGATTGGCTGCTGCTCGTCCAGCAGCTGAACACCATTGGGGTATCGAACGAGCATGGCGGCGGATCGGACTATGATGTCTATAAGACCCAGCTGTCGGTGGTCTATGACGTGAGTTCTGCCGTCTCTATCCAACTGGGCGGTTATGTCGAGCAGGGCAATCGGAACATCGACCCCGGTCACGCGCTCTTCACCGCCCTCTGGTGGAGGTTCTAGCCATGCGCTTCGAAACCCTGGGCCATTCCAGTGCCGCCAGCGTCAAAGCTGCCGAAATCCTGCTGCGGGATGGGCTGATCACGCCCCCCAACCTTGATGAGGCTTTGGGAGAGCAGGAGCGCTGGGGATCGAACGTCGGTCAGATCCTGATCGCGCGCGGCCACACCACGGCTTTCCGCTATTACAAGGCACTGGCCGAAGCGCTGGATCTGCCGTTCGTCAATCTGCGCGAAACCCCGCCGGACGACGATCTGCCGGATGCGGGGGAGCGTCAGACCTATCTGGATCTGGCCCTGATCCCCTGGCGGCGGGGGGAGGACGGCAGTGTCACCATCGCCACCATGGATGTGAATGAGGATGTGGAAACCTGGGCCGTAGGGCGGTTCGGGCAAGGCGGTTATCGTTTCGCCATCACCTCCAAGTTCGACGTGCTGTGGGAGGTGCAGAAACGGTTCGAGGCGCTGGACGATCTTGATGCCCGCGAAGGCCTGTGGCGGGTGATGCCGATGCATTCGGCGCGCGCGACCTTCGTGTCGGGGCAGGTTATCGCCGTCTGGGTCATCCTGTCGCTGTTGATCCTGGGGCTCTGGTGGGCACCCAAGGCGACGCTAATCGGCGTGTCGGCCTTTGTATCGCTGCTGTATCTCGCGACCTTCTGCTTCAAGTTCCTGCTGACGTGGCTGGGCGGCAATCACCGCATCGACGTGCAGGTGACGGTCGAGGAGGTGGCGGCCCTGTCCGACGCCGATCTGCCCGTCTATACGCTGCTGATCCCGATGTACAAGGAGCACGAAGTTCTGCCCCTGCTGGTGGATAGCGTGCGCAAGCTCGACTACCCCAAATCCAAGCTCGACGTGAAGCTGGTGCTGGAGGCGGGCGATCATGAGACCATCGAGGCCGCCAAGGCCCTGGGTGCGGCCAGTATCTTCGAGATCGTGCGGGTGCCGCACTCCCAGCCCAAGACCAAGCCCAAGGCCTGCAACTACGCGCTCCGCTTCGCCCGGGGCCAATATCTTTGCATCTATGATGCGGAGGATATGCCGGAACCGGACCAGTTGAAGAAGGCGGTGGTCGCCTTCCGCAAGGCTGATCCGAACGTCGCCTGCATCCAGGCGCGCCTCAATTACTTCAACCGCGACGACAATCTGCTGACCCGCATGTTCACGCTGGAATATTCCCAGTGGTTCGACTTCCTGCTGCCGGGCCTGGATGCGCTGCGGGTGCCGATTCCCCTCGGCGGCACCTCCAACCATTTCAAGATCGATGTCTTGCGCGGGCTTGGCGCCTGGGATTCCTTCAACGTTACGGAGGATGCGGATCTGGGCGTACGCATGACGCAGGAGGGCTATCGCGTCGGCATCGTCAATTCGACGACGTTCGAGGAAGCCAACGGCGTCTACCCCAGCTGGATCAAGCAGCGCTCGCGCTGGATCAAGGGCTATATGCAGACCTGGCTGGTCCATATGCGCAATCCGATCAAGCTCTATAAGTCGCTGGGCCATACCGGCTTCTGGGGGTTCCAGTTCTTCATCGGCGGGCCGCCGCTGACGGTGCTGCTGAACCCGATCCTTTGGCTAACCTTCATCGTCACCCTGATCTGGCCGATGCCGGCGATCAGTGAGTATTTCCCGCCCGTCGTCCTCTATATCTCGCTGTTCAACCTGCTGGTTGCCAACCTGCTCTACATCTATTTCGGGGTCGTGGCGGCCTTCAAACGGCAATATTACGACCTCGTGCCCTATGGGCTGCTGCAGCCCTTCTACTGGATCATGCATTCGATCGCGGCCTATAAGGCGCTGAGCCAACTGATCTTCAATCCGCACTATTGGGAGAAGACCCAGCACGGCACCAGCTCCGCCACCCATCAGGCGCTCGCCAAGGCAGCCGAGGCGAAGAATGGTTGAGGTCCTGGGACATACGCCGAAGAAGCCGCTGGGCCGAACGGCGGCGGCTGTCGGCGTGGTGCTGGCCATCGTTTTTGCCGCGCTGGCGTTCATCTCCATCCGCAGCGGTTTCACCATTCCGACGGTCGAGCGGCTGTGGAGCGTGCCGGTAGAGGCCCTGGCCTCCTCGGGCGGGCAGTGGCTGACGATCATCCTGGTGCTGGTCTTCCGCCAGATCCCGGGCGTGCAGCCCTGGTTCCTGGTGCTGGTCACGGTGGGGATCGCAGCCCTGATGGCGGCCTATTTCTGTGCCTGGATTATCCGCCGGGGTTGGAAGCGCTGGGAAGCAGTGGTCCTGACCTTAAGTTTCGCGGCGCATCCCTTCCTGCTGTATCTCGCGGTTTCGGGGCAGCCGCGGCTGCTTTCGCTGGGGATCTTCGCGGCGCTGGTCTTCTGGTGTTCGCGCCTGGAGGCCATCGGCGATGTGCAGTCCCAGATGACGGCCGGGCTCGTCCTGGGGCTGCTGATGGTGTCGGACCCCAACGGTATCTATGTGCTGATGGCGGTGCTGACCGTGCTGCCGATCTTCTATCGCCAAATTGTGGATGGAAAGTCGGCCATCGCGGGATATCTGCTGGTCGGTTTGCCGCCGTTGATCGCGCTCAGCGCCGTCATGATCCTGCAACTGCTCCTCTCGACCCGGGCGCCGCGCTATGCTCTGGCAGCCTGGAGCGGCCCGCTCCACGGCATCCCGGCCGATTTTGCAGGCTATGACTGGCTGATCCTGTTCGGGGGCAGGCCGGGGCTGGCGCTTGGCGCTATTGTGGCGCTGATCCTGGTTGTCTGCCCCTTGCTGATCCTGATGCTGGTGCGTCTGTTTCGCGAGCGCAGGCGCCCCGGCCTTGTTGCCCTGGCCTTGTTCGTACCGCTGGCGGCAGGATCTGTCGGTAGCTGGTTCTGGCATGTCGCCGCCAGTTGGATCTATCCCAGCTATGTCATTGCCGGAGTCGCGATCTGGCTGATGACCAGCACGTTGGACATCCAGTGGCGCCGCTGGGTCTTGGTCCTGGGGGTGATCGGCACCGTCGCCGCCTGGGTCACTCCGCCGGTCTGGTTCGAACAGGACAAGGCCAGTTGGCGGGCGAGCCTGACCGTCCGTTAACCGGTGGGCTTTGCAGCAGCGCGGCGGAGATAGACGTCGTGTTCCTTCATGTCGAACTGCTTGAACCCGGCCCGTTCATAGAGGCGGATGGCCGGGCTGTTGCGCAGAACCTCGACCACGACCGGCGCGCCAGCCTGATCGGCTTCAGCCAGCACCCAATCCAGGACCCGACCACCGATCCCACGCCCCTGCAATTCAGGTTCGAGATAGAGATAATCCAGCGACCAGTCCGGGGTTCCCGGCGTCATGCCAACGCAGCCGATCTGGATACCGCCCGCCATGATCAGGCGGGCAGTATCCGGATTGAAGACTTTGGCGAAGCGCTCGCGTGCCCGGATCGGGTCGAAACGACCGATGCGTTCAAGCTGTGGCTGCATCACCAGAATGCGTAAGGCCAGCAGCAGCTCGAAGTCTTGCGCGCGGGCAGGGGCGAGCGAGAGGCTCATCACCGCTTGGACGCGATGTAAAGGGCGACTGCCGCCGCGTTGGAGACGTTCAGCGACGCAAAATCGTCGGCTGCCGGAAGACGGCCGAGTGTGTCGCAGCTATCGACCGTCAGGCGGCGCAGTCCGTCGCCTTCTGCCCCCATGACCAGCGCGAGGCGGCCCGGCATGACCGCTTCGTCCAGGGTCTTGTCCGCCTGCCCGTCGAGGCCGACGACGAAGAAACCTTCCTCCTGCAATTGGCGGATGGTGCGGGCAAGATTGACCACGCGCACCAGCGGCACCTTGTCCAGCGCGCCGGAGGCGGCCTTGGCGAGCGTCGCTGTAGCCGTTGCGGCATGCCGGTCGGTCTGGATGACGCAGGCGGCGCCGAAGACGGCCGAGGAGCGCAGGATGGCGCCGACGTTATGGGGATCGGTCACCTGATCCAGCAGGACAAAGACCGCATCGGGGGCTGCGGTGAACAGCACATCCTCCAGGCCCAGCTCTTCGAGCGGATCGGCCAGCAGGGCGATGCCTTGATGAACGGCACCGCCGGGCAAGACACTCTCGATGGTGATGCGCTCGACCACTTCCGGCCGCAGAGAGCCGACGGGCTTCCAGTCGCGGGCGGCTTCCTCGGTCAACAGCAGGCGGCGGCTTTTGCGGTTGGGGTTGGCAAGTGCCGCGCGCACAGCGTGGTGGCCATAAAGCCAGGGCTGGCCGCTGCCGCCCTTGCCGCTGCCTTTATTGGGGCGGGGGCCCCGATCTGTCCGGGCGTCCGGGCGTCCTTCCGGGCGGGGCTCGCGGGCGGGTTGCGCCTGCGGGGCAGGGGCATTGGCGCGGGCTGGGCGCTCGTCCCGGCCACGGGGACCGGACGGGGAATGAGAAGATTTGCCCTGGGGGGCATTACGGCGATCAGGTTTTTTCATGGGCCAGAGCCTGCCGTTACCGGGGCCTTGATGCAAGGGTTAGCGGATAAATCTCTCGCTTCGAACAAAATAGCGTTGACAGGGAGGGCCGCGACCTCGTATTTCCCCGGCCGTCGCGCTGCTCCTCGGAGCGGACGAGGCGTCTGGAGGAGTGGCCGAGCGGTCAATGGCAGCAGACTGTAAATCTGCCGACTTATGTCTACGTTGGTTCGAATCCAACCTCCTCCACCATCGCCTTCCGTGACCAACAAAGCGCTCCTTCGGGGGCGCTTTTGTCGTTTCGGGCCGCTGCAATTTTTCTCCACATCAGGTGTCGCTTAGATTGATCTTGCAAGGGCGGGGGTGATCGGGTAAGGAACCGGCCACTTGCATCGCCTCGTGTTTTGCTTCGCGGCAAAACCGGGTTGAACGATGCCCTCGGCAGGGGAGCCGGCCGGGTGCATGGTTCAGGCAACGGTCGAAACGGGCCGCCATTTTTCGGAATGGTTGACTCGGTTCGGAAAACGGGGGTTTCATCCGTACCCACTGTGCGGGTGTAGCTCAATGGTAGAGCCCCAGCCTTCCAAGCTGGTTGTGAGGGTTCGATTCCCTTCACCCGCTCCAACCCCCCGGCGCCGTTCGCGCGACCGCGTAGTGTCAGCACATCGCATCCACTCGGTTAGAGGAATGTAAAGCCCCATGGGTAAGGCTAAATTTGAGCGGAACAAGCCGCATTGCAACATCGGCACCATCGGTCACGTTGACCATGGCAAGACCTCGCTGACGGCTGCGATCACGAAGATCCTGGCTGAAAAGGGCGG